>NZ_CP121261.1:6000000-6300000 GCF_029637605.1 Achromobacter spanius | reverse complement strand
GATGCGAAGGTCGTCGGTATTGTGTGACACGGTACTGCTCCTGGGTTGCCCGCCAACGGGTCCAATCCGATCGGTCTATTCCGATCCCGGCGGCACAAAAAAAGCCGCCAGTTCGCTGGCGGCTTTTTTGGGGGGGATTCTTTCCAAACTTCAGATTGAGCGCGTCCCTTCCTCCGCCAGCGGCTTCAGAAACTTATAAAAATAAAAGTAAAAGGCGGGGGACGCGAATTTCATGGGAAACGACTCTAGCACAGTTTTTTGGGGCCGTCACATCGTTTTTAATCGAATGTGGCAGCCCCGTTTTGCAATCAGGCGGTGCCGCCCACGGTCAGGCCTTCCATGCGCACGGTCGGCATGCCTACGCCCACCGGCACGCTTTGGCCGTCCTTGCCGCAGGTGCCCACGCCCGAATCCAGTTGCAGGTCGTTGCCGATCATGGTGACGCGGGTCATGGCGTCAGGGCCGTTGCCGATCAGCGTGGCGCCCTTGACCGGGTAGGTCACCTTGCCGTCTTCGATCATGTAAGCCTCGGACGCCGAGAACACGAACTTGCCGCTGGTGATGTCAACCTGGCCACCGCCGAAATTGACCGCATACAGGCCGCGCTTGACGGACGAGACGATTTCTTCGGCGGGCTTGTCGCCAGCCAGCATGTACGTATTGGTCATGCGCGGCATCGGCAGATGCGCGAAGGACTCACGGCGACCGTTGCCAGTCGCGGCCGTTTTCATCAGGCGGGCGTTCAGCGTGTCTTGCATGTAGCCGCGCAGGATGCCGTCTTCGATCAGCACGTTGCGCTGGGTAGCGTTGCCTTCGTCGTCGATGTTGAGCGAGCCACGGCGGTCCGGCAAGGTGCCGTCGTCCACGACAGTCACGCCCTTGGAGGCGACACGTTCACCAATGCGACCGGAGAACACGCTGGAACCCTTGCGGTTGAAGTCGCCCTCCAGCCCGTGGCCCACGGCCTCGTGCAGCAGGATGCCCGGCCAGCCCGAGCCCAGCACCACCGTCATCTCGCCAGCGGGCGCGGGGCGCGCTTCCAGGTTCACCATGGCTTCGTGCACGGCGCGTTCCACATAGCCTTGCAGCATTTCGTCGGTGAAGTACGCCAGCCCCAGGCGTCCGCCGCCCCCGGCGTGACCCATTTCGCGGCGACCATTGCGCTCGGCGATCACGGTCAGCGACAGGCGCACCAGCGGGCGCACATCCGCGGCCAGGCGGCCATCGCTGCCCGCCACCAGCACCACGTCGTATTCAGCGCCCAAGCCCGCCATCACCTGGATCACGTGCGGGTCTTGCGCGCGCGCCATGCGCTCGATCCGTTCCAGCAGCGCCACCTTTTCCGGCGCGCTCAAGGTGGCCACGGGGTCGATGTCGGCGTACAGGCTGCGACCCATTTCGGCCTCGACCTGCGCCGCCACCTTGACCTTGCCCGCCCCACGACGCGCAATGCCGCGCACGGCATGCGCCGAGGACAGCAGCGCGTCGGCGGACAGCGAATCGGAATAGGCAAAGGCGGTTTTCTCGCCGCTGACGGCGCGCACGCCTACGCCCTGGCTGATCGAAAAGCTGCCGGTCTTGACGATGCCCTCTTCCAGGCTCCACCCCTCGCTGCGCGTGTACTGGAAGTACAGATCGGCGTAGTCGACCTTGTGGGTGAAGATCTCACCCAGCGCGCGAGCCATGTCCGCTTCGGTCAGGCCCCAAGGGTCCAGCAGTAGCGATTTGGCGGTGGCAAGGGAAGCAATAGCGGGATCAGTGATTTTCATAGGCTCTATTCAGGGGGCATCGGCGCGGCATGAGCCCGCGCGCTTTGCATTGATGCGCAAGACCGTATCGTACCGCCGACCGGGGTCCGGCGTCCCACCCAGGTCCAGATCAGGTAGCGGCACGGGCGGACATTATTGGCATCCCAATAAGATGGGGACGCAAGAGTGAGTATCAAGTTAAGCAATTACAACTAAATATTGTTCGGTGCCATAACAACTTTGCCGGCTCCGAATCCGGTTTTGTTCCCGTGCGGCGCCCTTGGCCTACAAGGTAAGCGGATAGTCATAGGTCGTCATACAAGCACCACCGAAAATACACGTGCGGCCAAAGGCGTTCGGTTTTGCTCCCATATCAATCCGCGAAATCAGCAATGCCAAAATGCATAGTGCGCCTTTGCCGGGCCTGGTTTGGAACCTCGGATCACGCATGATGGCTTAGCGAAACAGACCCTGAGCGCGCCCCGTTAAATGGAAGTCGGGCCACGCGAAAATGCTTCGGACATGAACTGACATACACCTGTATTCGCTCGCCAGTTGAAACAACACGGGCCTGCAAGCGGCGTTGTTAGGCGGTTTCGTCCGCCCAGCGAACCAACGCGACGTTTGTTTCAAATCGTCCCAAATTTGGGAATATCCTTCCCAGATCTTGCGCCACCCGTCCAGCCGCATACTCGCGGGCTTTGCGGCTCTTTTGATACAAAGTAATTAGCACGAAAATAGAGAAGTCAAGCCGTAACTTCTGTATTATGCGAAGCACAACAAATAAACATAACTTCGCCGGCGATTAAAGCAGTTCCATAATCAGGAATAAACCATGGCCCGAGAAACATACGCAGCACTGCAAGCAAAGATCGAGAAGGAAATCAACAAGCTTCAAAAGAAGGCGGAAGTCCTTCAAACGAAGCGCCGCAAGCCCGTGATCAGCTCCATCATCACGTCCATGCGCGAATACGACATTACCCCGGAAGAAATCATTGCGGCTTACGGCTCCGGCAAGCCCGCTCGCGTGGCTCCTGGCGCGCGACGCAAGGCTGGCGCGGCTGCCCGCCCCGCTACCGCCCCCAAACGCGCCGTTGCACCCAAGTACCGTCATCCGCAAACTGGCGAAACCTGGAGCGGTCGCGGCAAAGCACCGCGCTGGCTCGCCGCTGAAGAAGCTTCCGGCGCCACCCGCGAGAGTTTTCTTATCAAAGAATAAAACCTATTCTGCAGTAAGAAATAAATCGGCGCACCAAAATGGTGCGCCGATTTATTTTTGAAACTTAGCTCAGGATCGCGCCCGCGCCTACCTCAGCGGGAACTCGATTTCACGCTCGGCCCCATTATTTCCGGGGAAATTGTCGAATATCGCGCGCACCAGATACGGCATTGTGCGCACGAAATCATCACCCTGGCTCAGTATGAAGGCGGTGGACCGATATACCTCCGCGCCCCCGCGCTGGGTATCGCGGATCTTCAAGCTGAGTGTGTTGCGTTGCACCGCCATGGGTACATCCACCCAGTCCGGCCCCCAATAGCCGAAGCCTGGCCCCCAGGGGCGCGGTCCATAAAAACCGCCATAGCCGCCATAGCCATACCCGCCGTAGAAGTAGGGATCGTAGGCCCGGCGCACCATCACCTGCGTCTGGCTGGTGCCATAAGTGAATGACACATCAAACCGCCCTTTGGCACCCGGCTGCGCTTCGACCAAGCCAGTTGCACCGATGCCGGCGCGCACCATGTCCTGATAAGACTGGTATTCCAGATTATTGAGCTGGTTCGGATCCGCGGGCACAAACTGATATGTCTGCCCTTCGACACCGGTGGGCCATTGCTGGAATGATGTGACGCGCGCCGATACGGAAGGTGCGGCGCAACCCGTCAATGTCAGCGCCCCCGCCAAAGCCAATAATCCAGCCCAACGACCCGCACTGAACGATGACATTTGGAACATTTTTGCGACTCCTGTTGCGCACGACGGCGCCATCATACTGAGCTTTGACTGGGGCCACCGTAAAAAGTTTGCCGTAGCCCGCAAGCCCCAGACGACGCATCGCGCCCACCTACTACAATAGACCCCTCGTTCAACCAGGACTGCAACTCCATGCGCACCGACACGCCCATTACCGTTTATCGCAAGGATTACCAGCCCTACCCCTACGACATTCCCGAAGTCGCTTTGGCCTTCGATCTGGCGCCTGACGCCACCGAGGTGCGCTGCACGATGCACGTGCAACGCAAGCCCGGCGCCAGCGCCGACGCGGCCTTGATCCTGGATGGAGAAGACCTGGAACTCGTGTCGGTAGGCGTCAATGGGGCCGCGCTCACGGCCGACAGCTATCACCTGTCCGAGCAGAACCTGGCCATTTACGGGCTGCCGGCCGATGCCACCGTCGAGATCATCAGCCGCTGCAAGCCGTCCGCCAATTCCACACTGATGGGCCTTTACGTATCCGGCGGCAATTTCTTCACGCAATGCGAAGCCGAGGGTTTTCGCCGCATCACCTGGTTTGCCGACCGCCCGGACGTAATGTCGCGATATCGCGTCACGCTGCGCGCCCAGCCGCAATACCCGGTGTTGCTGTCCAACGGCAACCTCATGGCCTCGCGCCAACTGCCCGACGGCCGCAATGAGGTGGAATGGGAAGACCCATTCCCCAAGCCCTGCTACCTGTTCGCGTTGGTGGCCGGCAACCTGACCCACCGCGAAACCACCGTCAAGACGGCCAGCGGCCGCGACGTGCTGCTTCAGGTCTATAGCGACCCAGGTTCCGAAACCAAGACTGAATGGGCGCTGGATTCGTTGGTCCGCGCGTTGCGCTGGGATGAAACCCGCTTCGGCCTGGAACTGGATCTGGACCGCTTCATGATCGTCGCCGTCCATGACTTCAACATGGGCGCGATGGAAAACAAGGGCTTGAACATCTTCAACGCCGCCTACGTGCTGGCCGATGCCGACAGCGCCACGGATGCCAATTACGAAGGCATCGAATCCGTGATCGGCCACGAATACTTCCACAACTGGACCG
This sequence comes from Achromobacter spanius, assembly GCF_029637605.1. Taxonomy (NCBI): domain Bacteria; kingdom Pseudomonadati; phylum Pseudomonadota; class Betaproteobacteria; order Burkholderiales; family Alcaligenaceae; genus Achromobacter; species Achromobacter spanius. The sequence continues at coordinate 6,295,223 of NZ_CP121261.1, read as the reverse complement.
GCAACCGCGTCACCTGCCGCGACTGGTTCCAGTTGAGCCTGAAGGAAGGCCTCACGGTTTTCCGCGACCAGGAATTCAGCGCCGACATGATGGCGCACGACATGGATGCCGCCGCGGCGGCCAGCGCGCGCGCGGTCAAGCGCATCGACGACGTGGTGGCGCTGCGCGCCGCCCAGTTCCCCGAAGACGCCGGCCCCATGGCCCACCCCATCCGCCCCGAGAGCTACCAGGAAATCGGCAACTTCTACACGGCAACCGTGTATGAAAAAGGCGCCGAAGTCATCCGCATGCAGCACACGCTGCTGGGCGAGGAAGGTTTCCGCGCGGGCATGGACGAGTACTTCCGCCGCCACGACGGGCAGGCCGTCACCTGCGACGACTTCGTTGACGCCATGGAATCGGTCTACGTCCGCCAACACCCCGGCCGCGACCTGTCCGTCTTCCGCCGCTGGTATCGCCAGGCCGGCACGCCGCGAGTGGCCGTCAAGCTTGAACATGACGCCGCCACGCGCCGCTGCACGGTCACCTTGACCCAGGAATGCCTGCCGGTGGGCGTCGAGAGAAAAGCCGGCGCCGATTACGTCAAGGCGCCGTATCACATCCCGTTCGCGATCGGCCTGCTGAACCAGGATGGCCGCTCCCTGCCCCTGCGCCATGACGGCGCCGTCCAGGAAACCGCGCTGCTGGAGCTGACCACGTCCAGCCAGCAATGGGTGTTCGAAGACATCGACGAGCGCCCCGTGCCGTCGTTGCTGCGCGATTTCTCGGCCCCCGTCATCGTCGACTACGACTGGACCGACGAAGAACTGGCGCTGCTGTCGGCGCACGACACCAACCCCTTCGCCCGTTGGGAAGCCGGTCAGGAACTGGCTACGCGCCAGATTCTTGCCTTGGCCGAAGCCCGCCAGGCTGGCCGCACCCTGCATGCCGACGCCGCCTTCATCAACGCCTGGCGCGCACTGCTGACCGACCCGGCCATCGACGCCGCCTACCGCGCCCGCGCGTTGGCGCTGCCGTCAGAGAAGACGCTGGCCGAGCGCATGCACGCCGTGGACCCGCCCGCGCTGGCCGTGGCCCGCGACTTCCTGCGGGCCGAACTGGGCCGCCAACTGGCCGCTGAGTTCCGCCTGGCTTTCGAACAGAACCAGACGCCGGGCGAATACAGCCCCGCACCCGTGCCCGCCGGCATGCGCGCGCTGAAGAACCTGGCGCTGAGCCATCTGCTGGCCGCCGGCGAGCACGACGCCCAGCGCCTGGCCGAGCAGCAGTACGAACGCGCCGGCAACATGACCGACAGCATGGCCGCGCTGTCCGCCCTGATCAACTACGGCCAGGGCGACTTCCCGCAGGAAGCGCTGGCCGCGTTCTACGACAAGTGGCGCGACAACCCGCTGGTGGTCGACAAATGGTTCGCCTTGCAGGCCGCCGCGCGCTCGACAACGGTGCATACCGCGCGCGAGCTCATGACGCACCCCGCCTTCACGCTGCGCAATCCCAACCGCGCCCGCGCGCTTATTTTCCAGTTCTGCCTGAACAACGCGCGCGGCATGCACCACCCGGACGGCTCGGGCTATGCGTTCTGGGCCGAGCAGGTCTTGGCGCTGGACGCACTCAACCCCGAAATCGCGGCCCGGCTGGCGCGCGCGCTGGACAACTGGGCGCGTTTTGTGCCCGCCCTGCGCGCCCCCATGCAGGCCGCCCTGCAACAGGTGCGCGCCCACGAGGGGCTGTCGCGCAACGTGCAGGAAATCGTATCCAAGGCTTTAGAATTCGCAGCATAGGGAGACCCTCTTGAAACGTAAAACACTGACTCAATACCTGGTGGAGCAGCAACGCTCCGCCCAAGCCCTGGCGCCGGAAGTGCGACTGCTGATCGAAGTGGTCGCGCGGGCCTGCAAGGCCATCAGCCATGCGGTCAGCAAGGGCGCCTTGGGCGGCGTCCTGGGCAGCCTGGAAAGCGAAAACGTCCAAGGCGAAGTGCAGAAGAAGCTGGACGTGCTGTCCAACGAAATCCTGCTGGAAGCCAACGAATGGGGCGGCCACCTGGCGGCCATGGCGTCGGAAGAAATGGAAACCATCCATTTGATTCCGAACCGCTACCCCAAGGGCGAATACCTGCTGTTGTTCGATCCCCTGGACGGCTCGTCCAACATCGACGTGAACGTCTCCATCGGCACCATCTTCTCGGTGCTGCAGGCACCGCACAACGTGTCCGGCGCCCCGGTCTGCGAAGACGACTTCCTGCAACCGGGCAACAAGCAGGTCGTGGCCGGCTATGCCGTGTACGGCCCGCAGACCATGTTGGTGCTGACCATCGGCAACGGCGTGGTGGGCTTCACGCTGGACCGCGAGATGGGTTCCTGGGTGCTGACGCATGACAACATCCGCGTGCCCGAAGACACCAAGGAATTTGCCATCAACATGTCGAACATGCGCCACTGGGCTCCGCCCGTGAAGCGCTACATCGACGATTGCCTGGCCGGCACCACAGGCCCCCTGGGCAAGGACTACAACATGCGCTGGATCGCCTCGATGGTGGCGGACGTGCATCGCATCCTGACCCGCGGCGGCATCTTCATGTACCCCTGGGACGCCCGCGAACCCGGCAAGGCCGGCAAGCTGCGCCTGATGTATGAAGCCAACCCGATGAGCTTCCTGGTTGAACAGGCCGGTGGCGCGTCGATCAACGGCGTCCAGCGCATCATGGACATCCAGCCCGACAAGCTCCACCAGCGCGTCAGCGTGATCCTGGGCTCGAAGAACGAAGTCGAGCGCGTGGGCCGCTACCACGCGGAAGAAGCGGCGAAGTAATGCCACGCTGAAAAGCAAAAGCCCCTTGATTGCTCAAGGGGCTTTTTTCATTGCGGCTCTGGCGCAACGGCGGTCACTTGACCTCTTCGATGGACTTCACGTCGTCCTTGTTCACTTTGACCTTCTTGCCGTCCTTGTCGTACTCATACATGCCGGCATCTTCATCGTAAGACGGCGCATCGGACGTCACGGTCGAGCTCCCGTCCCGTTGCTGAATGACCGAGGGCGACGAGCATCCGGCCAGTACCCCAACTCCGGTCACCACCAGGGCCAACGTCATGGTCTTCAGGTTCATGGGCGTGTTCTCCAAGTGTGAATAGGTGAATTCACTGTATCGGGAACCTGGCCCCAATAAGGTGTCGGGTTGTGGCCAAATTGCGAAAGAACGTAATACCCTCGTCCCACATTATAAAAAACCCCTTGCAGATATCCCTGCAGGGGGTTTTTGCACTTACATAAACCGCAAGCGGTTACAGGTTCAGACCTTCGCGTTCGCCTCGATGAAGCGGCGCACATCAGCCAGCGTGCAGTCCATGATCTCCACGCGCTGCGGCAGCGATTCCAGATTGGCCAGGTTGCCCGGCGGCGTTGCCGGACGGCCCAGGGCTTCTTCGATGGTCTCGGAGAACTTCGCCGGCAAGGCGGTTTCCAGCACCAGCATCGGCACACCCGGCTCGACGAAGTCGCGCGCGACCTTAACGCCGTCCGCCGTGTGCGGATCGACCAGCACACCGGTCTCGTCGTACAGCGCGCGTATGGTCGCCAAGCGGGCTTCGTGCGAGCTTTGGCCCGACACGAATCCGTAGTGCGATTCGAATTGCGGCTTCAGGTCGGACAAGTCGAACGAGCCGTCCTGCGCCAGCGTCGCCCACAAGGCCTTTACCCGGGCGGCATCGCGGCCCACCAGATCAAAGACGAAACGTTCGAAATTCGATGCGCGCGAGATGTCCATGGACGGGCTGGACGTAGCGTAGGTCTGCTCGGCCGGACGCGGACGATAGACGCCCGTGCGGAAGAATTCCTCCAGCACGTTGTTCTCGTTCGTGGCCAGCACCAGGCGGCGTACCGGCAGGCCCATGCTGCGCGCGATATGGCCCGACAGGATGTTGCCGAAGTTGCCCGACGGCACGGCAAACGACACCTGTTGGCCCGGCTTGTCGGTGGCGCGCAACCAGCCGTGGAAGTAATACACCACCTGGGCGGCAATGCGCGCCCAGTTGATCGAGTTGACCGCGCCCAGGCGGTACTTGGTCTTGAATTCCAGGTCGCTGGCCAAGGCCTTGACGATGTCCTGGGCTTCATCGAACACGCCACGCACCGCGATGTTGTGGATGTTTTCGTCTTGCAGCGAATACATCTGCGCGCGCTGGAAGGTGCTCATGCGGCCATGGGGCGACAGCATGAACACCGCTACGCCCTGCTTGCCGCGCAAGGCGTATTCGGCGGCCGATCCGGTATCGCCGGACGTGGCGCCCACAATGTTCAGCGTGGTGCCGCGCTTGGCCAGCACGTATTCGAAGACCTGACCCAGGAACTGCATGGCCATGTCCTTGAACGCCAACGTCGGGCCTTCCGACAGGCCCAGCAGCGTCAACCCGCCGTCCAGCGGACGCAGCGGAACGATGTCTTCGCTGTTGAAGATCTCTTGCGTGTAGGCCGCGCGGGTCAGGCGGCGCAGGTCGTCGGCGGGAATGTCGGTGGCAAACAGCGACAGCACTTCGAACGCCAGATCCGCGTACGACAGGCCGCGCCAGGATTCCAGCGTTTGCTCGGACACTTGCGGCAGTTGCTCCGGCACGGCCAGCCCGCCATCGGGCGCCAGGCCTTCCAGCAGGATGTCGGAGAACGGCTGGGCGGCCATGCCGCCACGGGTCGAGACGTATTTCATGTGAGGTTCTCCACGCGCAAGCGGGTGACCTTGGACCGCACGAATGGCATCGATTCGATGTGCTCGATGGCCTGATTGACGTTGCCTTCCACCGCTTCGTGCGTCAGGAAGATGATGTCGGCGCCACCGATGTGCGAGGGCTGCTGGATCATCGAACCAATCGAAATGGACCGGTCGGCCAGAATGCGGGCAATGTCCGCCAGCACGCCCGGCTGGTCGTCCACGCGCAGGCGCAGGTAGTACGAGGTGCTGACGAGTTCGATCGGCAGGATCGGGGTGTCCGACATGGCGTCCGGCTGGAAGGCCAGGTGCGGCACGCGGTTGCCCGGGTCGGCGGTGTGCAGGCGCGTCACGTCGACCAGGTCGGCCACCACGGCGGATGCGGTGGGCTCTTCGCCCGCGCCCTGGCCGTAGTACAGCGTGGGGCCAACCGCGTCGCCCTTGACCAGCACGGCGTTCATCGCGCCTTCCACATTGGCCAGCAAACGCTCGGACGGCACCAGGGCCGGATGCACGCGCAGCTCGATGCCGTCGGGGCGGCGCTTGGTCACGCCCAGCAGCTTGATGCGGTAGCCCAGGCGTTCGGCGTGCTCGATGTCTTCGGCGGCCAGTTGCGAAATGCCTTCGATGTAGGCGCGGTCAAACTGCACCGGCACGCCGAAGGCCAGGGACGCCAACAGCGTCAGCTTGTGCGCAGCGTCCACGCCTTCCACGTCAAACGTGGGATCGGCTTCGGCGTAGCCCAGGCGCTGGGCTTCGGCCAGTACGTCGGCGAACGGCAGCCCGCGCGAGCGCATTTCGGACAGGATGAAGTTGGTGGTGCCGTTGATGATGCCCGCCACCCACTGGATGCGGTTGGCGGTCAGGCCTTCGCGGATCGCCTTGATGATGGGGATGCCACCGGCCACCGCGGCTTCGAACGTGACCATGACGCCGCGCTCGTAGGCGGCGGCGAAGATCTCGTTGCCGTGCTTGGCCAGCAGCGCCTTGTTGGCGGTGACGACATGCTTGCCGTTGGCGATGGCTTCCATCACCAATTCCAGCGCCAGCGTGTCGCCGCCGATCAATTCAACGACGATGTCGATTTCCGGGTCGCGCACCAGCGCGTGCACATCGGTATCAACCAGGATCGAGTCGCCCACTCGGGCGCGCGCCTTGGCCACGTCGCGCACGGCGGCGCGCGTGACTTCGATGCGGCGGCCGGCGCGGCGCGCGATTTCTTCCGCGTTGCGCGACAGCACGCTCCATGTGCCGCCGCCAACCACGCCAAGACCAAGCAGGCCCACCTTCATGGGACGCATCGCGCCGCCCTCGGGGCCTTGCGCGACGGGTGAGCGTTCAGGGGTATTCATTTCAGCAATCCGTCCTTGCGGAACATATCTTTGATGCCGCGCACCGCTTGCCGGGTGCGCTGCTCGTTTTCGATAAGAGCGAAGCGTACGTAGTCGTCGCCATACTCGCCGAAGCCGATCCCGGGGGACACGGCCACTTTCGCATCCGACAGGACACGCTTGGCAAATTCCAAAGAACCCATCGCCTTGTAGGGCTCGGGGATCTGCGCCCAGATATACATGGACGCCTTCGGAATTTCCACATTCCAACCTGCTTCGTGCAGACCGCGCGCAAGCACGTCGCGGCGGCTTTGGTACTGGGCCACGATCTCGTTCACGCAGTCCTGCGGGCCGTCCAAGGCAGCGATGGACGCCACCTGGATCGGCGTGAACGTACCGTAGTCGTGATAGCTCTTGATGCGCGCCAGCGCGTTGACCAGCTCGCGGTTGCCGACCATGTAGCCGATGCGCCAGCCCGCCATGTTGTAGCTCTTGCTCATCGTGAAGAACTCGACGGCCACATCGCGCGCGCCGGGCACCTGCATGATGGACGGCGCCACGTAGCCGTCGAAGGTGATGTCGGCGTAGGCCAGGTCATGCACCACCAGGATGTCGTGTTCCTTGGCCAGCGCCACAACGCGTTCAAAGAACGACAGATCCACGCACTGCGCGGTCGGGTTGCTGGGAAAGCCCAGCACCATCATCTTGGGCTTCGGGATGGACTCGCGCACCGCGCGTTCCAGCTCTTCGAAGAAATCGACGCCGGGCGTCATGCGCACCGAGCGGATGTTGGCGCCGGCAATCACCGCGCCATAGATGTGAATCGGGTAGCTGGGGTTGGGCACCAGCACCGTGTCGCCGCGATCCAGCGTGGCCAGCATCAGGTGCGCCAGTCCTTCTTTGGAACCGATCGTGACGATGGCTTCGGAATCCGGGTCGAATTCCACCGCGTAGCGGCGCTGATACCAGTCGCAGATAGCCTTGCGCAGACGCGGAATGCCCTTGGACACCGAATAGCCGTGCGTGGTCGGGCGCGAGGTGGCCTCAACCATCTTGTCGACGATGTGCTTGGGCGTTGCACCATCCGGATTACCCATGGACATGTCGATGATGTCCTCGCCCCGCCGACGCGCCGCCATCTTGAGCTCGCCAGTAATGTTGAAAACGTACGGGGGCAAACGCTCGATGCGAGAGAACTTCCTCATGATGGGAATCCTTAGGGGCGGAAAGGGCGAAAAAACCAGGGCGCGGTCGCGCGAAGGGGAAAAGGGCTCGAAGCCGCGCCAGCACACGATTGCAGCGCAGCAAAACCCTGTAATCTAGCGCAACGACGGCCCTGCGGCAAATGGGGCGAAAACGGGTCCGTTTCCCCATTGAAAAGACAGGCTTTTTTTCAACTGCCCACAAGCGCCAAAAACCACGTTGTTGCAAGGCAGGGAATCCGCTTATGCCGCCGAGCAACGAAGCGCCCCACATGGCAACCCATGGCGAGTCTGATGCGCTATCATCAAGCCCATCAAGCCGGAGTTTTTATTGAAGCTGCATACCGATCCTGCAACGGCCGCGCTGAACACCGTCACCGCCTACGGTGAGGGTTACATCGAGGTCAACCAAGTCCGTTTTTCTTCGTCGGTCGCATTTGGCCCCGAAGGCGAAGTTGCCGAATGGCCCGCTGAATCGCCGGCCGACATCACCTCTTCCCTGTTGCATCAGGCGGCCGGCTTGACCGAGCCCGTCCGCGACCCGATGGCCTTCCTGGATGAACCGGAAGCCAGCCCCAGCCGCCCGGCCAATGCGCCCGAAGTGCTGCTGGTGGGCACGGGCGCCCGGCAACAGTTCCTGCGTCCCGAAGTGTTGCGTCCCCTGTTGGCCATGGGAATCGGCGTCGAGATCATGGACACGCACGCCGCCTCTCGCACCTACAACATCCTGATGGCCGAGGGCCGGCGCGTGGTCGTCGCCCTTATCCCTCCCAACGGAGAATCACAGAAATGACGCCCAGCATCGGCAAGCCCGCCCCGCCGTTCACCGCGGAAAGCACCATTGGCCCGATCAGCCTGGAACAATGCCAGGGCCGCGCCGTGATCCTGTATTTCTACCCCAAGGACAACACGCCTGGCTGCACCACCGAAAGCCAGGACTTCCGCGACCTGCACGCCGAATTCCTGGCGGCCAGCGCCGTGGTCATTGGTATCTCGCGCGACTCGCTGAAGTCGCATGAGAACTTCAAGACCAAGTACGAACTTCCTTTCCCCCTCATCTCCGACGCCGACGAAACCGTGTGCAATCTGTTCGGCGTCATCAAGCAGAAGAATATGTACGGCAAGCAGGTGCGAGGCATTGAGCGCAGCACCTTTTTGATCGACGCCTATGGCGTGCTGGTGCAGGAGTGGCGCGGGGTGAAGGTCCCGGGCCACGCCAAGGAAGTCCTGCAGGCCGCAAAAAGCATCGGTTAGCCGTACCGGAACAGCCGTCAGGCGCTATAGCTGGCCCACCCTGGAGAGTGACGCATATGCCGCTTCCGAAGTTGCCCACCCGTCCCGCAGCCATCCTGACCTTCCCCTCGGGCGAAACCGCCCGGGCGCAGGCCCGCACCACCAAGACTGCCGCTGCGCAGTCCAACGCCCAAGCCGTACTTGCCGATGACGACGACGAGCTGCTCATGCAGCCTGAACTCGACGGCATGACGGCGCCGGCCCGCAAGGCGCAGATTCCCGCGCCTGCTCGCCAAGTGCCTCCGCCCGCCCCCGCACCCGCCGCCAGCACACCGGCGCGTCCGGCCAAGGCCGCAACCAGCCCGACCAAACGCGCCAAGCCGCGCGCCCAGAACGAACCGCGCAAGCTGTTCGTCCTGGACACCAATGTGCTGCTGCACGACCCCAGCTCGCTGTTCCGCTTTGAAGAGCACGACATCTTCCTGCCGATGATGACGCTGGAAGAGCTGGACCACCAAAAGAAAGGCATGTCGGAAGTGGCGCGCAATGCGCGCCAGGTCAGCCGCTCGCTGGACGCGCTGGTGCAGGACGCCACGCAACTGGACGAAGGGCTGGAACTGGCCAAGCTGGGCAACAAGGACGCCACCGGCCGCCTGATGTTCCAGACGACCGCCATCCACAGCACGCTGCCGTCCGACCTGCCCATGGGCAAGGCCGACAACCAGATCCTGGGCGTGGTTCGCGCCCTGCAGGAAAAATTCCCGCAGCGCGAAGTGGTGCTGGTGTCCAAGGACATCAACATGCGCCTGAAGGCGCGTGCGCTGGGCATGGCCGCGGAAGACTACTTCAACGACCACGTCCTGGAAGACTCGGACCTGATGTATTCGGGCGTGATGCAGTTGCCCGAAGACTTCTGGAACAAGCACGGCAAGGACGTGGAATCGTGGCAGCAAGGCGGCACCACCTTCTACCGCATCCATGGCCCGCTGTGCTCGCAGTTCGTCGTCAACCAGTTCGTTTACTTCGAAGGCCAGATGCCGCTCTACGCGCAGGTGCGCGAAGTCAGCGGCAAGATGGCGGTGCTGGCCACCCTGCGCGACTACACCCACGGCAAGAACAACGTCTGGGGCATCACGGCGCGCAACCGCGAGCAGAACTTCGCCATGAACCTGCTGATGAACCCGGAGTGCGACTTCGTCTCGCTGCTGGGCCAGGCGGGTACGGGCAAGACGCTGCTGGCACTGGCGGCGGGCATTACCCAGGTGCTTGAGACCAAGCGCTACACCGAAATCATCATGACGCGCGTCACGGTGCCGGTTGGTGAAGACATCGGTTTCCTGCCCGGCACGGAAGAAGAAAAGATGCTGCCCTGGATGGGCGCGCTGGAAGACAACCTGGATGTGCTCAATATGGGCGAAGGCGAAGGCAACGGGGACTGGGGGCGCGCCGCCACCATGGACCTGATCCGTTCGCGCATCAAGGTCAAGTCGCTGAACTTCATGCGCGGCCGCACGTTCCTGAACAAGTACCTGATCATCGACGAAGCGCAGAACCTGACGCCCAAGCAGATGAAGACGCTGGTAACCCGCGCGGGCCCCGGCACCAAGGTGATCTGCCTGGGCAACGTCGCCCAGATCGATACGCCTTACCTGACCGAAGGCAGCTCGGGCCTGACGTTCGTCGTTGACCGCTTCAAGGGCTGGCCGCATTCCGGCCACGTCACCTTGCAGCGCGGCGAACGTTCGCGCCTGGCCGACTATGCGGGGGATGTGCTGTAAGGCATGTTCTATAAGGCCTGTGCCGTCATGGCACTGCGCCCGTCGCACGAAAAAAGCCCCTTGAAAGAAATTTCAAGGGGCTTTTTCCTGCCTGAACACCCAAGCCGACGTTCTTACTTGTCGGCCGCGTTGGTGATGGCATTGCCGGCCCGGGACATATCGCGGCCCATGCCCGCCACGGTATTGCAACCGGCGAGCACGAATCCGAATACGACGAAGGCGGTCAGCACGATCTTGCCCCGCATGCTGTCAACTCCTGAACAAAAATTATCGAAGCAAAGGGGTCAGACGATCTGCACGCGCAGTTCGCCCAGCCCTTCCACGCCACCGGTGATCACATCGCCTTGCAACACGGCGCCCACGCCTTCGGGCGTGCCGGTGAAGATGATGTCGCCCGGTTGCAGCTCGAACAGGCCCGACAGGTAGGAAATGCTTTCCGGAATATTCCACAACATCTGCGAGATGTCGCTGGACTGTTTGCGCTGGCCATTCACGTCCAGCCAGATCGCGCCCTTGTCCAGCGTGCCCACGACGCTGCGCGGGTGGATCGGGCCGATCGGGGCGGACTCATCGAAGGCCTTGCCGATTTCCCAGGGGCGGCCCTGCTTCTTCATTTCGCCTTGCAGGTCACGGCGGGTCATGTCCAGACCCAGCGCGTAACCCCACACGCAATCGTTGGCTTCGTCGACCGGGATGTCGCGGCCGCCCTTGCCCAGCACCACAACCAATTCCATTTCGTAGTGCAGGTTCGAGGTCTTGGGCGGGTACGTCATCTTGCCCGTCTCGCCATCAGCCACCGAGCGCACGGCGTCGGCGGGCTTGCAGAAGAAGAACGGGTCTTCACGGCCGGTGAAACCCATTTCCTTGGCGTGTTCGGCGTAGTTGCGGCCCACGCAATAGACGCGGCGCACCGGGAACAGCGCGGCGCTGCCGGCAACGGGGACCGCCACGGGCGGTTGGGGAGGTAATACGTAGTCCATGAGCGATCAACCTATGACAAGTACGTGACTGTAAACCGGCCAATATCTTACCCCCGGCGACCGGGGGTTCTCAGCCGGGCTGCCCGCCCGGCGATAAAAATCATTCGCGAGTTTATCCCTTTCCGGGCCGCCCGGCGCGCCTGCGTTTCGTTCAGGAAAACGTAGGGATTTCGCCGTCGAAAACCACCAGGCGGTCGATGAAATCGGCCATGTAGGTTTTCATTTCCTGATGCGCGGGCGACACCTGATAGCGGTCATGCGCCGCGCTGTCCGCAAAGGCCGCCACCACGGCATGCGTCAGGCCATCGGCGCGGCTGGCCTGATTGGGCCGGAACGCATAACCCGACACCCCCTCGCATTCGGCCAGGATCCGCTCGCAATAGCCTTGAACGCGGGCATGAAAATCGCCGTCGGCGGCGGGCGACAGTTGCAACATCACCACATGCAGGAACATCAGGACTCCTTTTTAGCGCCCGTCGCGGCCAACCAGGCGCGCGACACCAGGCCCATGATGCCGTCTCGAAACAGCAGCACGCATAGAACAAAGATTGCCCCCTGCACGATCAGCACCCACGACCCCAGCGGCGCCAGGTAATTCTGCAGGGATACAAACGTCAGCGCGCCGACCAGCGGACCGAACACCGTGCCGATGCCGCCCAGAAGCGCCATCAGCACCACTTCACCATTGGCGTGCCAGTGCACGTCCGTCAGCGACGCCACGCCGAACACCAGCACCTTCAGCCCACCCGCCAAGCCCGCCACCGAGGCCGACAGCGTGAACGCCAGCAATTTGTAGCGCGACGTGGAATAGCCCAGGGACCGCGCCCGCTGCTCGTTGTCGCGCACCGACCGGATCACCTCACCGAAGGGGGAATTCAACACGCGCAACACGAAGGCATAGCCCAGGGCAAATACCGCCAGCGTGAAGTAGTACATCGGCATCACGTTTTGCAGATCGAAAATGCCGAACAGCTTGCCCCGCGGCACGCTTTGCAAGCCGTCCTCGCCGCCCGTGAAGCCTGCTTGCACCGCAATGAAGTAAACCAGTTGCGACAGCGCCAGGGTGATCATCGCGAAGTAGATGCCCTGGCGGCGGATGGCGATGGCGCCGAACACCAGCCCCAGCAGCCCGCCCGTCACCACGCCCGCCAGGAGCCCGAGTTCCGGCGTGGTGCCCAGCAACTTCATGACGATGCCGGTTGCATACGCGGCCGCGCCAAAGAATGCCGCATGGCCGAACGACAGCAGGCCCACGTAGCCCACCAGCAGGTTGAACGCCGCGGCGAACAGCGCAAAGCACAACACCTTCATCAGAAACGTGGGGTACACGAACCAGGGCGCGGCCAACGCCACCACGGCCAGCACTGCCATCGCCACGCGCATGGCGCGCCGGCTCAATTGCACGGGTTGGCGCGTGGCTTCGGCCGCCAGCACGTTTTGCACCTGCAAGGGCTTGCCGAACAGCCCGGCCGGCTTGCACAGCAGCACCAGCACCATGATGATGAAGATCGCCAGGTTGGCGGCCTCGGGGTAGAACACCTTGGTCAGGCCTTCGATGATGCCCAGCCCGAAGCCGCTGACGATGGCACCCATGATGGACCCCATGCCGCCAATCACCACCACCGCGAACACCACCACGACCAGGTTCGACCCCATCATCGGGCTCACCTGGTAGATGGGCGCCGCAATCACGCCCGCCACCGACGCCAACGCCACGCCTAGCGCGTAGGTCAGCGTGATCAGCAAGGGCACGTTGATGCCAAACGAACGCACGATGGTGGGGTTCTCGGTGGCGGCGCGCAGCATGGCGCCCACGCGCGTTTTCTCGATCAGCACCCATACCGCCAGGCACAGCACCAACGACACCACTACCGCCCAACCGCGATACCACGGCAGGAACATGAAACCCAGGTTCACGCCCCCCGTCAGCGCCTTGGGAATGGTGTAGGGTAAGCCCGACACGCCATAGGCCTGGCGCAGCCCCCCTTCAATCAGCAGGGCAATACCAAAGGTCAGCAGCAGCCCATACAAGTGGTCCATGCGATAGGTGCGGGAAATCAGCAGGCGTTCGACCACGACGGCGAACACCGCCATGATCAGCGGCACCAGCACCAGCGCGGCCCAGTAGTTCACGCCCAGGTAATTCAGCAGCATCCAGGCCAGGAACGCGCCGGCCGTGTACTGCGCGCCATGGGCGAAGTTGATAATGTTCAACAGGCCGAAAATTACTGCCAGCCCGATCGAGAGCAAGGCGTAGAAAGAACCGTTCATCAGGCCAAGCAGAAGCTGGCCGAACAGCGCCGAGGACGGCACACCGAAAATTTCGAACACAGGGATTCTCCTTTCAGACGCCCAGGCGGCGTGCGATCCGGGCGGGATCGCGGCGCGCCTCATCCGCCGACAACTGATCCACCACGCAGCCGTGCTCCATGACGTAGTGGCGGTCGGCCACCTTGGTCGCAAAGCGGAAGTTCTGCTCGACCAGCACGATGGTGAAGCCGCGCGCTTTCAGCGTGCGGATGGCTTGTCCGATCTGCTGCACGATGACGGGCGCCAGGCCTTCGGTGGGCTCGTCCAGCAGGATCAACTGGGCGCCCGTGCGCAGGATGCGCGCGATGGCCAGCATCTGCTGCTCGCCGCCCGACAGGTTGCCGCCGGAGCTGGCGCTGCGTTCACGCAGGTTTGGAAATAGCGTGTAGATCTCGTCCAGCGACATGCCGCCGTCGGCCAGTCGCGGCGGCAGCATCAGGTTTTCCGTGACGCTAAGGCTGCGGAACACCGCGCGCTCTTCGGGGCAATACACCACGCCCAGACGCGGAATGCGATGCGGCGCCATGCCCACGGTTTCTTGTCCGTTCAAGCGGATGGAGCCGCGCCGCTTGTCCATGATGCCCATGATGGCGCGCAAGGTGGTCGTCTTGCCGGCACCGTTGCGGCCCAGGATGGTGACGAGTTCGCCCCGGTGGACGTCGATGTTCACGCCGTGCAGCACGTGCGATTCGCCGTACCAGGCGTTAAGGTCGTTGATCGCCAGCATGTCAATGCGCCTCCTCGTCCGAACCCATGTACGCGGTGATGACGCGCTCGTCGCGCGACACCGCCGCGTAGTCGCCCTGCGCCAGCACGGCGCCGCGCGCCAGCACTGTGATGGTGTCGGACAGGTCCGCCACCACGGACAGGTTGTGCTCGACCATGAGGATGCTGCGATTGGCCGACACGCGCCGGATCAGCGCCGTGATGCGGACCACGTCTTCCTGGCCCAGGCCGGCCATGGGTTCGTCCAGCAGCATGATCTCGGGCTCCAGCGCCAGCGTCATCGCGATCTCAAGCGCGCGCTTGCGGCCGTAGGGCAAGAGCGCCGCTGTCGCGTCCGCCAGATTGGCCAGGCCGACCGCATCCAGCAGTTCCATCGCGCGTTCGTTCAGGTGGTCCACACTGCGCCGGCTGCGCCAGAAGCGCATGCCGTCGCCATGCTGGCGCATCAGCGCCACGCGCATGTTCTGCAGCACCGTCAGGCCCAGGAACACCGCCGAGATCTGGAACGAGCGCACGATGCCCAGGCGCGCGATCTGCTCCGGCGCCAGCGCCGTGATGTCGCGGCCACGGTAGTGGATGACGCCTGCATCAGGCGTCAGGAACTTGGTCAGGAGATTGAAGCAGGTGGTCTTGCCGGCGCCATTGGGGCCGATCAGGGCGTGGATGGAGCCTTCGTGCAGGGCAAGGGTCACGCCGTCGACGGCATTAAAGCCGCCGAAGCGCTTGACCAGCCCCTGAGCGGACAGAACCGCTTGGGTGCTCGGGGTCGTCATGATGGGCCTCTTACATGCGGGCCAACAGGCCGCCATCGATCGCCAGGACATGCCCGTTGACGAACGAGGCGGCCTTCGAGGCCAGATACACCACGGCGGGCGCGACATCTTCCGGCGTCGCCCAACGGCCCACCGGCACCGAGGCCGACAGGAACGATTGAAACTGCGGGTTGTCTTGCAGGCCCTGCGTGAAGTCGGTGCGCACAAAGCCGGGCGCCAGCGCGTTGCAGGTCACGCCGCTGGCGCCGTATTCCACGGCCAATGCGCGCGTGAACGCGGCGATGGCGCCCTTGGCGGTGGCATAGGCCGCGATGTTGGGCATGGTGGCCTGCCCCGCCACGGAAGACATCAGCACAATGCGGCCAAAGCCGCGCTTGCCCATGCCCGGCAGCACGGCGCGCGCGCAATGGAAGGCGCCGTTGACGTGCACGTTCTGCAAGGCCTGCCATTCGGCGGGCGTCATCTCGACCACGGGTTTGCGATTTTGATTGCCGGCGTTGCTGACCAAGACGTCAATGGCCAGGCCGGTGTTTTCCAACTGCGCCACCGCATCGGATACCGCCCCGGCGTCGGCCACGTCGAAGGGCGCGCCATGGGCGTCGATACCAAGCGCCGCCAGCTTCGCGGCAGCGGCATCGCACGCGGCTTGCGACAGGTCGTTGATCACCACCCGTGCGCCCGCTCGGCCCAGCGCTTCGGCAATGGCGTAGCCCAACCCCCGGGCCGCGCCCGTCACCAGCGCGACGCGCCCCGCCAGACCGAACGTCTGGTCCAGATAGTCGTGTTTCAAGCTTGTCTCCTTGTTTTATACGCACCGAATCTCTAGGTCCGGCCTGTGTCGTCCTTGCTTTCCGGCTGCAAAAACAAAGTTGACATCAATCTCAATATACGCGACTATTTTTAAACGCTCAATAACAAGATTCTTGCTTTATCTTCGATAACGAGTACTGGCTAGGAGACAATCATGGCCCTCGAAACCCCCGGCTGCCCCGCCGCCAATGCGCTGCCGCCCCTGGCATCGCGCTTTCTGAAAGTGGCCGAGCTGCCCTGGAAGCCCACGCAGGTGGAAGGCATCGACATGAAGGTGCTGATGCAGGACAAGGAAAGCGGCCTGCTGACCGCCCTGTTCCGTTGGCAGCCCGGCACCGAACTGCCGCTGCATGAGCATGTGGAAGTGGAACAAACCTATGTGCTGGAAGGCTCCATCGTGGACGCCGAAGGCGAGGTCTGCGCGGGCGACTACGTCTGGCGTCCGCGCGGCAACCAGCACGTGGCGCGCGCGCCCAATGGCGCGCTGGTGCTCAGCTTTTTCCTGAAGCCCAATCTGTTCATCGACGCCTACGCCGGCCAGACGCTGGAATAGGCCAACCGGCTTTTCAACCCTGCAAGACCCTGCACTAACCCGCATGACCGCCCGGCACAGGGTGGCGCGCAAAAGAACTAGCCCCCAAGGAGACACCCCATGAAGACCCGTTTCAAGAACAGCCTTGCCGCCTGCGTGTTGGGCGCCCTGTCCGTGCCCGCCATGGCGCAGGTATCGGACGATGTCGTGAAGATCGGCGTGCTGGGCGACCAGTCCGGCATGATGGCGGACCTGTCCGGCAAGTTCGGCGTCGAGGCCGTGAAGATGGCAGTTGAAGATTTCGGCGGCACCGTACTGGGCAAGCCCATCGAAGTGATCTCGGCAGACCATCAGAACAAGGTGGACATCGGGGTGTCGGTCGCTCGCCGCTGGTACGAGAACGACAAGGTGGACCTGATCCTGGACGTGCCCAACTCGGCCATCGCCCTGGCCGTGCAGGACCTGACCCGCCAGATGAAGCGCGTGGTGATCTTCACCAGCGCGGGCTCGGCCGATCTGACGGGCAAGGCGTGTTCGCCCAACGGCATGCACTGGACTTACGACACCTATGCCTACGCGACCGGCGTGGCCAATGGCGTGATCGAGGACGGCGGCAAGAGCTGGTTCTTCATCACTTCCGACTACGCCTTCGGCCATTCTCTGGAACGCGACGCCATGGCCGTGGTGAAGGCCAAGGGCGGGCAAGTGGTGGGCAGCGTGCGCCACCCCATCGCCAGCTCGGACTTCTCATCCTTCCTGTTGCAGGCGCAGGCATCGAAAGCGCAGGTCATCGGCCTGGCCAACGGCAGCGGCGACACCATCAACAGCATCAAGCAAGCGTTCGAATTCGGCATCATGGGCAGCAAGCAGCGGGTGGCCGCGCTCTTCATGAGCATCGTCGACGTGCGCAGCGTGGGGCTGGAATATGCGCAGGGCCTGAACCTGGTGGAACCCTTCTATTGGGACCAGGACGACAAGGCGCGCCAGTGGTCCGAACGCTACTTCAAGCGCACGGGCCGCATGCCGTCGATGGTGCAGGCCAGCAACTACAGCGCCACAATGCACTACCTGAACGCCATCAAGGCCGCTGGCTCGGATGCGTCGGAACCCGTGCTGAAGAAAATGCACGAGACGCCCATCAATGACTTCATGACCGAGAACGGACGCATCCGTGAAGACGGGCGCATCATGCGTGACCTGTACCTGTTCCAGGTCAAGAAGCCGTCGGAGTCCAAGCGCGATTGGGACTACTACAAGCTGGTACGCAAGATTCCGGCCGAACAGGCGTTCCGCCCGCTCAAGGAAGGCGGCTGCTCGCTGGTGAAGTCGTGATGGACGGCGCGCTGTCGCTCTTGGCCGGCAAGCGCGCCGTGGTCACGGGGGGCGCCAACCCCCGTGGCATTGGCGCGGCGGTGGTCGACCTGTTTCTTGCGCAAGGCGCGAGCGTCGCGGTGCTGGACTACGCCTACCCCGAAGGCGGCGCCAGCGCGCTGACCGATCGCCGCGTCAACCTGCACTGCGACGTCTCGCGCGGCGTCTCGTGCAAGGCCGCGATGGAACTGGCCAACGCGGCCCTGGGCGGCATCGACGTGCTGGTCAACAATGCCGGCATCGTCGCCGCCACGCGCATCTGGGATTTGCCCGAAGAGGAATTTCGACGCATGGTCGACGTCAACCTGACCGGCACCTACAACATCACGCATGCCGCCCTGCCCGCGCTGCTGGAAAGCACACGGCAACCTGCCATCGTCAACCTGGGGTCCACCGCCGCCTTGCGCGGCGGCGGGCTGCTGGGCGGGTCCCACTACGCGGCGTCCAAGGGCGGCGTCATCAGTTTCACCAAAGCGCTCGCGCGCGAATTGGGCCCGCGTGGCGTGCGAGCCAACTGCGTGGCGCCGGGCATTATCGAAACCGACATGACGCTGGGAAAATTCGGCGAAAATTGGGAACAAGAACTCAAACAGGGCATTCCGCTGCAACGTTTCGGCTCACCCGCCGAAGTGGCGCAAGCCATACTCTTCCTGGCCTCGGACCTGTCCTCGTATTCAACCGGCATCGTGGTCGACGTCAACGGCGGCTTCCACATTCACTAGGCACGTCCCGAAGCAATGAGCACCCCCGATCGCATGCTGTCCATACTCGACCTTTTTCGCGACGACACCACCGCCGCGTTCCAGGAGGACGTCATGGCGCATCTGGATTGTTCGCGCGCCACGGCGTATCGGTATCTGAAGTCGTTGACCGAAAGCGGGCTGCTGGCACCCACGGCGGGCGGCGCGTATGTGCTGGGATCGCGCATCATTGAACTGGATCGCCATCTGCGCCAGCACGATCCCTTGATGCGCGCCGCGCGCGACGTCATGCGCGCCACGGGCGACGAACTGCACGCCAACCTGATGCTGTGCAGCTATTACGGCGACAAGGTCATGTGCGTGGACCGCTACTGGACCGACAACTCCATTGAATCCAGCTACGCGCGCGGCCGGCCCTTCCCCATGTTCCGGGGCGCGACGGCCAAGCCCATTCTGGCGAACCTGCCGCCCTACCAGTTGCGCAACCTGATGCTGTGGCACGCGGCCGAAATCCGCGAGGCCGGCCTGGGCGAAGACTGGGATGAATTCCGCGCCAACCTGAAGCGGCTGCGCACAGCGGGCGTGTGCGTGTCGCACGGTGAGGTCGACCGCGGCCTGATGGGGATCGGCGCGGCCATTTTCAGCCCCGAGCAAAAAGTGGTGGGCAGTCTGGTGTTCATCGCCGCCCAGGCGCATACGACGCCGCAGCGCCTGGAGATATTGCAGGCGCGCATCCAGGTGGCGGCGGCCGAGGTATCGCAGAACCTGCAAGCCCCACAAAGCAACGGCGCGGCGGCGATCGGCATCATGCCGTCGCGGCCGCGCCGCCTCAAGGCCCCCGCCGGTGCAGCACCGGCGCGGTCCAAAGCCTGATCAGGCCTTGTTGTAGCGTTCGACGCTGTTCACGATTTCTTCGTGCGCGGCGTCCACGCCCTTCCAACCCTTGACCTTGACCCACTTGCCCTTTTCGAGATCTTTGTAGTGCTCGAAAAAGTGCTGGATGCGAGCGACGTCTTCGGTCGGCAGGTCTTCGTACGACTTGATGTTGCGGTACGGGGGGTACAGCTTTTCGATCGGCACGGCCAACAGCTTGGCGTCGCCGCCCGACTCATCGTCCATTTCCAGCACGCCGATGGCGCGGCAGCGCACGACCGCGCCGATCTGGATGGGGAACGGGGTCAGAACCAGCACGTCGGCGGGGTCGCCGTCTTCCGACAGGGTTTGCGGGATGTAGCCGTAGTTGCACGGGTAGTGCATGGCGGTCAGCATGAAGCGGTCAACGAAAATCGCGCCCGTGTCCTTGTCGACCTCGTACTTGACCGGGTCGGCGTTCATGGGGATTTCGATGATGACGTTGAAGTCTTCCGGCAGCTTCTTGCCAGGGGAGACGCGATCAAGACTCATGATTCAACCTTGTTGTTTGTCTGAAGAAATGTTCAAAGCGAGCCGTCGTCCTTGAACGGCGGCTTGGTCGCCGGCACCGGAGCCGACGCCGGGGCGGGCGTGGGCTTCGGGTTGGCGGCGGGCGCCTGCGAATACGTGGGCACGGGGTCATCGAAAGCCGCCGCCGGAATCGGGGCGCTGTCGAAGTACTCGTCGATGTCGGACGTGCCGCCGGCCAGCGGCGCGTCTTCGGGCGCCAGCGCGCGGTCACGCTGGTCACGGCTGACGCGGGCGTCCGGGTCCAGCACGTAGTCAGCGGCCGAGGCCGCCACCGCCGGCGGCAGCGGCGGATAATCGCCGGATACGCTTGCATCGCTGTCCGAGTCCGACATGCCCACCGCATAGCCGCCTTCGGCGTCCAGATGATACGGGTCGGAACCGGTATCCGCGGCGGGCAAGGCGGCATCGGCCGCCAACACCGGCAGCGCCATGCTGGCGGCGGTTGCCAGGCGCCAGTGGCGCATGGCGTCGGCAGGCCGGTCCAGACGGTCGTAGAGGCTGCCCAGCAAGGCATGCGTCTGCGCGTCGCTGCGCCGGCTCAGGCTACGCAATAGATAGCGCTCGGCCTGGCCCCACAGTTGGCCGTTCAGGCAGAGCATGCCCAACGCGGTGAGCAGATCCGGATCGGTCGGGCGCTGCTGCAGCCACGTCTCGGCCTTGGCCAGGCGGCGCGACACCTGGTCTGATTCGCAGCGAGCGTACGCCGCCACCAAGGTCGGGTTGAACTTGACGGCAATGGCGGCTTCCAGCACGCGCGCCGCTTCGTTGGCCTCGCCGGCGGCGTCAAACGCGGCCGCGCCAGACAAGGCGATGTCGGGCAGCAGGCGTTCTTCGGCTTTCAGGTCTTTCCAGATGGCGCGCCAGGCGTCGCCATGGGCCGCCGCGCGCAAACGCGCCGCGCCGGAAGCGTCGATCAGGACGTCGGCTTCGGAGCGAGCCAGGGCGTTGCGGCGCACCAGGCCGCGAGCCAGGGTGAACACCTGGTCGTGGTGGTGCAGCGCGGTGTGTGCACGCAGCAGCAGGCGCATTGTGTGAAGGTGGCGGGCGCCGCCGTCAGCCAACGGAGCAAGCACCGCCAGCGCACGTTCGGGGCGGCCTTGGTCCAGCAGCATATCGGCCGACACCGTTGCCGTGGCTTCCACCATGCCCGGGTCCGCGCCGGCTTGCTCTTGCGCGGTCGCCAGCAGGCGGTCGCGGCGATCAAACTCGCCCAAGGCGTGCGCGGCGCGTGCCGCGGACAAGGCGGCCAGCACACGGCGCGTCTGCACCTTGGTCTGGTCGAGCAGCTTGGTCAGGTCTTTTTCGGCGCCGGCGTAACGGCCTTCGAGCAGGCCGATCCAGCCACGTTCCAGCAATTCATGATCGCGCGCCTGCGCACGCTTGCCGCGCCACACGCGGACGCGGTCCGGAATGGCTAGCAGCCAGGCCAACAGGCGCAGCCCCACATAAAGCACGATGAAGGTCGCCACGACCAGCAGCACCGCCAGCGTGAGCGACATGTTGATGCGCCAAGGCCAAACCAGCAACAGCACGTTGCCGGAATGCGAGCGCAGCACCACCGCCAGGGCGACGGCGATGACGGCGAGCAGCAGTGTCCAGAACCAGGTACGCATAAGGCTCAGTCCTGCTCGCTAGTCTTGAAACCCGCGGCGCGCAAGGCGGCCACGGCGTTCAAGCTGTCAGCCACTTCGGGCATGCGCACGGCGATGTCGGTCTGCGCCAACTCGCGTGCCAGCGTTTGCGCGGCGACGGTGTCGGGGGAGCGGCTGTCGAAATACTTGGACAAGGTCACGCCGACATTGTCGAGCTCGCTCTTCCAGATGGCCGGTTGACGCATCAGCATGGCCAGTTGCACGGTCAAGAGGCGCTGGCGCAGCGTGCCGCGCACCTGGTCGGCCTGTTCCGGCGACAGCAGCAGCGCGGCGGGTTCGTCAACGCGCTGGATGGTGATCAAGCCGCCCAGTTCCTGGGCCAGTGCCGACCCGGCACGGCCAGGCCACGACACGACCTCCGCGCGCCAACGCTGCCACCACGGCGCGTCGGCAGGCAGGCCGGCTTGCGGATCAATGGCAGGCGCTGGCGCGACAGCCGGTTGGGTTTCACCAGCGGCGGCCACGCCCGGCGCCACGGCATCGGGCACCAGCAACGGCGCCTTGCCCACCAGCGCCACCAGGCGTTCGATGCGTGCGGATTGGGCGGGGATGTCAACGGTGGAGACCGCGCGCAAGCGGTCCAGGTCGCCGTTGATGGCTTGCTGCAAGCTTGAGAAACGCGGGCGGTCGGCGCGCGCCAGGCGCGATTGCGCGGTTTCCAGCGCAACGATGGCGTTGGACACGTTGCCGGCCAGGCGCAATTGCTGGTTGGCGATGGTCAGAAGGCGCTCAACGTCGTTGGCCAGCAGTTCGTCGCTGGCGCTGTCGTTGAAGTTCTGCCACGCCAGTTGCAGCGCGTTGTATTGGCTTTGCGTTTCGCGGACGGTGTCTTCAAGCTCGCCCACGCGGCCGGCTTGCGCCTGCGCCAGGGCCAGGGCTTCGCGTGTGTCCTTGCGTGCCTGCGCCACGTCAGCGGTCAGCGTGTCGATACGCGTAGCAACCTCGCGTCCGGCGGACACAAACTGGGTGCGTTGCTTCCACAGCGCATAACCCAGGCCGACGGCAAGCAGGATGACGATTATCAGGGCAGTGACCAATGAGCCATTGCCGCGCTTGGCCGGACGGGCCTTGACGGGATCGGCCGGGGCCGATGCGGGCGCGCTTGCGCCCGGGGCGGCCGAGTGAACGACCGGATCGGTAGCGGGAGTCTTGTCTGTCATGACGCGATTGTATTCGGTGTCAGTCCGATGCAACGAATCAAGCAGCAACAAAAGCCTGGAATATCGACTCGTCGTTGGGCAAGCAGATTTTTACCATTGCAGACGCGTCGGCGCCATGACAGGCCGGTAGGACGCGCCGCGCAAGCGAGGGGTGCGTCAGCACAAAACGGCATTGTCGCCACCATGGCGCCAGGCCGGCCGCATCCAGGTTCGCGCGTACGGCATCCGCGCCCTCGCCGCTGGTGATGAGCCACGTGGCGCAAACGCTCGCATCCGCCCAGCCCTGCAATGCCGCCAGCGCCTGGGCATCCCACACAACCGGACGCCTGAGATAGGCCGCGTGGCGCGTGACGGCAACCCCGTGGGCCTGGAGCTTGTCGCCCAGCCAGTCACGGCCCTGTGTGCCGCGCACCAGCAGCACGCGGGACGGCAAGGCCGGCAGGCCACAAAGTACGTCCCACAAGGCTTCGGAATCGTGGCTGGGGGCATCGTCGCCGGGATGCAGGACTGTTGTATTCGCGCCAAAGGCGGCCGATTCACGCAGCGCTTGCGCGCTGGCCGGGCCGACCGTGGCGGCCATGACATCAGAGGGCCACGCGCCTTCACCGTATCCGGCTGAAAGTTGCCGCAGGTATTGCCTGGCCGCATTGCCGCTGACGAAAACGACCAGATCAAAGTCAGCCGGACGCGGCAACTGCGCAGCGGGAACGTCGAGTGTATGGATTTCCAACGCCGGCAGAATACAGGCCGACCAGCCGGCGTCGGTCAGACGGCCGGCCAGCGCCTCGTTGCGGCCCTCGGGCCGCGTCAGAACGGCGACTCGGGCGGGGCTGGACATCAGTCCGGCCGTGGGTCGGCTTGCAGCAGTTCCTGGAGGATGGCGGCGGCGCCGGCATCCAGCAGCTCTTGTGCGGCGGCTTCGCCCAGCGTTTCAGCATCGGCCACGGGGCCGCTGTGGGCCGTATGGACCATGCGCACGCCGTCCGGCGAGGCCACCAGCGCGCGTAGCGACAACGTGTCGCCCGAAATCTGGGCAAACGCCGCCAACGGAACCTGACAGGAACCGCCCAACCTGCGCGACACTGCCCGTTCGGCCAGCACGCACGACGTGGTGGGCGCGCTGATCAGCGGCGCCAGCCACGCGCGCATGTCGTCGCGGTCGTTGCGGATTTCGATGCCCAACGCGCCCTGCCCCGCGGCCGGCAGGCTATCGGCGGGGTCCAGCAGGCTGCGGATACGCGCCCCCAGCCCCAGGCGTTCCAGGCCGGCGGCGGCAAGCACAATGGCGTCGTATTCGCCTTTATCCAGCTTGCCCAGGCGGGTGTCCAGATTGCCGCGCAGCGGCTTGACCACCAGTTCCGGAAAGCGCGCGCGTATCTGAGATTCGCGACGCAGGCTGGACGTACCCACGACAGCGCCCGCTGGCAGATCGGCCAGGCTGGCATAGCGATTGGATACGAGCGCATCGCGCGGATCCGCGCGATCAAGAATGGCGCACAGCTCGAACGGGGCTTGCAGATCCACCGGCACGTCCTTCAAGGAGTGCACGGCCAGATCAGCGCGTCCGTCGAGCAACGCGTTTTCAAGTTCCTTGACGAACAAACCCTTGCCACCGACCTTGGACAAGGTTCGGTCCAGGATCTGATCACCTCGGGTCGTCAGGGTAAGAAGTTCAACCGCGCACGCTGGGTACAGCGTGCGCAGTCGGTCACGCACATGCTCAGCTTGCCAAAGGGCAAGCCGGCTGGCGCGGGTCGCGATGACCAGGCGTTGCGGAAGAGACACGAGCGGTCATCAAACGAAATTGGAGACGATGACCGTCGCGACTACCCCGAGGATGGCCAGCACGAAAAGGCCCTGAAGGAGGCTCAGGCCCGATTCGGATTGCTGGGGATCGACGGATCTACGCAGACTCATGTGCTGATTCCTTGGAAGCGGTTTTGCGGCTTGCAAGCCACCGTCCAAGGACAACAACGAGCAAGGCGCCGATAATTTCTGCAGCGATTTTAACCGTAGTCGGCTGAACGCCGAATTGACGTTCGACAACCACATCGGTAATCAGCATGCCGCCCGCGATCCAGCCCAGCAGAGCCGCGCCAAAGGTAACAACCAGCGGATACTTGTCGATCAGCTTCAGAACCAGCGTGCTGCCCCAGATGATGATCGGCACACTGACGATCAGGCCGAAGGCAACCAGGCCGATCTGATGGTCGGCGTGGGCGTTCTGGGCCGCGCCGGCAATGGCGATCACGTTGTCCAGGCTCATCACGAAGTCGGCAATGATGATGGTCTTGATGGCAGCGGCGATGGACGTTCCGCCCTTCACATTGCCATGTGCATCGTCTTCGGGGATCAGGAGCTTGACGCCGATCCAGACCAGCAGCAAACCGCCCACGACCTTCAGGAACGGAATCGACAGAAGCGTCAATGCAAATGCAATCAGCACGACACGCAGGATGATGGCCCCCGCGGTGCCCCACAGAATGCCCTGCATGCGCTGCTTGGGCGCCAAGTTACGGCACGCCAACGCGATCACGACCGCGTTATCGCCGCCGAGCAGGATGTCGATGAGGATGATCTGGAATACCGCTGCCCAACTCAGCGTCTGGAAAAACTCAAGCACTATAGAACCCCCGAAGGCATTTATGAAAAGAAAGGCCGGTCCCGAGCCGGCCATCCTGCCGCGCCGCGCGCGGCGCGGCAGGATCATTCAAAACAACTGATTATTGTAATTCAGCTTTCATTCAGCTTTCTGGCGCATCAGTAAAACTTTACCAATTGCCAGTACCAGCACCGCGCCCAGCGCGCCCGTCATCAGCGCAAAGCTGTGATGGGTAATACCCAAGGCCGCGTCAATACGCGCCACCGGTTCCTGCAAGGCGGGGTCACCCACCAGCAATTCACCCGCAATAAAGCCCAGCAACGCCGCGCCCACCCAGACAATGACGGGGAAGCGCTCGATGACCTTCAGCAGCAGCGTGCTGCCAAAGATGACCAAGGGGATGCTGATGGCCAAGCCCAACACCAGCAGGGTCGTATCGCCCATTGCCGCGGCGGCGACGGCCACCACGTTGTCCAGGCTCATGACCAAGTCGGCGATCATGATAGTGCGAATCGCGGTCAGCAGATTGCCTTGCGTCTTGCCCGCGCCATCTTCTTCGCCTTCCGGCAACAACAGCGTCACGCCGATGTAGACCAGCAGCAACGCGCCGATCAGCTTCAAGTACGGCAACAGCAACAACTTGGCAGCTACCAGCGTCAGCACGATGCGCATGATGATCGCGGCGGCCGAACCGATTGTGATCGCTTTCTTTTGTTGGGCTGGAGGCAGAGAACGCGCCGCCAGCGCAATGACCACGGCGTTGTCGCCGGACAGCAAAATATTGACCCAAATGATCTGGAGCAGCGCTATCCAGAATGCCGCTGAACTGAGTTCCATGCCTCTCTTTCCTAGGTGTTGATCCCCCTAGGACGAACCAAATTAATGGATGAACAAAACAAAAGCCGTACTGGCCGTCTTGGTGCGAGCGCGACGGCATTCTTGCTGGGTACGAGCGAAATTTCTTTCATTATAGTTTCGTTCAGCTTGCCGAATGGTTGCACGACCGCGTTTTTGGAACGCGGGATTACCCTAGGGGCACGCGGAAAATCCTCACCAAAACCAGCGGCATCCGAACGAAAAAAAGCCCGCCGAAGCGGGCTTTTCGAACGCAATGCTGAAAGACTTACAGCACCGACTTGAGCAGCTTGCCCATTTCGGAGGGGTTGCGCGTGGTGCGGATGCCGCAAGCTTCCATGACTTCCAGCTTGGCGTCGGCCGTGTCGGCGCCACCAGAGATCAGGGCGCCAGCGTGGCCCATGCGCTTTCCAGGAGGAGCGGTGACACCAGCGATGAAGCCGACGACCGGCTTCTTCATGTTGTCCTTCGCCCATTCCGCGGCGTTGACTTCGTCGGGGCCGCCGATTTCGCCGATCATGATGACGGCGTCGGTGTCGGGATCGTCATTGAACATCTTCAGGACGTCGACGTGCTTCAGGCCGTTGATGGGGTCGCCACCGATACCGACGGCGCTGGATTGACCCAGGCCCAGTTCGGTGACTTGCGCCACGGCTTCATACGTCAGGGTGCCCGAACGGCTGACGATGCCGATGCGGCCCTTGCGATGGATGTGACCGGGCATGATGCCGATCTTGATTTCGTCCGGCGTGATCAGGCCGGGGCAGTTCGGGCCCAGCAGCAGCGTCTTGCTGCCCTTGGCCTTCATGCGGTTCTTGACGTCCAGCATGTCACGGACCGGGATGCCTTCGGTGATGCAGATCACCAGATCCAGTTCGGCTTCGACCGCTTCCCAGATGGCGGCGGCAGCGCCGGCGGGCGGCACGTAAATGACGGACACGGTTGCGCCGGTGTCGGCCTTGGCTTCCTTCACCGAAGCGAAGATCGGCACGCCTTCAAAGTCTTCACCCGCTTTCTTGGGGTTCACGCCGGCCACGAAGGCGGCTTTGCCATTGGCATACTCACGGCACATACGGGTGTGGAACTGGCCCGTCTTGCCCGTGATGCCCTGGGTGATGACTTTGGTGTCCTTGTTGATCAGAATCGACATTTGTGAATCCTTGGCAATTTCTTTTACCGCCGGGCCGTCCCAAGGTGGCAAGCTCCCCCATGGGGGGCAGCTAGCCACGAAGGGGCGCGGCGAGGGGGCATATTTACTTAACGGCGGCTACGACGCGGGTGGCCGCTTCGGCCATCGTGTCGGCGCTGATGATCGGCAGGCCGGAGTCGGCCAGCATCTTCTTGCCGAGTTCTTCGTTGGTGCCCTTCATGCGCACGACCAGCGGCACGTTCAGGTTGACGGCCTTGCAAGCCGCGATCACGCCTTCGGCGATGACGTCGCAGCGCATGATGCCGCCAAAGATGTTGACCAGAATGGCCTTCACGCTCTTGTTCGCGAGCATGATCTTGAACGCTTCGGTGACCTTCTCGGCCGTTGCGCCGCCGCCGACGTCCAGGAAGTTGGCCGGCTCGCCGCCGAACAGCTTGATGGTGTCCATCGTGGCCATGGCCAGACCGGCGCCGTTCACCAGGCAGCCGATGTTGCCATCGAGCTGGATGTAGGCCAGGTCGAACTTGCTGGCTTCGATTTCAGCGGGATCTTCTTCGTCCAGGTCGCGGTAGGCGACGATTTCCGGGTGGCGGAACAGAGCGTTGGAGTCGAAGTTGAACTTGGCGTCCAGGGCGATGATGTTGCCCTTGCCGTCGCGGTTCAGCGGGTTGATTTCAACCAGCGACGCGTCGGTGTCCATGTAGCACTGATACAGCTTCTGAAACACATCCACGGCTTGGGCGGTGGAGTCGGCGGGCAGGCCGATCGCGTTGGCGATCTTGGTGGCTTGCTCGGCGGACAGGCCGGTCAGCGGGTCGATGTATTCGGTGATGATCTTTTCGGGCGTGGAGTGAGCCACTTCCTCGATGTCCATGCCGCCTTCGCTGGAAGCGATGAAGGCAACCTTTTGCGTGGCGCGGTCAGTGACCAGCGACACGTAGTATTCCTTCTGGATGTCGGCGCCGTCTTCGATGTACAGGCGACGAACCTTCTGGCCTTCCGGGCCGGTCTGGTGCGTGATCAGTTGCATGCCCAGGATTTCCGAGGCCAGCTTGCGCACGTCGTCCAGCGAGCGCGCCAGCTTGACGCCGCCGCCCTTGCCGCGACCGCCCGCGTGAATTTGTGCCTTGACGACCCACACCGGTCCACCCAGCTTTTCAGCGGCAGCCACGGCCTCGTCGACGGAAAGAGCGGGGATCCCGCGCGGCACCGGGATGCCAAATTGCTTCAGCAGTTCCTTGCCTTGATACTCGTGGATTTTCATGTGTTACCTGTCAGGACGTATGAGAAAGAGAAGGTGAATCGGAGGACGAATCGGCGGATGCCTCAGCGCTGCCCCCGGTGTACCACTTGGGATAGTGCTCAGCCACCACCGGGCCGTCAGTGCTCAACGCATGACAGCCGTCCAATTGGAATGGACGCCGGTTCGGGTCGGGATCCTGCCGCCGGCGGTTGGCCATGGTCTGGACCGCCGCGGTGGGAAGCACCTGCGACAGCTCGGTCATGTGCGTACAGCCCTCTACATGCCCGAACCGCTCCTTGACCTGGCGGCGGAATCCCTTGAGCAGATTCATGCCGATCAAGTCAGTGTAAGCCGGCTCGATGGCCTTGCAATGACCACCATAAGGGGCCGCATCATAGACAGCCTGCGCGTCCAGGATCGAGTATTCCTCGTTGATGGTGATGCGCAGATGCATATGGTGGATGGGCTGCCCGGCCTTGAACATCTTGCCGTCGCTCTTGGGGAAATCGTACGCCTTGACGTCGATCAGTTCGGCTTCCAGGTCCCAATTACCGTCCTCGCGCGCATACGACTGCACACGTATGGAACGCGTGTGCAGCGGTTGGCGAGGGTAATCCGGCGGTGGCAAGGGCATGCTGGGGGCCTGCGGGGCGAAGATGGCCTGCGCATGGTGCGCGGCAACAAAACCTTCAAAGTATAGCGCAGGCCGACCAGGGCGTGGCGGCGTCAGGCCGACTGACGCAGTGCGCGGGCGGCTTGCACCATGCCGATCAGCGCGGCTTCGGTTTCCGGCCAGGCGCGGGTCTTCAGGCCGCAGTCCGGGTTCACCCACAGGCGCTCCTTGGGCAGGCGGGCGGCCGCCTTTTCCATCAGGCCCACCATCCAGTCCACTTCCGGCACATTCGGCGAGTGGATGTCGTACACGCCCGGGCCGATGTCATTGGGGTAGTCGAAGTCTTCAAACGCCTTCAGCAATTCCATGTTGGAGCGCGACGTTTCGATGGTGATCACGTCCGCGTCCATGGCCGCGATGGATTCGATGATGTCGTTGAACTCCGAATAGCACATGTGGGTATGGATCTGCGTTTCGTCGCGCACGCCGGCCGTCGACAGGCGGAAGCAATCCACCGCCCAGTCCAGGTAGGCCTTCCAATCGGCGCGGCGCAGCGGCAGACCTTCGCGGATGGCCGGCTCGTCGATCTGGATGACGCTGATGCCCGCCGTTTCCAGGTCTACGACTTCGTCGCGCAAGGCCAGCGCCAATTGGCGGCACGTCTGCTCGCGCGGCTGGTCGTCACGCACGAACGACCATTGCAGGATGGTGACCGGGCCGGTCAACATGCCCTTGACCGGCTTGTCTGTCAGCGACTGCGCGTACGACGACCAGCCCACCGTCATCGGCGCGGGACGGGCCACGTCGCCGAAAATGATCGGCGGCTTGACGCAGCGCGAGCCGTAGCTTTGCACCCAGCCGTTCTTGGTGAAGGCAAAGCCAGCCAGCAGTTCGCCGAAGTACTCGACCATGTCGTTGCGTTCGGGCTCGCCGTGCACCAGGACGTCCAGGCCAACCTTTTCCTGGAAGCGGATGACTTCCTCGATTTCCTTGCGGATGGCGGTTTCGTAGCCGGAATCCGTCAACGCGCCCGTCTTCCAATCGCGGCGCAGCGCGCGGATTTCGGCGGTTTGCGGGAAGGAACCGATCGTGGTCGTCGGGTAGGCGGGCAAGCCCAACTGCTCTTGCTGGCGGGCGATGCGGCCGGCAAACGGGGCGCGGTCGCGCGACACGGCGGCGGCGCTGGCCATCCGTTGGCCCACGACCGGGTTGTGAATGCGGGTCGACGAGCGACGTGCGGCCAGGGCGGCGCGCTGCTTGATCAGGCCGTCCTGCACCGACGCATCCGTCGCGTTGTCCAGGGCACGGCCCAGCAGGCTCAGTTCTTGCAGCTTTTGCGCGGCAAACGACAGCCAGCTCTTGAGCTCGGCGTCCAGGTCCGTCTCATTGGCCAGGTCCACCGGCACGTGCAACAGCGAGCACGACGGCGCCAGCCACAGGCGTTTGCCCAATTGCTGCTTGACCGGCGCCAAGGCCGCGATGACCGCGTCCAGGTCGGTGCGCCAGATATTGCGGCCGTTGATGACGCCGGCAGACAGCACCTGGTCGGCACGCAGGCCGGCCACGACGTCGGCCAGTTGTTCGGGCGCGCGCACCAGATCCACATGCAGGCCGGCCACGGGCAGCGCCTGCGCGGTAGCCAGGTTGTCCTTCAGGCCGTCGAAGTACGTGGCGACCAGCAGCTTGACCGGACTTGCGGCCAGGGTGTCATACACCTGCTTGAACGCATCGCGCCACGCTTGCGGCAGATCCAGCACCAGGACGGGCTCATCGATCTGCACCCATTGCACGCCTTGCTTGGCAAAGCGGGCCAACACTTCCTGGTACACCGGCAGCAAGGCGGCCAGCAGTCGCAGCTTGCCTTCGTCAGCCGCGCCGCCGGCAAAGGCATCGCCCTTGCCTTGATACAGCCAGGTCAGCGGACCCGGGATCACCGGCTTGACGGCGTGGCCCAACGCCTGCGCTTCCTGGACCTGCTGGAACAGGGATTCGCGGGCAATACGAAAGGTCTGGCCAGGGACCAGCTCCGGCACGATGTAGTGGTAGTTGGTATCGAACCACTTGGTCATTTCGCAAGCGGCGGCGGGCTTGCCCGACGGCGCGCGGCCACGGCCCATGCGGAACAGCGTGTCCAGCGTCACCGGCTCGTTGTCTTTTTGGCCGAAGCGCGCGGGCACGGCGCCCAGCAGCGTGCTCCATTCCAGAATCTGGTCATACCAGGCAAAGTCGCCCACCGGCACGAACTCCAGCCCGGCCGCCGCTTGCAGCTTCCAGTGCTTGGCGCGCAGTTCCCGACCCGTTTCTTCCAGCGCTTCGGCGGTTTGCTTGCCCGCCCAATAGGCTTCGACAGCACGCTTGAGTTCGCGTTGGGCGCCAATACGGGGGAACCCCAGATTATGAATAATAGTCATGACAACACCGCCGTTAGACAAAGTTTGTTCAAGTGACGGCTATTGTGCAAGCAAAGCTATATGAATCAAAATCAATCTATACATCCATAGAATGAGAAACTCTCATACAATTCACGCTTATATTTTCCAAGCCGGACGCCCATGCTAGAAATCCGCCATCTTGAAACGCTGAGCGCCATCCGTGACGGCGGCAGCCTGCAGGAAGCCGCCGAGCGGCTGCACTTGACCCAGTCCGCCCTGTCACATCAATTGCGCGACCTGGAAACCCGGCTGGGCACGCCCCTGCTGAACCGCCGCACCCGCCCCGCCCGGTTGACGACCGCAGGGCTGCGCGTCCTGGCGCTGGCCGACGAAGTGCTGCCCCGCATCCGCGCCACGGAACGCGATCTGCAACGGCTGGCGGCCGGCCGCACCGGCCGGTTGCATCTGGCCATCGACTGCCATTCCTGCTTTCAGTGGCTGATGCCGGCACTGGATGCGTTCCGGGTGCAATGGCCCGACGTAGCGCTGGATCTGACTGCGGCGTTCTCGTTCGCTCCCCTGCCTGCCTTGGTGCGCGGCGACCTGGATCTGGTCATCACGTCCGACCCGCAGCCGCTGGATTCGGTGGAATACCTGCCGCTGTTCAAGTACGAGTTGGTGCTGGCCGTGTCGGAATCGAACCCACTGGCCGCCAACAAATTCATCATGCCCGAACAGTTGGCGGACCAGACGCTCATCACCTATCCGGTGGACAAGCAGCGGCTGGACGTGTTCACCGCCTTCCTGGACCCTGCCGACGTTGAGCCGGCCGCGATCCGCAAGGCCGAGCTGACGCCCATCATTGCGCAACTGGTGGCCAGCAATCGGGGCGTGGCGGCGCTGCCGAATTGGGCGCTGACCGAATACATGAATCAGGGATGGTTGCGGCTGTGCAGGCTAGGGCCGCAAGGCGTCTGGCGCACGCTGTACGCCACCGTGCGCAGCGAAGACACGGACGCCTCGTACATCGATGAATTCCTGACCATCACGCGCGACGTCTGCTTCAAGACGCTGTCGGGCATCAAATCGGCCAAGGCGTAAAAAGCCGCCTGGTCGGGCGGCGGGGTGGGCCGGGCGCCAGGCGGATCCGATCAGTCGCTCAGTTGCGCGGTCGATAAATTGCGCAGTCGATCAGTTGCGCAGTCGATCAGTTGATCAGTCGTCCTCCCCTTCACCCAGGATGCGACGGATCACATCGTGCGCAAATCCCCGGCTGGCCAAAAAGCGCGCCTGCTTGGCATACGCGGCGCGGTCTTCCGGCTTGGCGTCGAAGCGCTTTTTCCAGACTTCCAGCGCGCGGTCGTATTCGGTTGCGCGCAGTTGCTCTCGAAGTTCCGCCACCTGCGTGTCGTCCACGCCATGCTGGCGCAATTCCTGCACGATGCGCGCCGCGCCCTGGCGCGAGGCACGGCGATGCACCAGGCTTTGCGCAAACCGTTCGGTAGACAGCCAACCCTCTTTTTCCAGCGCATCCAGCACGCTTTCAATTTCATCGGCGTCTTCGGCGTAGGCGGCTAATTTGCGCGCCAATTCCTCGCGCGCGTGCTCGCGCCGTGACAGGTAGCCGACCGCGCGCATTTTCAGCGACGGCCCTTTGCGGGCTGGCTTGCCGCCATCTTGGGCGGTGGCTTCGTCTTCGGCACTGGAGGCACGATCGGCGGCTCGCCCAGATGCTGCGCCGATACGCGATCCGCCACGCGCGTTGCCCCTCCGTTCGGAACTGCGCTGCCAGGTGTCTGGCTCGACGGCGGGTGCCGCCGCTTCCCGTTCGCGGCGCGCATCCGAGCTGCGCCGCAAACCTTCCGGCTTGGCGACGGTTTCAAATTCGTCATCCAACTTAGCGCGAAGACGGTCGGCTGACGCGGGGGTCGGTTTCCAGCTCATGCGCTTCCTGCTATGCAAAACGGCAGGCCCATCATGGCGCCTGCCGCGTGTAACCGGCTCGCTAGCCGGCACAAAAGCTGCCAAAGCCGCCAGCGCAAACTGGCTGGCGGACGGTGGATGGCTTATTCAGCGGTGTCTTCCGCCGTGGGCACGAACTCGGCGGCACGGCTGACGATGCCCTGGTTCTCGCGAACGCGGTTTTCGATTTCGATGGCCATGTCGCGATGCTCTTTCAGATACTCGCGGACGTTGTCCTTACCCTGACCGATGCGGTTGCCGTTGTAGCTGTACCACGCACCAGATTTGTCCACCACGCTGGCGGCCACGCCCAGATCGATGATTTCGCCTTCGCGCGAAATGCCGGCGCCATACATGATGTCGAATTCGGCCTGCTTGAACGGCGGCGCCACCTTGTTCTTCACGACCTTGACGCGGGTTTCGTTACCGACGACCTCGTCACCCTTCTTGATGGAGCCGATGCGGCGGATGTCCAGACGCACCGAGGCGTAGAACTTCAGCGCGTTGCCACCGGTGGTGGTTTCGGGGTTGCCGAACATGACGCCGATCTTCATGCGGATCTGGTTGATGAAGATGACCATGCAGTTGGTGCGCTTGATCGTGGCGGTCAGCTTGCGCAGTGCCTGGCTCATCAGACGGGCTTGCAGGCCCGGCAGGGAGTCGCCCATTTCGCCTTCGATTTCAGCCTTGGGCACCAGTGCCGCCACCGAGTCAATCACGATCAGGTCAACCGAACCCGAGCGCACCAGCGCGTCGGTGATTTCCAGCGCCTGTTCGCCCGTGTCCGGCTGCGAGATCAGCAGGTCGGTCAGGTTCACGCCCAGCTTGTTGGCGTATTGGACGTCAAGCGCGTGTTCGGCGTCGACGAACGCGCAGGTGCCGCCGATTTTCTGCATTTCGGCGATGACTTGCAGCGTCAGCGTCGTTTTACCGGACGATTCCGGGCCGTAGACTTCAATCACGCGGCCGCGCGGCAAGCCGCCGACACCCAACGCGATGTCCAGACCCAACGAGCCCGTGGAAACCACCTGAATATCGTGCGAGACCTCGTTATCGCCGTAGCGCATGATCGAGCCCTTGCCGAACTGCTTTTCGATCTGGGAAAGCGCGGCGGCAAGCGCCTTGGCCTTTTCCGAAGCGGCGGCCTTGGTGGTTTTGTCGTCCATGTAGAGTCCTGTCTGTAACGTATCTGGTGGTTGCGGCGTCAAGAGCCTGAAACTTGAACCGCAGCGTGCTGTTTCGAATCAGGTTCAGATTATTGCATCGGATTGTACTGTACAAAAAACCAGTGTGCCAGAGTTTTCACGTATTCCCTGAGTGGGCAACTCCAGCCTCGTATGACAGAATCGAAGCCGACCCCGGCGTTCCCCTCTGCGTTTTGCAGCGATATCGTTTGCCGCTTCCCTTGCCGCTTCCCTTTGCAGCCCCATGCGTATCCTGATCGCCGAAGACGACAGCATTCTGGCCGATGGCCTATCCCGGTCACTGCGCCACAACGGCTACGCGGTTGACGCCGTGCGCGACGGGCTGGCGGCCGATTCGGCCCTGGCGGCCCAGGCATTCGACCTGCTTATCCTTGACCTGGGCCTGCCTCAGTTGGCCGGGCTGGAAGTCTTGCGCCGCCTTCGCGCCCGCAACTCCGCCCTGCCCGTCCTGATCCTCACGGCCGCCGACAGCATCGAGCAGCGTGTAAAAGGCCTGGACCTGGGCGCGGACGACTACATGGCCAAACCCTTTGCCCTGTCCGAACTCGAGGCGCGCGTGCGCGCCCTGACCCGGCGCGGGGCGGGCGGCGGCGCCACGATGCTCAAGCATGGCCGGCTGCTTTTCGACCAGACCGGTCGCGTGGCCATCGTCGACGACCAGACGCTGGACCTGTCCGCGCGCGAAGTCAGCCTGTTGGAAATCCTGCTGACGCGCAGCGGCCGCATGGTCAGCAAGACGCAGTTGGTGGACCACCTGTGCGAATGGGGCGAGGAAGTCAGCACCAACGCCATCGAAGTCTATGTGCACCGCCTGCGCAAGAAGCTCGAACCCAGCGGCGTGAAGATCGTGACCGTGCGCGGCCTGGGCTACTGTCTGGAGCGGGACCAGGGTGCCGCGTACCTCGCCAGTTGATTCCCGGCCAGAGCGACTGAATCAGGAAGCGCTGGATATCATGCAAGCCGGGTCCAAGGGCCCAAGCTTCGCGCCGCCCCAGCGTTCCCTGCTGGGCGAGATTCTGGACTGGATGCTGGCGCCGCTTTTCCTGCTTTGGCCCATGAGCGTCGCCATCACGTACGTGGTAGCCCAGAACATAGCCAACGTGCCGTATGACCGCGCGTTGGCCAATAATCTGCATGTATTGACCCGGCAGGTCCACGCGCAGGATGGCCGCGCGGTGCTCAAGATGGCCGACGCCGCGCGTGAGGTGTTGCGCGCGGACGAGACCGACAGCGTGTTCTGGCTGGTGCTGGGCAGCCGCGGCGAATACCTGGGTGGCGATCGCGCCCTGCCGCTGCCGGCCACCGTGGGCCAGCCGCGCCCCGGCGAAGTTCAATATGTCGACGACACCTTGCGCGGCTTCGGCATCCGCCTGGCTTACACCTGGGTGGACCTGAACCTGCCCAACACCCAGCCCGCACTGCTGATCGTGGCCGAGACCGTGGAAAAGCGCACGCAACTGGCCAACGACATCATCAAGGGCGTGATCATTCCGCAGTTCGTGGTGCTGCCGATCGCGGTGCTGCTGGTGTGGTTCGGGCTGTCGCGCGGGGTGGCCCCGCTGAACGCGTTGCAGCAACGGCTGCGCGCGCGCCGGCCCGACGACCTGTCACCCATCGATGAACGGGCGGCGCCGTCCGAAATCGCGCCATTGGTCGCCGCCATGAACGACCTGCTGGACCGGCTGTCGGCCAACGTCCAGGCCCAACGCCGTTTCGTGGCGGACGCCGCGCACCAGTTGAAGACACCGCTTGCCGGTTTGCGCACGCAGGCCGAGCTGGCCTTGCGCGACGCCAGCCCCGAAGAAATGCAGTCCAGCCTGCGGCAGTTGGTGACGGGATCGGAACGCGCCACGCGGCTGGTCAACCAGTTGCTGCTCCTGGCCCGCGCGGAAAACCCCAGCGCCATCGGGCTGACGCGCACGGACCTCAACGCCATCGCCTATGAGCAGGCCATGCATTGGGTGCCGCAGGCGTTGTCGCTGAGTACCGACCTGGGGTTCGAGGGCGCGGACGATCCGGTCAACATCAACGGCAACCCCTTGCTGCTTGCCGAACTGCTGAACAATCTGGTGGACAACGCCCTGCGCTACACACCGCGCGGCGGCCACATCACCGTGCGCGTGCTGCGCCATGACGACCACGCGCTGCTGGAAGTGGAAGATTCCGGCCCGGGCATCCCGCCAGACGAGCGCGAACGGGTGTTCGACCGCTTCTATCGCGTGCTGGGCACAGCGTCAGACGGCAGCGGCCTGGGGCTGGCGATCGTGCGCGAGATCGCGCAAAAGCACGGGGCCAGCGTGCTGATCAACGACCACCCCAACCCGCACTCGGACCTGCCGGGCACGCGCATCAGCCTGGTGTTCCCGCTGTACGCCGACACGCCGGATTCGCGCGAAAGCTAGGTCCGGCGTTACTACCGCGCCGATAGGGACTATCCCTAGCCGCGCACGCAACAGTTACCTTTAGTTTCAATTTTAAGATTCAAGTAAGGGTTACGTCAGAACCTCGTCAGGGTTGCGCCTCAATGTTGCGTAAGGCTCGGTGTCGGTGCGTCGGCAAAGGGCTAAAGCACGGCGGAAAACCGCCGGCCATAAAACGAGGAGACATCATGAGCACAACAACCATGGCAGGCCGCGGCCCTTCCGCGGAACGGCGCCCGATGACCAAGGAAGAACGCCGCGTCATCTTCGCGTCATCCTTGGGCACGGTTTTCGAGTGGTACGACTTCTACCTATACGGCTCGCTTGCAGCCATTATCGCGTTGCACTTTTTCTCGGGCGTGAACCCCACCGCGGGCTTCATCTTTGCCTTGCTGGCGTTCGCCGCCGGTTTTGCCGTGCGCCCCTTTGGCGCGTTGGTATTCGGCCGGTTGGGTGACCTGGTTGGACGCAAGTACACCTTCCTGGTCACGATCGTGATCATGGGCCTGTCCACGTTCCTGGTGGGCGTGCTGCCCAGCTATTCCAGCATCGGCCTGGCCGCTCCGGCCATCCTGATCGTGCTGCGCCTGCTGCAGGGCCTGGCCCTGGGTGGTGAATACGGCGGCGCGGCAACCTATGTTGCCGAACACGCCCCGCACGGCCGCCGTGGCTTCTACACATCGTGGATCCAGACGACCGCTACGATGGGCCTGTTCCTGTCGCTGCTGGTCATCCTGGGCATCCGAACGGTCATGGGCGAAGAGGACTTCCGGGCCTGGGGCTGGCGCATTCCGTTCCTGATCTCGGTCGTGCTGCTGGGCATCTCGGTGTGGATCCGCCTGCAACTGAACGAATCGCCGACCTTCAAGCGCATGAAGGAAGAAGGCAAGGGTTCGAAGGCGCCGATCGCTGAATCGTTCGGCCAATGGAAGAACCTGAAGGTCGTGATCCTGGCGCTGCTGGGCCTGACCGCCGGCCAGGCTGTGGTCTGGTACACGGGCCAGTTCTACGCCCTGTTCTTCCT
This sequence comes from Achromobacter spanius, assembly GCF_029637605.1. NCBI lineage: Bacteria > Pseudomonadati > Pseudomonadota > Betaproteobacteria > Burkholderiales > Alcaligenaceae > Achromobacter > Achromobacter spanius. Next base: position 6,257,076 of record NZ_CP121261.1, on the reverse strand, counting down.
GACGCAAACGCTGAAGGTCGACGCCAACACGGCCAACATCATGATCGCCATCGCGCTCTTGATCGGCACGCCCTTCTTCGTGGTCTTCGGCGCGCTGTCCGACAAGATCGGCCGCAAGCCCATCATCATGGCGGGCTGCCTGATCGCCGCGGCAACGTACTTCCCGATCTTCCAAGGCATCACCCACTTCGCCAACCCGGCGCTGGAGAAGGCCCAGGCCACGGCGCCGGTCACCGTGATTGCCGACCCCAGCACGTGCTCGTTCCAGTTCAACCCGGTGGGTACCTCGGCGTTCACCAGCTCTTGCGATGTCGTGAAGTCCTTCATGGCCCGCAACTCGGTGAACTACCAGAACGAAGCCGCGCCCGCCGGTGCGGTGGCCAAGGTCAGGATCGGCAACGACGAGTTCGAATCGTTCGACGGCAAGGCCATGGCTCCCGCCGACTTCAAGGCCCGAGCGACTGAACTGGACAAGGCGCTGACCACGGCGATCCGTGGCCACGGTTATCCGGCCAAGGCGGACCCGGCGCAAATCAACTACGTCATGGTGGTGGTGCTGCTGGCGATCCTGGTTCTTTACGTGACCATGGTCTACGGTCCTATCGCGGCCATGCTGGTCGAAATGTTCCCGACCCGCATCCGCTACACCTCGATGAGCTTGCCGTACCACATCGGCAACGGCTGGTTCGGCGGCTTCCTGCCTCCAGTCGCCTTCGCCGTGGTGGCCGCCACCGGCAACATCTACGACGGCCTGTGGTATCCGATCATCATTGCAGTCATGACCCTGGTCATCGGCACGCTGTTCGTGCGCGAATCCAAGGACAACGACATCAACGCATAAACGACCATCCCCCGCCGGGCGGGACTGCTGCGCCTGCCCGGCCTTGAAAGCTCCTTATGGAGCTTTTTTTTTGCCCTGCTGCGATGGATGCGCCGCTTTCAGGACGATGTCAGACCCTCGCGCTTAGACTGGCGCTTCAGATTACGGCCTTGCGCCAGATCGACTGACGATTGATCCCCCTGTCAGACGATTGCAGGGCTAGTGTTCTGACACCGATACCGCGTTCCCCGCGAGCCTTTTATGACGCGGTATTGTGTGCTCCCGTACCGGCCCGGCCTTTATTGAGCCGGGCCGCTTTTTTTTGTGCGCTTAACGACGCATGCCCACGCCGATGATCAGCACGCCCGCCACGATCGCGGCAATGCCGGCCCACATCGGGATCGGCACCGACTTCTCGGTTTCGGCCGTGGCCTTGACCGAACCGATCTGTAAAACGGTCTCTTCGGACTTGTAGTCAAAGCCCTTGTAGGCCAACGCTGCAATACCCAGGACGATCAGAATCGCGCCAATGATTTTCATGTTTTTCCTCTCCGGTTCCATGTCGGTGCGCGGAAGTTAACGCATCGATCGTCCCCTGTCAGTGACAGAACGTGTCGCCTGTCGCAAGCGTATTGCACCACTTCGGCAAACCGTCCGGGTCGTATAGAATCAACCCTTTTGGCCGACGCTCATGTGGTTCAAAAACCTCAAGATTTACCGCCTTTCCTCGCCGTGGACTCTCGTTGGCGATCAGCTTGAAGAAACGCTTGCGCGCCACGCCTACCAAGCGGGCAACAACCTTGAAATGCAAAGCCTGGGCTGGGTGCCGCCGCGCGAAAACGGTGGGCTTGCCCACGTCGTGAACGGCCAGATCCTGCTTAGCCTGCGCGCGGAAAAGAAGCTGCTGCCGGGCACTGTCGTGAACCAGGTCGCCAAGGCGCGCGCCCAGGAAATCGAAGAGCAGCAAGGCTACAAGCCGGGCCGCAAGCAGATGAAGGAAATCAAGGAGCGCGTCACCGACGAACTGCTGCCGCGCGCCTTCAGTGTCTACCGCGACACGCGCGTCTGGATCGACCCGCAAAATCACTGGCTGGTCATCGACGCCGCCGCGTCGGCGAAGGCGGATGAAGTCATCGGCCTGCTGGCCAAGTGCGTGGATCCGTTCCCGCTGGAAAATCTGTACGTGGCGCAGTCGCCCGCCTCCGCCATGACGGGCTGGCTGGCTGAAGACGAGGCCCCCTCGAACTTCAGCATCGACCAGGACACCGAGCTGCGTTCGTCGGGCGAAAGCGGCGCGGCCATCCGCTACGTCAAGCACTCCATCGACGCCGACGACGTGCGCCGCCACATCCAGTCGGGCAAGCAGTGCACGCGCCTGGCCATGACGTGGGCCGACCGCATTTCGTTCGTGCTGACCGAAGGGCTGGATGTCAAACGCGTATCGCCGCTGGACGTGTTGAAGGAAGGCAACGAAGGCGTAGCCACCAACGACGATGAAAAGTTCGATTCCGACATGATGCTGATGACGGGGGAGCTGGCCAAGATGATGGCTGAGTTGGTGGATGCGCTGGGGGGTGAGAAGAAGATTTGATGGGGTTGGTTGATTGATGGGTTGCGCGCGTTGAGATGCTGGAGTTCTTGCATCAGGCTTCTCGCGCTTCACCCATCCTACGTTCGCCATCGTTTCCGCATCGGTGCCGCATTATTTTTGCGCATCGGTGCCGCATTTTTTCCCGTCGGTGCCACGTCGTTTTCGGCATCGGTGCCGCGTCGTTTTCCGCATCGGTGCCGCGTCGTTGCGGCACCGTGCAGTACCGCTTGGTCAGGCGGCCACGCTGCGGTCGCGGCCGGCTAGTTTGGCTTGGTACAGGGCCTTGTCGGCGCGGTCGATCAGGTAGGCGTAGTCGGGATGACCGTCGAAAGTAGCCACCCCGATGCTGGCCGTGATGCGCAGGGCGCCGACCTCCGGAATCGTGAAATCGTGGCGGCGGATCTCGGCGCCCAACTTCTGGGCGGCGGCCAGCGCGGCGTCCTCGCCCGTATCCACCAACACCACCAGGAACTCTTCGCCGCCATAGCGGAATACGAAGTCGCTGGACCGGCACGATTGGTGCACCACCTCGGCAAACTGTCGCAACACGTGGTCGCCACCGGAGTGCCCATGCGCATCGTTGATGGCCTTGAAATGGTCGATATCCAGCAACAGCACTGAAAACCGGCTGCCCTGCCGGCTCGATATGGAAATCTCGCGCCCAATCACTGACGGCAGAAAACGCCGGTTCAGCACATTGGTCAGCGGGTCGCTGCCGCTTTCAATCTCGGCCACCATGTCGAACAAGCCATTGAGCAGATGCTTGATGCGCGCCACCAATTCCTGCAGTTCGCGCACCTGGTCGGGCAAGGAAAGCTGACGCTCGCGGTCGTCCATCATCAGGCTCGGCAGCACCACATCGTCCAAGCGCATGACGGCCTCGGTAATCTGGCCCAAGGCGGGCGCGCTTTCGAACAGCACGCCGCCCTTGTGCTGCAGCCACAAACCGAACTCCGATGCCGCCAGCCTGGGCAAGGCCTGCTCGGGCGCTCGGTAATGCAGCCCGATCAACACCGCCTGGCTCCATTCCAGCAGCGCCGCGCGTTGGCGTTCCCGTTCGGTCGAAATGTTCTGCCCCAGCGCGAACAGGCGGTAAGCCTCATCGTTGCGCGCCCCGCGATTGATGTCGCGCATGAAGGCGCGGCTCATTTGCTCAATGGCCAGGTCAAAGAGATTACAGACGTACTGCGTGGCGATGGACGCTGCCGTGCCGTCCAGGTCGCTTGCGCGCAGACGTTCGGCAATTTCATTCTTCAGCACGCGCGCGCCCGCCATCACCAGATGAATCGGGATATGGACGCGGGCATGCACCTCGCCCACCTTTTTCTGCGTGGCCATTAGCGCCACGATGTCGCCCTGGTCGCGCACACAAAGCAAACCAAGCAGCCAGTGCTTCATGCCCTTGTGCAGCCGCGTCGACACGATTTCATGCGACAGGCGCGGCCCGGCTTCGGCGTCCGCCAGCAAGGTGGAATAGAAGGCATCCACCAGTTCCTTTGCACTGTCGCCCACCACGGCGGCCACCTGGCCGCGTGTATAGGCGTCCACTGATTGATAGACCGCTTCCCAGGCTTGCGCGTTAGACGCGCTCAGGTAGCACGCATGGTCGGCGCCGCTTGCCCACGCCGGCAATGCGCTCTTGCTTGAAGACATAAGATCATCCGCCCCAAAGACGCCGCGCGTGTCTCGGAACGACACGCCACGGAAAAACCAGCGCGGATTATGCGCTAAAAGAAAATGGGCCCCTGCCGGGGCCCACGCGCATGGGGCAAGTGCCGCTTATTCCAAGCCGTGGAAGACGGAATCGTCGGGCCCGACGTGCGACGGATGTTGCCAGGTCACATCGCGCAGCGAATGCTGCACCAGACCTTCAACACCCAGCAGTACCGCGAAGATCGCCATGCGAATGGGAATGCCGTTGTCGGTCTGGCGGAAGATGGCTAGGCGCGGATCGTGGTTCAGGTCCACGCTCAGGTCGTTGGCGCCCGGGCGGCTATCGCGCGGCAGCGGGTGCATCACGATGGTTTCGGGGCTGCAGTACGCATCAATGATGGCGCGGTTGATCTGGAAGTCCGGCGTGTAGCCCTCGTTCTCTTCGTTGGCGAAGCGCTCTTTCTGCACGCGGGTCGCGTAGATCACATCCGCGCCCGCCAGGCCTTCCGCCAGCGAGGTCTTTTGTTCGATGATGTTGCCGTTGCGGCTTGCCTGTTCAATGATGTAGCTGGGCATTTCCAGGCCCTGAGGCGAGACAAGCGAGAACTTCACGTTCTTGTAGAGCGCCATCAGCTTGATCAGCGAGTGCACGGTACGGCCGTATTTCAGGTCGCCGACCATGGCGATGTGCGCGCCGTCCAGCAACTTACCCAGGCGCGAGAACTCGGTCAGGATCGTGTACAGGTCCAGCAAGGCCTGGCTCGGGTGCTCGCCAGGGCCGTCACCGCCGTTGACCACCGGAATATTGGTGGCGCGCGCAAATTCCGCCACCGAGCCTTGCTCGGGATGGCGGATCACCATGGCATCCACGTAGCCGCTCATGACGCGGCTGGTGTCGTAGATGGATTCGCCCTTGGCCATCGAAGAAAACGTGAAGCCCGTGGTGTCGCACACCGAACCGCCCAGGCGGCAGAACGCCGAACCGAAGCTGACCCGGGTGCGAGTGCTGGCTTCAAAGAACAGGTTGCCCAACACGGCGCCTTCCAGCACACGCGACACCTTCTGGCGGCGCGCAATGGGTTGCATCATGTCGGCGACACGGAACAGGTCTTCGACCGATTCGCGGGTGAACTGATCCACTGACAGCAGTTGATTTTTGCCTTCGACGGCGATGCGATCGCGCAAGGGGCCGTCTTGTACGCTTTGCGTATATTTTTCCAGCAGCACGCCGTTCTGCACGATTTCGCTGACGAAGCGCTGCACGACTTCCGGCATGGCACGGAACTCCTGCGAGCCTTCGGGCAACAACCAGGTGTCCAACGCTCTACGTTTCACACCGATCCGGGTAGCGAACACGTCGCGCGTCAGGTTCAGGCGGCGCATGGCGTCGCGCAGGAAAGCTTGCTGGGAAATGGTCATGGCAGGGCCTCAAGGCAAGAGGATTTATATACGCAGCGCGCATATTATTCCCAACGCAATTGCAAGTCCACTGATTTTGCGTACACGGGTTTACCCGCAACTTACGCACTATCGGCTTGCGTAGGAGGTCGCCTGCTGAGCGTCGGGCACAGACTGATCCAAGGAAAACCAACACGCGGCGCAAAACGCCAGGGCACCAAGCAGAAAGCAGGCCATGGCCAGCAATTGGCCGGGCCAGTGGCCGCGCGTCAGATGGCCCGTGTAGCCTTGCCGCAACAGGCTGACCTGGGCCAGATAGGCAAACAACAAGCCCAGGCACGACGATAACAATCCAGCCAGGAATAGTGCCAGCGGCAATTGGAGGTCGGGTGCCGCGATGTCCCCGCCCACGATGCCCAGCGAAAAGGCCACCAAGGCCAATGCGGCGGCGCCGTTCAGCCAGACAAGAACCCGGAATCCGCCCGTCAGCAACGAAAAAGACGTTCCGGACGAACGAATCTGGCTGCGGGAATCCATGTATCAGCTGCCGCTGGCGGCGCGACACGCCGGCGTCGCGGTCTGGATCGAGGTACGCACGGCGGCGATCTCGGCCTTGTCCCAGCGCCCTTCGCCCAGTACCGTCACCGTCACCTTGGACTTGGCCGGGCCGTCGGCCTCGGCGGAAATCAATTCAAGCACCGTGGCGGGCTCGCCTACCTTGTAGACCTGGATTTCGTCGGGCGCGCCCTTCTCGCCCAAGATGTGGCGCCATGCGTAAGCAACGCCATAGGGATGCTTCACGTTCATGTGGCAGGTGCGCACATATTCACCGCCACGGCGGAAGGCGGCTTGATAGTTGGTGTCGACGCTGAAGGTCTCTTTCTGCACGGCCTCGGATTCGTAAACCCCGGTGCTTGCGCAGCCGGCCAAAGACACGGCCAGCGTTACACCCACCCATACTGACTTGCGCATGATTCTTCCCGCATTGAAATTCGGACTTCTGCGATTATGCCAGCGGCTGCAAAAAGGCCACGCGGGAAATGCCAGGGCATTTCCCGCGTGGCCTTGAGCGGCCTGAACAGCGTCAGGGCGCGCCGCCCTACTTCGCAGCGCCTTCGATCTTCTCACCGCCTCGCTGGATATCCTTGCCGGCGCCCGCAACAGTATTGCAGCCCGCCGAAAGTGCGGCGATCGAAAGCAGCATGACGAAAACAACCTTGTTTTTCATAAACATCTCCTGTCTGGGCGTGGAAACCGAAGCCAGCATACCGCAAAGGATCCCGATTGCGCATCACTGGAATCACAAACCCCGTAACCGCCCTTACGCGGCCGTGACATCCCCGGCACGCCTGGGCTGTCGCGTATTTGCCGCCAATGGATTAGGATTCGAAAATGAACAGAAAACCCGTATCACAGAACGCTGGCGCCGCCGTTGAAGGCTGGGGCTGGGAACAGCCACAGTGCCGCGGCCAAGCGGCGTTGGCGCTGTTTATCGACGATCTGCACCGAATTCTGCAAGCCCATGCCGCCGGCAGGCTTGCAGACAGCAGCACGCTGGTTGACGCCCAGGAACAGGTGGACGAGTTGCTTGCCCGCTATAACGAGATCAACGCCGCGCCCGAGATTTTTTTGGGCCAGACGGTTGAACTGAAAGAAGGCGTAGACCGCAATGGGGTTTCCCATACGGTGCCCATCTTTTCTGCCCGCCTCAAGCAATCGCTTGTGTCGATGCTGGGCCAAAGCCCCGGCTGACCCGCTTTTGTCACGCGATTGAAGGCCGATCGAGATCCAGACCAGCTCTTAGGAGACCCGCAATGAAATCAGACAACGTCGTAGAGTTTCTCCGCTTGCTGTCCCTGGATGTATCGCTGGGCGCAGCCGCCCAGCATGCCGCGGGCCAGGCGGATGCACCTCTGGCCCTGGCTCGCTTGGCCACGGCACACGGCTTGCCTTGCAGCGCTTCGGATTGGTCTTTCTTTGCCCGCAGTTGCCTGGATTCTTCTTCCACTACCCAGACGGACGCCGGCCCGGCTGACGCCGTTATTTGGCAACTGGTACAAGATCCCGCCAACGGCACGGGCATTCCCGCCAGCGCCATCACTCGTGTGATCGGCATCCTCACCCAGCCCGAAGATGGCGCCGCCCCCGTGGTGGGCCATGTGGTCGGCGACCTTGCGCCGCGCCCGCCGCTGGGCATGGCGCCCTACCCGTCCGGGTCCTGACCGTCACGGCCGCGGCCAGCCTTCATGCTGGCCAGCCAAATAGTCCAGTACGCCGCTTGCCGCCACCACGCCGCTGGCCATGCAGGCCGTCAACAGATAGCCGCCCGTTGGGGCTTCCCAATCCAGCATCTCGCCGGCGCAGAACACGCCGGGAGCAGATTGCAGCATCAGCCTGTCGGTCACTGCCTTGAACGACACGCCGCCCGCCGTGCTGATGGCTTCGTCCATCGGACGCGCACGCAGCAGCGTCACGGGCAAGGCCTTGATTCGCAAGGCCAAGCGCGCCGGATCCTTGAAATCTTCCGCGGACGCGCATTCGCGCAGCAAGCCCGCCTTGACCCCCGTCAGCCCCATTCGGCTTTGCAAATGGCTGGACATGGAGCGCGCGCCACGGGGATGCGTGACGGCCGCTATAACCTTGTCCTGAGTCCAGTCTGGCGCCAGGTCCAACAGGGCAACCGCGCTGCCTTCCGCCTCAATCCGGTCGCGCAACGATGCGGACAAGGCATACACCAGACTGCCTTCAATGCCCGTTTCGGACACAACGAATTCGCCTTGGCGATACGGCGCGCCACTGAGCCGCGCGCCGCCAAGCCGCGCGCCACCGGTTTCGCTGGCACAGGCCATGGCTACGGACTTGACTGGCAGCCCCGCATAACGCTCGGAAAAATGCGACGACCACGCGACATCGAATCCGCAATTGGCGGGCCGTAGCGGTGCTACCTCGATATCGTGCGCCTGCAACCCGGCCACCCACGCCCCGTCCGACCCCAGCTTGGCCCAGCTTCCACCGCCCAAGGCCAGCACGACGGCATCCGCCGCCTTCGTATGCACACCTTCCGGCGTATCGAAGCGCAGCACCCCCGTGTCAACCGAGACATCTTGCGGCCAACCCAGCCAACGGTGCCGCATGTGAAACCGGACACCGCTGGCGCGCAATCTTGCCAGCCACGCACGCAACAAGGGCGCGGCCTTCATTTCCTGGGGAAAGACGCGCCCCGAAGACCCGACGAACGTGTCGATGCCCAACTGGTGCGCCCAATCTCGCAGCGCAGTCGCGTCCATCGCTTGCAGCCAAGGGGCAAGCTGCGCGGCCCGCTCGCCGTAGCGCGCCAGGAACGGCGCCGCGGCTTCGCTATGTGTCAGGTTCAGCCCTCCCCGGCCCGCCATCAGGAATTTGCGCCCAACCGAGGGCATGGCGTCGAACACGTCAACCTGCAAGCCTTCAGCGGCCAATCGTTCCGCCGCCATCAGGCCGGCCGGGCCACCGCCGATGACGGCAACGCACGGAGCGTCGCGTGGCGTCGGGGCGGTCATTGCACCAGCCCCGTCAGGACGGGAAAAGATTTGGGTAGGGGACAAGGCATGAGGGCACACGGTGTGATCAGGAGCGGCCAGAAGCGGCAAAAAACATGCCGCGCGCAGCGGGGAAGAATTGTCGCACGGCCCTGCGAACAGGGCGCTCAACGTTCCCGCCATCCCCTCCCATCGACGAGAAAAAGGCCTGGCACCGGCCAATGATTGACCGCAGGCGCCAAGCCTTTGTTATGCAAGAACAATTTCGACATGCACAGAGCCTATCCCAAGGCTTGTCCACAGTCGCTGTGGGTAACTTCCTGCCTTGATTTCCGAATTCAGGCTTTCCAAGCTCAGGCGTTGCCGGCCGCCTGCATGGGTCCCGACCATGGCTCCGAATCCATTTCGAAACGCAGCTCCTGGTACTCGCCGTCCACGGCCACGGAACGCAGCAAGCCCGCGCCCATCGCCTGGCCCAGCGCGCGCCGGCACAGGGTTTCGGGATCGTCGGGCAGGGATTGAAAGACGCCATCGGGAATGCGCAAGCGCAGCAGCGCCTGGGGATCGCCGCGCTCCGCGGGCCGGCCGATATGGATGTGGGCCGGGTAGCCGTGCGGGCACCAGATGCCTACGTGGTACTTGCCTTCAGCGCCGGTGTCGGCGACAAAACCGGGATGATCGTATTTTGCTGTACCCATGGACCCTCCTCCTGTGCGGCAACCTAGCGCGCGTGGCCCATGGTAGCTCAGGGTTGCGGCGCTGTGCAGGCACGAACATCCGGGAAACTCCGGGCTGGAACATTGGGTTGACCCAGGGCAAGTCCGGACGAAAGAAAGCGCAAAAGACGAACGCAAAAAAGCCGCGATAGGAATCGCGGCTTTTTCTTAAAACTGGTTGCGGGGGCAGGATTTGAACCTACGACCTTCGGGTTATGAGCCCGACGAGCTGCCAGACTGCTCCACCCCGCGTCTGATGTGATGAATCATACACCATTATGAAATCTTGTGCAGCGCACCCAGCCCTTTATTCGAAGATTTCAGTACTTTCAGGCGAAATATTCTTGTGGCTGCCTTGAAAAAGCGGCTAATTGGGTCCGGAACCTCAAGGCAAATGACGTCGGCGGCGTTGATGGCGGTGACGCGCACCACGCCCCCGTCGACAAGCGCATGCGCTTCGCCAGAATTCAGCCGCACGGCAACCGGCAAAGGCACGCTGCCCGTGGCTTGCGCGTCTGCGACACGTTCTTCAAGGCGCACGCTGCCGGCGACGCAGATAAGCGTTGCACCGGCGCGCAGAACAAAATCACGGGATGCGCCGGCGGCGATTTCCAGGCGGTGGGACGGGCTGTCGGCGTAAGTATCGGCTTGCATGATCATCTCCAATCGGACACTGACAGGCTACGCGGGCGCTGCTTTGCGCAACAGCCACAATCCCGCCCTTTCTGTACCGATGCAGATGCTCGATTTTGTGGCTGTTATGGTGTACTTTTTGTCAATCTGTGCCTTCCTATATTCCAAGCTCGGGGAGCATGATCGGCGCATGGATCCACAACCGCTGTACCTCCGCTTGGCGAACCACTACCGGCGCGCCATCCAGACGGGCGTCCTGGCGCCCGCTCAGCGCATGCCGTCGGTGCGCACGCTGGTGCGCACGCACCATGTCAGCCTATCCACGGCGCTGCAAGCCTGCCGCCAACTGGAAGACGACGGCTTGATCGAGGCCCGGCCACGGTCGGGCTATTTCGTATTGCAGGCCCGACGAAACAGCATTCCTCCGGTCAACGAGCCCGACGTCCGCCAAACGCTGGGGGCCGCGCAGTACGTAGGCATCCATGACCGCGTCTCGGACTTCATCGCCAAGTGCGAAGCCCACCCCGTCAGCGCCAACTTCGCGCTGGCGGCCGCGGTGCCCGAGGCTTATCCGATGGACGCGCTGAAGCAGGCGATGACGCGCGCGTTGCGCGCGTCACCCCACGTGCTGGTCAGCCCGGTACCGCCGCAGGGGCATCCCGAATTGCGGTCAGTGCTGGCGCGTCGGGCGCTGACCAATGGCATCAACACCACGCCGGATGACGTCATCGTCACGCACGGCTGCATCGAAGCCCTGAACCTGGCTCTGCGCGCGGTGGCCCGGCCGGGCGACACCATCGCCGTCGAGTCACCCACTTACTTCGGGCTGCTGCAGATTCTGGAAAGCCTGGGCATGCGCGCGCTGGAAATTCCGACCAGCCCGCAACACGGCTTGTCGATCGAGGCGCTGGACTTGGCCTTCCAGACGCACGGCAATATTCGCGCCGTGGTCGTCGTGCCCAACTTCCAGAATCCGCTGGGTTGCGTCATGCCGGATGCCGAGAAGGCCCGGCTGGTGGCGCTGTGCGAGCGCCAGCAGGTGCCGCTGATCGAAGACGACACCTACGGCGCGCTGACCGATGACGACACGCCCTTGGTCGCGGCCAAGTCCTGGGATGCGACCGGCAACGTGATCTATTGCTCGTCCATGCACAAGACGCTGGCCCCGGGCATGCGCTTGGGCTGGTTGCTGGGCGGACGCTGGAAAGCGCGCATCGCCATGCTGAAATTCGCGCAAAGCCGGCCTAATGAACCCCTGGCGCAGATCGCCGTGGCCGAGTACATGGGGTCCCGCGCCTACGACCGCCACCTGACGCGCTTGCGGCGTCACTTGAAGCAACAGCGCGACCAGACGGCCGAGGCCATCGCCGCGCACTTTCCGCAGGGTACGCGCTTGAGCGTGCCGCAAGGCGGCATGCTGCTTTGGGTGGAAATGCCCGGCGGCCGTTCGGGCATGGACGTATTTGAAGCGGCCTTGCGGGAAGGCATACGCGTTGCCCCCGGCGCCATGTTCTCGAACGGCACGCGCTACAACCATTTCCTGCGCATCAGTTGCGGCCAGCGCACCACGCCAGACATCTCGCGCGCCTTGTTGACCCTGGCGCGCATCGTGGGCGAACGCACGGCATGAGCACTTCCCTACATCAATTCATCGTTGATTACGGCCTGTGGGCAGTGCTGGCCGGCACCTTTCTGGAAGGCGAAAGCGTGGTGGTATTCGCGGGCTTTCTGGCACACCAGCATCTTCTGCATTTGCCGTACGTGATGCTGTGCGCCTTCGCCGGTTCCTTCGGGGCAGACCAACTGCTGTTCTTTCTGGGTCGGCGCTATCGCGACCACCGCTTCGTGCGACGCATCCGCGAAAAGCCGGCATTTGAAAAAGCGCTGGCCGCCATCGACCGCTATCCGCATGGCTTCATCCTCAGCCTGCGCTTCCTGTATGGGCTGCGCACCGTGGGGCCCGTGGCGCTAGGGATGTCGCGCGTGCCGCCGTTGCGCTTCCTGATGCTCAATGCCATCGCCGCCGTCATTTGGGCGGTGTGCTTCAGCGTGGTGGGCTATGCGTTTGGCCAGACCATCGAGACCCTGCTTGGCCGTCTGCATGGCGTGGAAACGAAGTTGGCCGTGGCTGCGGCGATCGGCCTGCTGATTGGGCTGACCTATCACCTGGTTGCCCGACGACGGCAACGCTAAGCCACCATCAACAGACGATGCGACCGCTGGCGCGCAACACATGGCGCCGCCGTGCCTTGCGGTACCAGCCGCCCACAAGAGGCAGCAGCGCCAAGCGGCGCAGGATGGGGTGGCGTTGGTCGAAGTCGTGCCACGCCTTGAAGCCATGCCCCATGCGCTCCCAGCTCTCACGCGCTTGGGGCGAGAGTTTGCCGGGGTCGAACGCCGCCAGCTTTGCCGCTTCCGAAACGCGCGCCAACATGGCGGTGCCCGGGTGTTCCAATCGATACTGATTCCGCATGGGGCCGCATATTACCCGGCTTGACGCGCTTGTGGAGATTACACAATTGCGTGTCTGAAACGCGCAAAAGGAGCCACCTTTGACCGCCACCCCCAAGCCTTTGTAATCAAAGGAAATTGTGGATCTATGCCCCCACTATCCCAAGGCTTGTCCACAGAAGCTGTGGGTAACTTTCTGATGCGCGACGCCCGCGCAACGCTCATTTCAGGGCAGCAATGATCATGTCGCGCACGCTTTCGAAGCCCGCCACGTACTGCGGGTTTTCCGAGCGCGCCAACAGGCTGGAATAGTTCTGCTCCAACTGTGCCTCGATCGCTTCGCGCAGGCCCGGCGACGCCTTGACCAGATGCAGCATCGACAACAGGGTCGAATTCAACGCATCGATGCGGCCGCCCTGATGCGAAATGGTGTGAACGATAACGGCAATTTGTTCTTGGGTATCCATGGCGTAAGCCTCCTGGCATTGATGATCGGCGCAAATCCTAGCATGGCGCCCATACACTTCCCGCCGCCCGCCCTGTCGCGCGGGTGCTAGGCAAGCGCCAGGCCCCGCGCTAGCATAAAGCGTAGCCGCCGGGGCACCGCGGCGCACGCCACCGGCGCCATCTGCGGCATCCGGGGACACCGGAGCGCTTATGAAGACGATCCAGAACTATGCACCCCCAGACGCCCAATCCCTGCAGCGCCTGCAGGACAAACTGGGATTCAGCGATGCGCGCATGGCCGAACTGGCCGGATTGGACGCCGCAACGCCATGGCCAAGTTATGTCGGCGGACCCGAGCCGCGCACACTGGGCCGACAACGCCTGTTCTACATGATGGCCCGCCTGACGCTGGACGAACGTCAATGGCAAACCGTGCTGGATGCCATGCATGACGCTGGCGCCCGCTTCGACTACGAAGACGCCTTGTCAGTCAGTGCGCCGGCAGCGCCGGAACTGGTGGCCGACGAAGAACGCAAATTCGGCATGCTGCTGGTCAGCCGCAACGGCGCCTTCCACGAAATGGAGCAATTGCGGGAATTTGCGCATTTTGCGCATGAGGCCGACGTCAGCCGCTTTGTAAATTCGGTGTTCTACGACAGCGACATCGACCTATGCCGCTTTCGCTTCGCCGACCACGACGGACTGGACGGCGCCAGCCGCGACCGCATTTTCGATGCCGCGCACAAGACCATCACGCGCTTCGAGTTCGACGGGCGTATCTACCACGGCGGCATTCCGCCCGAATCAGACGGTTAGCCGCGCCCCACTGCATTGACGCGGGCGGGATCACGCCTGTACCGTCGCCACTCCGTAACTCGCCGCACGCCCTTTGCATGAACGAACGACTCGACGATATCGACCGGCAATTGCTGAGCCTGCTTTCGGCCAACGCGCGCGAACCCGCGGCCATCCTGGCGCGCAAGCTGGGCCTGGCGCGCACGACCGTTGTCGCGCGCATCGCGCGGCTGGAACGCGAACACATCGTGTCGGGCTATGGCGTGCGGCTGGGGCGACGCCTGGAAGAAGCCGCGGTGCGGGCATATTGCTTTATCAGCGTGCTGCCCAAGACGCCGGCCGCCGTCATCCGCGAACTGGAACGCATGCCGGAAGTGGAAGAGGTGTCATCGGTAAGCGGGCCGTATGACTACCTGATCTTCCTGCGCTGTGAAACCCATGAGCAACTGGACGAGCTGCTGGACCGCATCGGCCTGATCGACGGCGTCAAGCAGACGCAGACATCGATCGTGTTGAGCCGCAAGGTGGACAGGCGCAGCGCTGTGGCGGTACCCTGACGCACGCCGGGGGGCTGGAGCCATCCCGCCGTCTTTTCTCGAGGACCGACATGGTGTTGTAATGACGGATATCGTGATTTCTGGATGACCCATGTTTGTACGCCTTGCCTCCGCCGCCGCCTTGCTGACCCTGCTCTCCGCCTGCTCCAGCATGAGCGAGGTGACGTCTGTCGGTAAAGACACCTACAGCGTCACCTACAGTTCGGGCACGCAATTGCTGACGTGGGTTGAACTGAAGAATCAGACGCTGCAACGCGCCGACCAGTATTGCCAGGAAATCGGCCGCAAGCTGCAAAAGCCGGAAGTGACTTCCAACCACGCAACGGGGCTGGGCTCCAAGCGCGCCACGGTCACGTTCGAATGCGGCGCCATCGAACCGCCCAAGGACAAGGCATCGTGAACGTCGCATTGCCCGTGGGCATCACCATGGGCGATGCCGCGGGCATCGGCCCTGAAATCGTCGTCAAGGCAATAGCGCAAGGCCTGAACGCACCTTGCGTGGTTTACGGCGATGCGGGCGCGCTGCGCCGCGCCGCTGTCCAACTGGGCGCGCGCCTGGACGTCGTGGAAATCCGCGACGCCACCCAGGCCAGCCCCGACGCCGGTCGCATTCATGTCATCGCCTGTAGCCCCGCCCTGCCCGACGATCTGCCGTTGGGACAGATCAATGCCGCCGCCGGACGCGCGGCCTATGACTATGTGTGCGCGGCCATCGACGACGCGCAGGCCGGTCGCATCCGCGCCATCGTTACCGCGCCGCTGAACAAAAAATCCATGCACGAGGCCGGCATCGACTATCCCGGCCACACCGAGATCCTGGCCGACCGCTCCGCCACGCAAGACTTCGCCATGATGCTGGCCAACGACGAATTGCGCGTGTTGCTGGTGACCATACACGTGGCCTTGGCGGACGTGATCGCGCGCATCACGCCCGAAGCCGAGTTGACCGCCATGCGGCTGGCCGACCGGGCCTGCCGGCAAATGGGGATCGCCGCCCCGCGCGTGGCCGTGGCGGGCCTGAACCCCCACGCCGGCGAAGGCGGCAATTTTGGCCGCGAAGACATTGACATCATCGAACCGGCCATCGCTCGCGCACGCGCCGAAGGCATCGACGCCAGCGGCCCCTGGCCCGGCGACACCGTCTTCATGCGCGCACGCCGTGGCGAATTCGACATCGTCGTGGCCCAGTACCACGATCAGGGCCTGATCCCGGTGAAGTACCTGGGGCTGGATCACGGCGTGAACGTCACCGTAGGCCTGCCTTTCGTGCGTACCAGCGTGGACCACGGCACCGCCTTCGACATCGCCGGCCGGGGTGTGGCCGACCACGCCTCGCTGGTCGCCGCGTTCGACCTGGCACTGGCGATGACGCCCTAGCGCGCCAAGCGCGCCTCGGGACTACAATACGCCCCGTTTCGGCGTGACTGTCGCGCCGCTGACCGTCATTCCAGCTTGCCGTTCCCGCTAGCCTTTCCCGCTTTCCGTCCGCCCTTTGATTCGTCCATGTCACGCCTAGTCCGCCTTCTGCCCGACCGCTTCACCCTCTACCTGATCTGCACCGTCATCATCGCCAGCATCGTGCCCGCGCACGGGCAAGGCGTGGTGGTGTTCGGCTGGATCACCAACATTGCGGTGGGCCTGCTGTTTTTCCTGCACGGCGCGCGCCTGTCGCGCGAGGCCATCATCGCCGGCCTGACGCACTGGAAGCTGCACCTGACGATCTTCTCCGCCACGTTCCTGATGTTTCCCTTGCTGGGCCTGGCGCTCAAGCCCGTGCTGGAACCGCTGGTTACGCCCGAGCTGTACCTGGGCATCCTGTTCCTGTGCTGCCTGCCCGCCACGGTGCAATCGGCGATTGCCTTCACCTCCATGGCGCGCGGCAACGTGCCGGCCGCAGTGTGCAGCGCGTCGGCCTCCAGCCTGCTGGGCATTTTCCTGACCCCGCTGCTGGTGGGCACGGTCGTGGCCAACGCCGGCAGCGCGCCGATCTCGTTCGATGCGGTCGGCAAGAT
This sequence comes from Achromobacter spanius, assembly GCF_029637605.1. Classification (NCBI taxonomy): domain Bacteria; kingdom Pseudomonadati; phylum Pseudomonadota; class Betaproteobacteria; order Burkholderiales; family Alcaligenaceae; genus Achromobacter; species Achromobacter spanius. Next base: position 6,240,485 of record NZ_CP121261.1, on the reverse strand, counting down.
CATGCTGCAACTGCTGCTGCCCTTCGTGCTGGGCCAGGTCGCGCGTCGCTGGATCGGCGCCTGGGTCCACAAGCACAAGGCCATGCTGAAGTTCGTTGACCAGGGTTCGATCCTGCTGGTTGTGTACACGGCCTTTTCCGAAGCCATCAACGAAGGCCTGTGGAGCACCACGCCCATCCCCGCGCTGGTCGGCCTGGTGGTGTGCTGCGCGGTCATCCTGGCGCTTGCGCTGGGCTTGTGCGCCTTGGCCGGCAAGCTCTTCGGCTTTAACGTGGAAGACCGCATCACCCTGCTTTTCTGCGGTTCGAAAAAGAGCCTGGCCAGCGGTATTCCGATGGCGCAGGTGCTGTTCGCCGGCCACGCCGTGGGCGCCATCGTGCTGCCCTTGATGCTGTTCCATCAGATCCAGTTGATGGTCTGCGGCGTGCTGGCCGCGCGCTACGGCAAGCGTCCGGAAATCAAGGACTGAACCCTTCCGCACAAAAAAAACCGCGTCACATTCAACTGTGACGCGGTTTTTTTTATGCCGGCGTTGGGTCAGTACATGTCGCGCGGCTGCGCACCGGAGAAGTTCAGGAAGCGCGTGCTGGAACCCTGGAAGGTCAGGCGCACCGTACCGATGGGGCCGTTACGCTGCTTGCCGATGATGATCTCGGCAGTACCCTTGTCCGGCGAATCCGGGTTGTAGACTTCGTCGCGGTAGATGAACAGGATCACGTCGGCGTCCTGTTCGATAGCGCCGGATTCGCGCAGATCGCTCATCACGGGGCGCTTGTTGGGGCGTTGTTCCAGGCTTCGGTTCAACTGCGACAGCGCGATCAGCGGGCAGTTCAGTTCCTTCGCCAGGCCTTTCAGCGACCGGCTGATTTCCGACACTTCGGTAGCCCGATTTTCGCCGGAGCCGTTACCCGACATCAGCTGCAGGTAGTCGATGATGATCAGGCCAAGCTGACCGCACTGGCGCGCCAGGCGGCGTGTGCGCGCACGCACTTCCATGGGGCTCAGGGCGGGGGTTTCGTCGATGTAGACCTGCGCGTCCTGCATCAGTTGCACGGCGTGCGTCACGCGCGGCCAGTCATCGGCGATGAGTTTGCCGGTACGCATGCGATGCTGGTCCAGCAAGCCGACCGAGCCCAACATACGCATTGCCAACTGCACCGCGCCCATTTCCATGGAGAACACTGCCACGGGCAAGCCCTGCTCGATGGCCACGTGTTCGCCGATGTTCATCGAGAACGAGGTCTTGCCCATGGACGGACGGCCGGCCACGATGATCAGGTCGCCGCCCTGCATGCCGGACGTCATCTTGTCCAGGTCAGTGAAGCCGGTGGGCACGCCGGTGACGTCGGAGCTGCCTTCGCGATGGTAGAGCTCGTCGATACGTTCGACCACTTGGGTCAACAGCGGCTGGATCTCTTGGAAACCGGCTGCGCCGCGCGAGCCTTCCTGGGCAATCTTGAAGACCTTGGATTCTGCTTCATCCAGCAGTTGGCGCGCTTCCTTGCCTTGCGGGTTCAGCGCGGCCGACGAGATCTCGTCGGCAATCGACACCAGCTTGCGCAGCATGGCGCGCTCGCGCACGATCTCGGCGTAGCGGCGGATGTTGGCGGCCGACGGAGTGTTGTGCGCCAGCGCGTTCAAATACGCCAGGCCGCCCGAGTCTTCGGCCTTGCCAGCGCTGATCAGCGATTCATTGACAGTGATGACGTCGGCGGGCCGCGCCAAGCCGATCAGGCGGGCGATGTGGTGCCAGATCAGCCGGTGGTCGTGGCGGTAGAAGTCTTCTTCGACCAGCACGTCGGCAATACGGTCCCACGCGGTGTTGTCCAGCAACAGGCCGCCCAGCACCGACTGCTCCGCCTCGATGGAATGGGGAGGAACGCGCAGGTATTCAAGCTGGGGATCGGCAGGTGTGTTCATGGCTTCAATAGTAACGGCTGCAGGATATCGGCAACGCGGAAAAAACCTTGGATATCGCGCGACGGAAGGCGCCGCAACAGGGGACGCAAAGGCGCCGCAACGCCGCAAAGCACGCGGGCCAGGCGCTTCATGCGCGCCTTGACCGCGGTGTCCGGGTTGCTTTCCAGGTAGACGTCGAGGGCCAGTTTACCCAGCGTGACGGCCACATCGTCGGGCAATTTACGCAAAGACACCAGCGACGACAACATCTGGAAAAGGTCGTAGGCCTGGGCCAGCGGCCGAGACAGGGTTGCGCCGATGTTCTCTTCGAAATCGATGCGCCACAGCTCGCCATCACGCAGGGTGATATTGCGGATTTGCGCGCCGCCATGCCACATGCCGCGCGCATGAAAGGCCGCCAGATCAGCGGCCGCCGCACGGGTCAACCAAAGCTGCGAGGTGGCGTCTTCGTTGCGGATCAGGTCGGCCAGGTCGTCGCCCACGTATTCCAGCACCAACAGGCCCTGCTCCTGCCACCACACTTCTGGTACGCGGCAGCCTGCTTCCAGCAACGTGGACAAGCGCTGGGCCTCGTGCGTCAGGCCATTGCGCAGCAGCACACCAGGACGTGGGAACTCGCCCAGGAAGACCTTGCATCCCAAGCCCAGGAACAGCGCGCGCACATAGCGCAGCGCGTAGCTGACGCCGCGCCCAAAACTTGGACGCCGGCGCTTGACGATGCAGCGCACGCCGTCGATCCTCACGTCGCGCACCGAAGGTTCACGCTGGGCGTCGACGCTGTCGAGCCAGGCGCGCAGGCCGGGCGGCGCATTGCGATGGACGGGCGGCTGAGTCAAGGGGTCCTCTGTGCGAAGCAAGGTGGCGTCTTGGGCGTGGCACCGACAAGGCGGCAAGCATGAGACGACCAGACAACAAGAAAAAAAGCCGGCGCGCGGGCCGGCTTCTTTTTACCGCGGGTACCGGCTTAGGACAGTTCGCCTTCGACCAGGACCGTGACGTCAACAACAACGTCAGCGTGCAGAGCGACCTGGATCGGGAACTCGCCAACCGACTTCAGTTGACCGTTGGGCAGGCGCACTTGGCCCTTTTCAACGCCTTCGAAACCAGCCTTCTTCAGCGCTTCAGCGATGTCGGCATTGGTCACCGAGCCGAACAGACGACCGTCAACGCCGGCCTTCTGAGCGATCTTCAGTTGGAAGCCGGCGATGCGCTCACCCAGAGCCTGGGAGGCGGCCAGCTTTTCAGCCTGGGCCTTTTCCAGTTCAGCGCGACGAGCTTCGAATTCCTTCAGGGCGGCGTCGGTAGCACGACGGGCCTTGCGCTGGGGAATCAGGAAGTTGCGGGCGTAACCGTCACGCACGCGGACGACTTCACCCAGGTTGCCCAGATTGAGGACTTTTTCGAGCAGAATAACTTGCATTTCAGTGCCCCGGATTAGTTGTGGTTGTCGGTGTAAGGCAACAGGGCCAGGAAGCGCGCGCGCTTGATGGCGGTGTCCAGCTGGCGCTGGTAGATTGCCTTGGTGCCGGTCAAGCGAGCCGGGATGATCTTGCCGTTTTCTTGCACGAAGTCGCGCAGGGTGTCCAGATCCTTGTAGTCGATCTCTTCGACGCCGGCTGCGGTAAAGCGGCAGAACTTACGACGCTTGAAGAGCGGGTTCTGCTGCGTGAATTTGCGTTTTTCTTTGCGTTTTCCGAAGAAAGCCATGATATGTGCCTCTATGTTTGAGGGGGGCGGGTTTTACCCGGGGTTTTTTGAAAACCGGGCCCAGCACCCCATAACCTATCCGTATTCAGAAGGCGCTCTCGCACCTCTTGCTCAACCCTTTCAAGCCACCTGCGGATCGCGTCCTGCGCTACCGCTGATCTTGCGTGCCTGCTGCAGATGCAGCTTGATCTTCACCGAGTCTTTGCGGACGGGAGCCAAAAACCCCTGCACCAACAATTCAGACCCTAACGCGGTGTTCTTCAACAGCAACGCCAGATCGCCCAATGCCACGGCCGTGATCGTCAATTCAACACGGCGCGGGTGGCCGGCTTCGATGACTTCGGACTCGTGCGCCAACACCATTTCCAGTGCGGGCAGACCGGCGGGAGTGTGGCGCAAAGGCTCGCATTCAAGAACGCGGGCGCTGAGTTCCAGCTTATTCATCCTGCCAGGCACCGAGGGGACTTCATGGGATGAGCTCTGCGTGAGCCCTGCTTACTCGGGCTGAACCGCGACAGCTTCAGCCGAAGCCTTACGGGCTTCTTCGCGCTCAACCGACTTCATCATGATCGAGGGCGTGGTCTGGGCCTTCTTGGTCTTGATGACCAGGTGGCGCAGAACGGCGTCGTTGTAGCGGAACGAGTGTTCCAGCTCATCCAGCGTGGCTTGGCCGCACTCGATGTTCAGGCAAACGTAGTGAGCCTTGACGAGCTTCTGGATCGGGTAGGCCAGTTGACGGCGACCCCAGTCTTCCAGGCGGTGAACCGAGCCGCCTTGGCCCGTGACCAGCGCTTGGTAGCGTTCGACCATGGCGGGCACTTGCTCGCTTTGGTCGGGGTGAACAATAAACACTACTTCGTAGTGACGCATGAGTAAAACTCCTTGAGGATGTCTTGCTGGCCAAGCGTCTTGCACCCGCGCTTTCCATCATGGGTGGTTGCGTACCTGGATTCACACTGGTTTGCCACTGGGTTTGCCACAGCGGCCACTGCTTTTATCCAAATCAGCAAAAGACAACTAGCCCGCAAGGGGCAGCCCGCTACCCAAAAACCATGGGCGGTCGAGCAAGAAAGCCCTCGATTATTACCGATTGAGGATTGCTTCGCAAGCGATCGGGGCGTCAGGAAATCAGGGACGGGGCTTTTCCGCCGCCCACCTCTGCCGTTTGCGGCAGATCGGCAACATCGATTTCACGCGGCCGGTTTACCAGGCTGACCATCACGTAGCTGATGATCATCAAGAGAAACCACGAGCCCAGCTTGGCGATGGATACCCATTGCCAGGCGTGCGACTGGTTGGGATAGCGCCAGGCGTTGGCGAAGGTGCCGATGTTTTCGGCGAACCAGATGAACAAGGCCACCAGCACGAAGCCCAGCAGCAAGGGCATGCGGCGGTAGACGCGCCATATGCGGAAATACACCCAGGTCCGCGCGAACAGCACGGCCGTCAGCGCGAACAGCACCCACCGGAAATCCATGATGAAGTGGTGCGCGAAGAAGTTCAGGTAGATCAGCACCGACAAGGCCACGGTGGCGACCATGGGAGGATGGGCGCGAAACCGGAAGTCGAACAGCCGCCACACCCGCGCCAGGTAGCTACCCACCGCCGCATACATGAAGCCGGTAAAAAGCGGCACCCCGCCGATGCGCAGCACGCTGGCCTCGGGATAGATCCATGACCCCGCCGCCGTCTTGAAGATTTCCATGCCGGTGCCGACCACATGGAACATCAGGATCACGCGGGCCTCGCTCCAGGTCTCCATACGCAAGGCCAGCAACAAGGCCTGGATGCCCAGCGCGGCGATCGTCAGGAAGTCGTAGCGCGCCAGCAACGCGTCCTTGGGATACCACCAGTGCGTGCCCAGCAGCAACGCGCACATCAGCCCGCCAAACAGGCAGGCCCAGGCCTGCTTGACGCCAAAGCGAAAGAACTCGTAGAACGCCACGCCCAAACGACCGCGGCCGGCCAGGTTATTGGCCAGCCGCGATTCCCAGGCTTGCAGCCCCGCGATAAGCGGCCAGTCGTTGGCCGCCGGATGGTGCACGGGAAGCTCAGCCTTCCACGACGGCGTAGGCCGAGTGGTTGTGGATCGATTCAAAGTTCTCGGCTTCGACGCGATAGCGGGCGATGCCGGGGTGCGCGGTCAGGCGCGCGGCCACGTCACGCACTAGGTCTTCGACGAACTTGGGGTTGTCGTAGGCGCGTTCGGTCACGTACTTTTCGTCGGGGCGCTTGAGCAGGCCCCACAGTTCGCACGAGCCTTCTTCTTCGATCAGGCGGATGACGCCGTCCATGCTGATGTCGCCGTTCAGGATGGCCGACACGGTCACGTGCGAACGCTGGTTGTGCGCGCCGTATTCCGAGATGGCCTTCGAACACGGGCACAGGCTGGTTACCGGCACCTGCACGACGAGCTCGAATTCAACGCTGTCGCCCTGGGCGCGCGCGATCCACTGGACTTCGTAGTCCAGCAGGCTTTGCACACCGGAAATGGGGGCCGACTTGTTGATGAAGTACGGGAACGCCGCGGTGATGTCACCGCGCTCTGCGTGCAGCAGCGGCAGCATGTCGGCCGCCATGGCGCGGAACAAGGCCGGCGTCATGGGCGTGCTGCGATACTTTTCCAACAGCGCCACAAAGCGGGACATATGCGTCCCCTTTTCTTCGGGCGGCAACGCCACGGTCAGCGTCCAGTTGGCGACGGTGCCTTGGGGCGAACCATCACCGCTTTCAATCAGCATGGGGTGGCGCACGCCACGAATACCCACGCGCTGGATCGGGATGTGCCGGGTGTCCGCCGAACTCTGGACGTCAGGCATCACGATGGCGGGGTCGATCGGAGAATTCATTTCGGCTTACCTGTCTAGGCAATCAATCGCTTGCGCAAGGCCTAGGAAACTTTGAGAGGGGGCCATTATCGCCCAAAGCCCCGCGACCGCCAGGGAAAACCCTTCTATCCGTAGGTCGGTTGGGGCGGAACAGTGTGTTGCAAATCCGGACGAGGGCACCGCCCTCGACCGGATGTCGCGCCAGCTTCAAGCCAGCAGATCGGCGTAGCGATTGCGGATCGACTGCTCGATGCCGGCGGCATCCAGGCCAATGCCGGCCAGCAGCGCCGCCTGATCGCCATGGTCGATGAAGACGTCCGGCAGGCCCAGTTGCAGCACCGGAATCTGCACGCCCGCGGCGCTCAACGCTTCCAGCACCGCGCTGCCGGCCCCGCCCATGATCGAGGCGTCTTCGATGGTGACCAGCGCGTCGTGGCGACGCGCCAGGTCCAGGATCAGGTCAAGGTCGATCGGCTTGACGAAGCGCATGTCGGCCACCGTGGCGTCCAGCTTGCCGGCCGCGGCAAGCGCCGCTTGCACCAGCGTGCCAAAGCCCAGGATGGCGATTTTCTTGCCTTCGCGCCGCACCACGCCACGGCCCAGTTCCACCGTTTCCAAGCCCGCGCCTTCCGGGGCGCCACAGCCGGCGCCGCGCGGATAGCGCACCGAAGCCGGGCCGGGGTGCTGATAACAGGTCGACAGCAACAATCGGCTTTCGCTTTCGTCGGAAGGCGTGGCCACCACCATGTTCGGCACGCAACGCAGAAAGGCGATGTCGTAATTGCCGGCGTGGGTGGCGCCGTCGGCGCCGACAATACCGGCGCGATCCAGCGCGAAGGTCACGTCCAGGTTTTGCAGCGCGACGTCATGGATGAACTGGTCGTAGCCGCGCTGCATGAAGGTGGAGTAGATCGCCACGACGGGCTTTTGCCCCTCGCAGGCCACGCCGGCCGCGAACGTCACGGCGTGCTGTTCAGCGATGCCCACGTCGAAATAACGCAGCGGAAAGCGCTTTTCGAATTCAACCAGGCCGCTGCCTTCGCGCATGGCCGGCGTGACGGCGACCAGATGCGGGTCTTGCTCGGCCATGTCGCACAGCCACTGGCCGAACACCTGCGTGAACGTGCGCTTGCCCGGCGCCTTGGATTGCTGGATGCCGACCGCGGGATCGAACTTGCCCGGGCCGTGATACAGCACCGGGTCGGCCTCGGCCAGCTTGTAGCCCTGCCCCTTCTTGGTGACCACATGCAGGAATTGCAGCCCTTGCAGCGCCTTCAGGTTCTGCAGGGTGGGCACCAGCGCGTCCAGGTCGTGCCCATCGATGGGGCCGACATAGTTGAAGCCGAACTCTTCAAACAGCGTGGCCGGCGTGACCATGCCCTTGGCATGTTCTTCAAACCGGCGCGCCAGTTCCAGCACGGGCGGCACATGCTGCAGGACGGCTCGGCCAACGTTCTTGGCGGTGGCATAGAAGCGGCCCGACATCAGGCGCGCCAGGTAGCGGTTCAGCGCCCCCACTGGCGGCGAGATCGACATGTCGTTGTCGTTCAGGATGACCAGCAGATTGATGTTGGGCGTGACGCCCGCGTTGTTCATGGCCTCGAACGCCATGCCCGCGGACATGGCGCCGTCGCCAATGACGGCGATGTGCTGGCGTTGCACGCCCGCATTGCGCGAGGCCACCGCCATGCCCAGCGCCGCCGAGATGGACGTGGACGAGTGCGCGGTGCCAAAGGCGTCGTACTCGGATTCGCTGCGCTTGGGAAAGCCCGAAATGCCGCCCTGCTGCCGCAACTTGGCCATGCCGGCGCGGCGGCCAGTCAGGATCTTGTGCGGATAGGACTGGTGCCCCACGTCCCAGACGATGCGGTCATGCGGCGTGTCGAACACCTGATGCAGGGCCAGCGTCAGCTCGACCGTGCCCAGGTTGGACGACAGGTGCCCGCCCGTTTTGGATACCGACTCCAGCACAAAGCCGCGCAGTTCGTCGGCAAGCTTTTTCAGCTCGCGGCGATCCAGGCGCTTGAGGTCGGCCGGGGATTGAATGCGGTCCAATAAATCAGTCGTCATGCTTGTATGGGGTTCGTTGCCCCGGCCTGAACCCAGGCCGGGCTTATCACGGATCAGCGGTCTCGAAGGACGATGAAATCAGCCAATTGCGCCAGACGCAAGCCCGCGTCGCCCAGCGGTTCCAGCGCCGCCCGCGCGGCCACGCGCAATTCCTCGGCAAACGCGCGCGCTTCGGACAGGCCCAGCAGCGATACGTAGGTGGGCTTGTTTTCCGCCGCGTCCTTGCCCGGCGTCTTGCCCAGGCTGGCCGTGTCGGCGGTAACGTCCAGAATATCGTCCACCACCTGGAACGCCAGGCCCATGGCTTGCGCATAGGCGTCCAGCGCCTGGCGCGAGGCCGAACTGGCGCCCGCCACGATGCCGCCCAGAGCCACGCTGCACGCCAGCATGGCGCCCGTTTTCATGCTGTGCATGGTCTGGAGTTCGTCGCGCGACAGCGAATGGCCGACGCTGAGCAGGTCGATGGCCTGGCCGCCCGCCATGCCCTGGCTGCCGGCGGCGCGCGCCAGCGATTGGGTCGCCTGCACGATCAGCGCGGGCGCGATGGGCATCGAGGCCAGCAAGTCGAAAGCCAGCGGTTGCAAGGCGTCGCCCGCCAGCATGGCGGTGGCTTCGTCGAACTGCACATGGGTGGTGGGCCGGCCACGGCGCAAAGTGTCGTTGTCCATGCACGGCAGGTCGTCATGCACCAGCGAATAAGCATGGATCAATTCGACGGCAGCCGCGGCGCGGTCCAGCGATGCCTCGATGGCCAGCACGCTGCCGCTGACCGGGCAGGCCTGCCCCGCAGCGTAGACCATGGCGGCGCGTACACGCTTGCCACCGCCCAGCACGGCGTAGCGCATGGCTTCATGCAGGCGGACAGGCAGCACGTCCGCGGGGGGCATCAGGTCGTCCAGCACGTCTTCGACGTGCCGCACGCGACCCTGCAACCACTCCGCAAAGGGGAGTTGAGTTTGCTTCATCGGATTCTTATTCGTCATCCAGCGCTGCCGGGTCCAGCGGGCGCAGCAGGTCGCCTTCCAGAACCTTGACCTGCTGTTCGGCCTGCGCCAGGCGTTCCTGGCAGACCCGCGTAAGCGCCACGCCGCGCCGGTAGGCGGTCAGTGATTGCTCAAGCGGCAACGAGCCGTCTTCCATGGCCGCCACCAAGGACTCCAGTTCGGCCAGGGCCGTTTCGAAATCTTGAGGCAGGGGACGGTCATCAATCTGCGGATCGGCTTGTGCGGGCTTGGCCAAACGGGTCTCCGAGGGCGCTAGGGGTGGATCAATTTGTGAATTGTACGAGATAGCCAAACCAGACCCGGATGTGCTGCGGGGATCAGGTCGAGGCCCCCGCCAGCCCCACGATCGCGGCGCGCAACGCCGGCCCCACGCGGGTGCGCAAGTCAGGCTCCGGCAGCAGGCTTACCGGACCGCCGCAGCTCATGACAAAGACGCCTTCGCCGGTGATCGAGGTGAACGGCACCGCCACGGCGTTGATGCCCGACTGCCATTCGCCCAGCGCGAAGCAGCAGCCAAATTCCTGAAGCTCGGCGCGCGCGCGCAGGATCGCATCGGCAGGCGGCGCCGCCTGGCCCAGCCGTGCCATCACCTCATCACAGGCGCTTTGCGGCAGGCTGGCCAGATATGCCCGGCCCATGGCGCTGTCCAGGCTGGCGCGATAGCCCACGGGCAGGCGCAGGTACAAGGCCGACGAGCCGTGGATAGCCTCGACATACGTCATGGCATCGCCATCGAAGGCGCCCAGCGCGACCGCGCCGCCGGTGTCGCGGGCCAGGTCGCTCATCGACGCCTTGGCCAGTTCGCGCACTTCCAGTCCGGCCAACAAGCCAAAGCCCAGCGCCAGCACCCCATAGCCCGGCGAATACTTGCCGGTGTCGGGGTGATAACGCAGGTAACCCAGTTCGGTCAGCGTGTACGTGATGCGGCTGATGGTGGGCTTGGGCAGCCCGGTCAATCGGGCCAGGTCCAGATTGCCCAGCGCCGTCACGCCATGGCGAAAACAACGCAAGACATCCAACCCCCGCGCCAAGGCGGTAATGAAATCTGGCGAACTGGCGCCCTCGCCCACGCCGGCCGCGCGTTTGCGGCGTGCCGGCTGGCTCAGTTCCAGCCTTTCGTCCGGCTTGGTGGCGGCATGAACAACGCGCTTGGGGTCAGAAAAAGATTGCATTTCACTACGCTTCGTTTTTATAGTTTATTTCGAATGACAAAACTAAATTTCATACAACGGAATTTAAAGCATCCAAGGAGACCTGGCAAGCACCGCACGCGCTTCACCGCGCAGCCGCCAAAGCCAGGCCCGGCGATCCACTCACGCACGCGATTTCAAGGGGAAAACATGATTCGCACGAGCATCAAACTACTGGCTACCTTGGTTCTGGGAGCGGCCGCACTGGGCGCGCAAGCCGAGACCTATCCGGCCCGGCCCATCAAGATCATCTCGCCCTTCCCGGCCGGCGGCGCCACCGATGTGCTGACCCGCATCCTGGCTGAACGCATGGCCAAGACGCTGGGCCAATCCATGATCGTGGAAAACAAGGCGGGCGCGGGCACGTCCATTGGCGCGGCCTATGTATCGCGCGAGCAGCCGGACGGCTACACGATCCTGATGGCCACCAACTCCACGCTCGTCACGAACCGCTATCTGTACAAGGACCTGCCCTACGACCCGGACAGCTTCGCGCGTATCGGCATGGTGGGCGTCGGCCCCCTGGTGCTGCTGTCCAGCCCCAAGCAGCCCTTCAACAGCACGCAGGACGTGGTGGCCTATGCCAAGCAGAACCCGGGCAAGCTGACGTTTGCCACCTTCGGCCCCGGCACCTCGTCGCACCTGGCGGGTGAACTGTTCAAGTCGCGCGCGGGCATCGACATTCTTCACGTGCCCTTCAAGGGCGCCACGCAAGCGCTGCCGGCCCTGATCAGCGGCGACGTGGACCTGTTCTTTGACATGGTCGCCACCGGCATTCCGCAGGCAGAAGCAGGCAAGGTCAAGGTGTTCGCCATTACCAGCCCGTCACGCCTGGCCACGCTGCCCAAGCTGAAGACCTTGTCCGAAGAGGGCTATCAAGGCTTCGACATGACGGCGTGGTTCAGCTTTGTTGCGCCGAAGGGCACGCCGGCGCCGGTGCTGGAAAAGCTGCAAGCCGCGCTGACCGAAACGCTGAAGGATGAAGGCGTGAAGAAGCGCATGCTGGACATGGGCATCGACCCGCGTTCGGGTACGGCCGCCGAGCTCGACAAACAGATCAAGGCCGAACAGCCGATCGTGTCTCAACTGATCAAGCAAGCCAATATCGTGGTGCAGTAAGTCGTCTTCGGTAAGCAGTGCCCCGTCTGCAGTAGGCCGCCAGGCGGCTTATCGCAAACGGTTTCGTGACAAATCGTTCGCGGTCCCGCCGGCCCGCGATCAGGCGGCCAGCCACGCGCCCCGCCACCCTTTCGGCCGACAGCGCCTTTTCTGGCCCTGTCGGTTTTTTATGCCTTGCTTAACCGCTGGATACAGAAGCCGGACCTGCCCCGCTGCTAAGGTTAAAAGGACCAAACACCCGGCGGGAGCCCGATGCCTTTGACCGAAGACCGTTATGCCCGCCTGGATGCCGCCCGCTGGTTGGCGGCCGTGGCCGTCGTCCTGTTGCACAGCGCGGCGCTGATCGTCAGTGACCCGGCTTCCTACGGCCGGGGCGCCTGGCTGGCCGCCAATCTCTATGACTCGGCGGCACGCTGGTGCGTACCCGTATTCGTGATGGTCAGCGGCGCCCTGCTGCTGGACCCCAACAAGCCGCAGGACGCCCGCCAGTTCTATAGCCGCCGCATGGCGCGTATCTGCGCGCCGCTCTTGTTCTGGACCTTGTTCTACCTGGCCTGGCGCACCGGCCTGGACTGGTGGGACGATGGCCGTATCGATTTTTCGTTCTGGCCGCGCAAGGTGGCGCAAGGCGAACCGTATTACCACCTTTGGTACCTGTACATGATCGTGGGCCTGTACCTGTTCGCCCCGCTGGCCCGCATGCTGTATGCGCGCAGCACGCCGCGCGGGCGGGCGCTTTGGGTGGTGGGCATCCTGGGCGTGGCTATCCTGGACGCACTCTACCGACGCGCGCTGGGCGCGCCACATGGATTCTTCCTGACGTGGTTCCTGCCGTATCTGGGCTACTTCGTGGCCGGCCGCTTGATTTTCGACGGCGACCTGCGCATTCCCCGGCCCGGCCTGATGCTGCTGGCCAGCGTGGCGGCCACCGCCCTGGGCGTGAACCTGATGTCCGACGGCCATAAGCTGGACACCTACTTCTACGACTACTTCAGCCTGACCGTGCCCTTCATGTCGCTGGCCGCGTTCCAATGGATCGTGGATTCTCCTCGACTGCCGCGCCTGGCCGCCCTGGCGCCGCTGACCTTCGGCATCTACCTGATCCATCCCGTGTTCCTGGATGTGGCGCGCCGGGCCGGCGCCATTTCCGGCAATCCGCGCGACGCCTGGACAGTGCCCTTGCTGACCCTTGCCGTCTTTGCCTTGTCAGCAGCCTGTTGCTGGCTGTTGAAGCGCCACCCGGCTACGCGCAAGCTCGTCTGAAAGACCTACGCCGCGAAGGGTTAATCGGACGTTCGAACGGGGCCCGCAGGCCCCGTGAACACTGGACGAACCCTCGTCCATCTTCGCGGGCGTGAGGGAGGCCCTTGGGGTACAATTCACGGCTTATTTGATCGGCCAGACACCGATTTTTCTTCGCGCCAGCACGTATGTAGCCAAGCTCATCGTTGAGCTCCAAGCGGTTTCCAGGACGTCTCCTGACACCGCTGGGCTTGAACAAAAACGCTTGGCAGAGCTCAAACCGTCCTGGCTTTTTTATCCGAGCGGAGGGAATCATGACCGACATCGGTCGGATGGCACATGTCGTGCCAGCTCGCACCCAGCTACCCGTCAGCGCATATTTTGACGAAGCCCTCTTTGCCCGCGAGCAAGAACTCATTTTCAAGCAATCCTCGCAGTACGTCGGACACCAGAAATTAGTGCCCGAGATTGGGGATTGGCGGTCGTTGGTCCAGGAAAACGGAGGGCGCGTGCTGGTTCGTAACCAGCAAGGCGTTGAACTCATCTCAAATGTCTGCCGCCACCGTCAGGCATTGATGCTGGGCGGCGAAGCCGGCAATGTGGCCGGCAACTGCAATACGCAAGGCAATCTGAAGGCAACCGGCGGCAATATTGTCTGCCCGCTGCACCGTTGGACGTACAACAACCAGGGCGAGTTGTTGGGCGCGCCTCAGTTCGAGACCACCCCCTGCATGAATTTGCAGAAGTTTCGCCTGCGCGATTGCCACGGCTTGCTGTTTGAAGGCCCGCGCGACCCGGCATCGGACATGGCCCCGTTGTTCTCGCGCCCCGAGTTCAACTTCGGTGACTACGTGCTCGACCACGTTGAAGTGCATCAGTGCAACTACAACTGGAAGACATTCATCGAGGTCTACCTCGAGGACTACCACGTTGGGCCGTTCCACCCGGGCCTGGGCCGTTTCGTTACCTGCGACGACCTGACCTGGGAATTCAACGACTGGTACAGCCTGCAGAAAGTGGGCGTGCACAATGCGTTGGCCCAACCGGGTTCAGACGTGTACAAGCAATGGCACGACCGCCTGCTGTCGTTCCGCGAAGGCGATGCGCCCGACTTCGGCGCGGTCTGGGTCACGTACTTTCCGACCCACATGATCGAGCTTTATCCGCATGTGCTGGTGCTGTCCACGCTGTACCCGAAGAGCCCGCAGGAAACGGTGAACGTCGTCGAGTTCTACTACCCCGAGGAAATCTCGGCGTTCGAACGCGAATTTGTCGAAGCCCAGCGCGCTGCCTACATGGAGACGGCCATCGAAGACGATGAGATCGCCGAACGCATGGACGCCGGCCGCCGGGCCCTGATGTTGCGCGGCGTGAATGAGGCCGGCCCTTACCAATCACCGATGGAAGACGGCATGCAGCACTTTCATGAATGGTATCGACGCATCATGCAGGACCTCTGAACCCGGGTTTGCATCCGTAAAGCAACGGGCCTCGCGAATTTTTCGCGAGGCCCGTTTCATTGCACGCGGCAAATGCTTGCCCGTGCCCGTCAATGTCCGATCACGCCCGCCACCGTGCGTTCACCGATCGCCAGTCCCACCGTCATGCCGACGCCGGAATGCATGACCGCCACGGTCGTGGCGGCGTCCACCGGCATGACCGAGAACGGCGCCGGTCCGTGTGCGCCATACACGCCCTGCCAACGCTCCAGCACACGCAAGCGCGCGCCCAAGGCCTGCGATGCCAGGTCCAGCATGGCGTTGTCGACCGCCTCATCGTTGAACGGGAACGCATCCTGCCCGTAGTGATGCGAATCGCCGATGATCAGTTCGCCATTCGGCGTGGGGCTGATCAGCAGGTGGATGCCGTTTTCAACCAGCATCGGCGTGCGTTCCTGGATCACCTGGCGCAAGGCCTGCGCCGTGGGCAGGTCCGAGAATGCGCCGTAATGCACGCACGACAGGCCGGTCAGCACCGGGCGGTCCAAGGCGATGGCGTTGGTGTCGAACGCCGCGCGCAGCATCTGCAAGCGCGAGACTTCCAGGTTCAGCGGCGCGAAACGCTCGGGTAGCAGCGTCAGGTAATCATGCCCGGGGCACACGAAAACATGCTTGCCCTGGAAGTCGCCGGCCGTGGTGCCGACCAGGCCGTTTTCCACCGCGCGCGCCAGCGTGCCGGTAATGAACGTCACCCCCAGCGACTCCGCCAGATAGCGGGTCATGGCGGGCAAGGCTTCGCGCGAATAGATCTGCAGGTCGTCATGCCCCTGCAGCGCCAGGCAGTGGTGCGCAAGCTGTCCGCCATACAGGCCGGCAACCTCGCGCGCCGACAACAGGTTGGCGCGGTAGCCTTCCTGCGCCAGGCGCGTGTCCGCGAATTCCTGCAGCACGCTGGCCTCGTCGAGGTTGCGCGCCAGTACCAACGCGCCGTTGGCCCGCACATGAAAGCCCGCCTTGGCGGCCAGGTCCAGCCACAGCTCGCGCGCCTGCTGCGCATGCGACAGCATCATGCCGGGCGGCTGGCCCGTCACGATGACCTGGCCGAAGTTGCGGATGGTGGCGCCGTGCGCCTGGCGGCTGCGCTCGATGACCGCCACCGACAGGCCGCGCTTGGCAGCCGCCCAGGCGTGGGCGATGCCAAGCATGCCCGCGCCCACCACGATCACGTCATAAGTTTTCATCGCGGGCAACGCCTTACTTCTTCTTCGGCTCAGACTTGCCGTCGTAGCGGCGGGTCCACTCGGCGATGATGCGTTCACGGTTCGTGGCGGCCCACACGAAGTCGTTCTTGATCATGCGCTTGGTCAGGTCAGCCGGCAGGTTCGGGTTGGCCGTGGCGATGGACGGAATCGCCAGCACCGCGAAGTTGGCCTTGTACAGTTCGTTGGCTTCGCGGCTGGCCGAGAAGTCAGCCAGCTTGCGAGCGGCTTCCAGGTGCTTGGTGCCCTTCATGATGGCGGTGGCTTCCACTTCCCAGCCCAGGCCTTCCGACGGGAACACGGCTTCGACCGGCGCGCCGTCGGCCTTCAGCTTGGCCGCGCGATAGTCGAACGACACGCCGATCGGGAACTCACCCGCGGCCGCCATGTTGCACGGCTTGGAGCCCGAGTGCGTGTACGAACCAATGTTCTTGTGCAGGGCATCCATGTAGGCCCAGCCCTTCTCTTCGCCAAAAATCTGCAGCCAGGCGCTGACGTCCAGAAAGCCCGTACCCGAGGACGCCGGGTTCGGCATGACGATCTTGCCGGCATAGACCGGCTTGGTCAGGTCTTGCCACGAGGTCGGCTTGGGCAGCTTCTGCTTTTCGGCTTCGATGGTGTTGAAGCAGACGGCGGCGGCATAGCCGTCCATGCCGACCCACGACGGCTCGGCCTTGGCGTCGCGCATGTTCGCGGCGATCTGGTCCAGGCCCTTCGGGGCGTAGGGTTGCAGCATGCCTTCCTTGTCCATCAGGCCCAGCGCCGTGCCGGCCAAGCCCCAGATCACGTCCGCCTTGGGGTTGCTCTTTTCCGCCAACAGCTTGGCGGCGATGATGCCCGTGGAATCGCGGACCCACTGGATCTTGATGTCGGGATTGGCCTTTTCAAACGCGGCTTGATAGACCTTGATCTGGTCGGCTTCGAGCGCGGTGTAGACCGTCAGCGTGGTCTCGGCGGAGGCGGCGCCCATCACGCCCGTCAGGGCGGTGGCCAGGGCAAGCAGCTTGTAGCGATTCATGAGTAACTCCGTGTTTGAGCGGAAAAAGGTTGAAGGTCGCCGCCACGGCCGGACATTGCCGACCGCGGTCGCGGTGAAACGAAAAGTGGAACTACGTCCGGCAACGCCGGGCGGATGGCGTCAAGGCAGAGGGGGCTGCGCTCAGGGTCGTTGGCCTCGCGCCAGTCGGGCTTCGATGTCGGTGATCACGGCGGGCAGGTCGGCTACCGTGTCGATCAGGTAATGCGGGTGGGCGGACGACAGCTCAACGCGAGCCTCCGTGCGTGCGCGCTCGCGCCCGTTCTCATCCAGGCTCAGGTATTCGTCCAGCGTCAGGCCGGCGGCGTTGCCGGACAGCAGGAGGCCCACCGTCCACATGCCCGCGCGGCGCCCTTCCTCGATGCCGGGCGCGGTGTCGTCGACCTTGATGCAGCCGGCCACGTCCAACAGCCCCAGCTCGATCACGTTTTTCAAGGCCATCGCAGGCGCCGGGCGCGCGCGCGGCACATCATCACTGGCCACGATGCAGTCCGGCTCCAAGCCCTCGGACGCCGCGCGCTCGACCACCCGGCGCATGACGCTGTCGGGGTAGCCCGAGCACGAGCCGATCTTCAAGCCGTGTTGGCGCAGGGCGCGCAGCAATTCCGCCGCGCCCGGAATGGCCGCTGAATATTGCGCCACCTTTTCCAGTTGCATCGGCAGGAAGCGATCGTAGATGGCGGTCACGTCGTCATCGGAAGGCAAGCGACCAAACTGGGCCTGGTACTGGCTGGCGATGGCGGGCTGGTCGCACAGGGCGCGGATATGGTCCCACTTGCCCATGCCCATGGGGCCGCGGGCTTCCTTCAGCGACACCTCCATGCCGAACTGCGAGAAGGCGTCCACGAACACCTTGGTGGGCGCAAACGAACCGAAGTCCACCAGCGTGCCGGCCCAGTCAAAGATGACGGCTTCCAGTTGGACGGGCAAGGTTGAAACAGTCATGAGGGTCATCCTAGAAATAAGCGATCAAAGGGCCACGGGCCGGCGCCACGCCTGGCTGCGCGCGACCAGCGCGCGGCTTGCCAGATGCAGCAGCAGGGCCGCCGTGGCGGAACTGGCCATGATCACGGTGCACATGGCGGCGGCCGGGCCGATGAAGCCGGCATCATCCATATTGAGCACGGCGACGGCGGCCAGCACCGTGGACGGGCTGTACAGGAACACCACGGCCGACACGGTCGTCATGGCGGAAACAAACAAGTAGCGGGCAACGTCCAGCGCAGCGGGCAGGCACATGGGTAGCGTGACCCGCAGGAACGTCGTCATGCGCGGCACCTTCAACGACGCCGAAGCCGCTTCGAACTCGGGATCCAGGGCGTTCAGCGCGGTGGCCGCCGTCAGATGCGCGCTGGTGTAGAAGTGGACCACCGTACACAGGACCAGCAGCGGCATCGTGCCGTACAGCATGTTCAGCGGGTTCATCAGGCTGTTGAAGAAGAAGATGTAGCCCAGCCCCAGCACCAGGCCAGGCACGGCCATCGGCATCAAGGCCAGCATGCTGACCGTGGCGCGCAGGCCGCGTGCCACCGAGCCGCGCGCCGGCACTTTTTCCATCATCCAGGCGCCCACGAACACCACGGCCGTGCCGATCAAGGCGGTCCACAGCGCCAGTTGCAGGCTGTTGCGCCAAGCCAGCCAGCCGCCCCCGTCCATGTTGTCGAAGTCGTAGGAACGCAGCGACATCGACAGGTTGTACGGCCACATCTTCACGAACGACGCCCAGACGGCCACGCCGATGATCAGCAGCAGGAACGCGGCCAACACGCCCGCCAACAGCAGGAACGCGGCATCGCGGCGTCGGTTATGACCCGCCGCGTAGGGTTGGGCGCGGCCGCTCATCTGCGCACCCTGGCGGGCACGCAGGCGGCGGTCCAACACAAAGGTCAGCAGGGCGGGCAGCAACAGCAAGATGCCGATGGCCGCGCCTTTGGGAAAGTTCTGCTGTCCGACGACCGCCTTGTAGGCTTCCATGGCCAGCACGTTGTAGTCACCGCCCACCACTTTGGGGACGCCGAAATCGGTAACGGTCAAGGTGAACACCACGCAGCAGGCCGAGAACACGGCATAGCGCGTGCCGGGCAGGGTCACGGTCAGGAAGGTGCGCCACGGACCCGCGCCCATGGCCCGCGCCGCGTCGTACAGCCGTCCATCGGCCAGTGTCAGGCCGGTCAGCAGAATCATCAGCGCATGCGGAAACGTGTAGAAAGCCTCGCCCACCACAATGCCCCAGAAGCCATAGATGGTGGCGCCACCCGTCAGGCCCTTGAGCAGGCCCTGGTTACCCAGCAGATAGATCAGCGCAATGCCGGGCAACAGCGATGGCGCCAGCAAGGGCAGCAAGGCGATGGTGCGCAACAGGCCCTTGCCCGGCAAGCGGGTGCGAGTCAGGCCGTAGGCGAAGCCATAGGCGCACGGCACCACCACCAGCATCGTCACCACACCCACGGTCAGGCTGCGCCCGACCATGGCAAGAAAGCCATCCGCGCCGATGATGCCGGACACCACCGACAGGCCGGCCCAGGCGCCTTCGCTGTCGGTCACGGACTTGGCCAGGATGGCCAGCAGCGGCAGCGCCAGGAACAGCACCAGAAACAGCACCAGCGCGCCCTGCCCCGTGGTCAGGCCCAGCGCGCCGATCCAGGCGGGCATGGGGCGGCGGCCCAAAGCGGGCGTGGTCGGCGCGGGGACGGGGGTCGAAGTGGCGGCCGGGGCGGGGGCCAGTTCGGCCACGGAAGGCGATCCAGTCATGGCGGAATCAAGCGTAGGCGCGAATCGCATGGCGCGGCAGCTCCACCCAGCAACGGCTGGCGGCGTGAGGGCCCAACAGGGCGTCTCCGATTTCAGGGGACACGATCGAATGCACCGTGGAGCCGGGCACGCCTTCCAGGCGCAAGGCCAGGCGATAGCCCCGGCCCAGGAACACGCCGTCCAGTACGTCGGCCAGCATCGAGTTGGGTTCTTCCGAGCGCGCCATGCTGACGCGCACCGCTTCCGGGCGCACGAACAGCTTGCCGGACTTGCCGTCCAACGCCTCGTCCACGGCCAGTTCCTGGCGGCCGACGCGGGCGCGATGGGTATCGATGCGTTCGAACGGCAGCCAATTCGCCTCGCCCACGAAATCGGCGATAAAGGCCGATGCCGGCTGGCGGTAGAGTTCGCGCGGCGTCCCGAATTGCTCAATGACGCCGCCGTTCATGACGGCGATGCGGTCGGCCATCACCATGGCCTCTTCCTGGTCATGCGTCACCATCAATGTCGTGATCGACAAGCGCTTTTGCAGCGCGCGCAATTCAATCCGCAGATGCTCGCGCACCCGGGCGTCCAGCGCCGACATCGGCTCGTCCAGCAATAACAGGGACGGCGACGGGGCCAGCGCGCGCGCCAATGCCACCCGCTGCTGCTGGCCACCGGAGATCTGCCCGGGGTATTTATCGGCGGCTCCCGTCAGGCCAACCAGGCTCAGCATTTCCTCGACGCGGTTGGCGACGTGGTTGCGATGCGCCCGCTTGCCGCTCAAACCGTAAGCCACGTTCTGCGCCACGGTCAGGTTGGGAAACAGCGCGTAGGACTGAAACAGGATGCCGTAGTCGCGCTCTTGCGGCTCGGCATGGGAAATATCACGGCCCGACAGCACGATTGCGCCGCTGTCCTGGCGCTCCAGGCCGGCGATGGCGCGCAGCAGCGTGGTCTTGCCGCAGCCGGACGGGCCGAGCAGACACACCAGTTCTCCGGCGCGGATATCCAGCGAAACGTCGGCCAGCGCCGTGTGGCTGCCAAAACGCTTGACCAGATTTCTAACTGTGAGGAAGGCGCGATCGGGTTGGGGCATGCTGCCTCCGGACTGAGAACGAAGCCAGTATGGAAGGCGCGTATTGAGCGTTTATGACACTTCGCGCAAATGCAGTAATAAAAACATCAAATTATTTTGGTGTACTGGCGGTCTTGCGCATTGCGTCCCTTTCCTGCCCCCACATCGTGCTTGTCGCCGAACTCAAATCCTTCTACGCCGTGGCCCGCTGCGGCACCGTCACCAAGGCCGCCGCCCAACTGGGTGTCAGCCAACCGACCGTGACGGGGCAGTTGCGTCAGTTGGAATCACGCTACGGCATTGAACTGTTTCACCGGCAGGGCCGGGGCATGCGGCTGTCGGACGCCGGGCACAGCCTGATGCCCATGGTGGAAAAGCTGGTGCAGCAGGAAACCGAGATCGATTTCCGCCTGCGCGACGCCAGCGACCTGCGCGAAGGCAATCTGCGCATTGGCGCGACGGGCCCCTTCTACATCATGGACACGGTGCGCCGGTACAACCAGCGCTACCCAGGGATCGACCTGGCGGTCACCATCGGGAATTCGCAGTCGATGCTGCAAGCGCTGCACGACTACCGCATCGAGATTGCCACGTCTTCCTTTCTGATGGATGACAAGCACCTGTACCGCAGGATGATCGCGGCCGACCCGATCCGCGTGGTCACCCATCGCGACCATCCGCTGGCGCGGCGTGGGCAGGTCCGGCTGGCCGATCTGGCCGAGCACGCCCTGCTGCTGCGCGAACCCGGCTCCATGACGCGCCAGTTGACGGAAGACGCCCTCGCGGCGGCCGGCGTCAGCGTGCGCCGCACGCTGGAGATCGGTAGCCGGGAATCCATCCGGCAGGCAATTCTTTGCGGCTTGGGGATCAGCCTGATCCCCTCGCGTGAAATCCCGTCCCACCCCGATCTGGCGGCCCTGGACATCCAGGGCGCCGAGATCATGATGAACGAATACCTGTACTGCCTGCGCGAGCGCCAACCGGTGCAGTTGATCGCGCGCTTTCTGGAGATGGCGCCGGCAGCCGGCTGACCAACAGGTCACTGCCCGCCCCCTCCCCCTTGCGGCCACTCAGGAGACAACCATGGCCTTGACCTTGCAAGACATCGAACAGATTTTCCTGGAACGCGGACACCGTTCCTACCATGGCGAGTCCGTCAGCCATTTGCGGCATGCGCTGCAAACGGCATCGCTGGCGGAACGCCATGGCGCCAACGCTTCGCTGATTACCGCCTGCCTGCTGCATGACCTGGGCCACCTGATCGCCGACCGCCCCGGCACCCCTACCCTGCGCGGCGTTGACGACAAGCACCAGTATTTCGTGCTGCCGTTTCTGCGCGGGCTGTTCAGTTCCGCCGTCCTGGATCCGATTCGCCTGCACGTGGAGGCCAAGCGCTACCTCTGCTATGTAGAGCCGCAATACGAAGCGTCGCTGTCGGAGGATTCCAAACGCAGCCTGGCGCTGCAAGGGGGCAGTTTCGATGCCGGCCAAGCGGTGGATTTCGCCAGCATGCCGGGCGCGCCCGATGCGATCCGCCTGCGGCGCTGGGACGATATGGCCAAGGTCCCGGGACTGGCCACGCCCCCACTGGACCACTTCCTGGAGATCGCGGAAAGCGTGTCCGGGCGGGTCAAGCTGGCGGCGATCTGGTAGCCGGGCGGAATAGTCCGGCACGGGCCGCAGGTGGAATAGCCCGGCAGGAGCCGCGGGGGACCGCATCGGAGACGAAAAAAAACCAGGGTGCGAACCCTGGCTTTTTTGTGCGCCGCTGCGCCTCAGGTGCCCTTGGCCATCGGGCGCGACGGGTCGCTGCACCATTCGCTCCACGAGCCGGGGTACAGCCGCGAGCCAGACAGACCCGCGATTTCCATGGCCAGCAAGTTGTGGCAGGCGGTAATGCCCGAGCCGCACTGGTGCACGATGGCGCCAGGGTCCCGGCCACCAAGTAGCCCGTCGAATTCGACGCGCAGTTGCTCGGCGGACTTGAAGCTTCCATCGGCTTGCAGGTTTTCACCGTTCGGGCGGTTCAGGGCGCCCGGGATGTGGCCGGCCACCGGATCCATCGGTTCGACTTCGCCGCGATAGCGGTTGGCGGCGCGCGCGTCGATCACGGTAAAGGCGGGCCGGTCGATATTGTCCAGCACGGCCTGCGCGTCAACGGCAGCGACCAGCGGCGCGCCGGGCTCAACCGGCTGGTCGGCTTGCACGGCCGGGGCGGGGTCAGTCGTGGTCGGCAGCCCTGCCGCCACCCAGGCCTGCCAGCCGCCGTCCAGCACCACCACGCGTTCATGGCCCAGCCATCGCAGCATCCACCACAGGTGCGCGGCGTACATGCCGCCGCTGGCGTCATAGGCCACGACCAGCGTTTGCGGCGTCACGCCATGGGCGGCCATGAGTGCGCCCAGCTCGGCGCGCGACGGCAGCGGGTGGCGGCCGTTCTTGCCGGTGCGCGGCGCGGCCAGTTCGGTTTCGTGGTCCAGGTAGCGGGCGCCGGGGATGTGGCCGGCATCGTATGCCTGGCGGCCCGCGGCGTGATTGGTCAGGTCGTGACGCACGTCGAAGACGCGGATGTCGGAAACGCCAGGCCCGGAAGCGTCAAGGCGGCCAGCCAGATCGGCGGCGGAAATCAGTGTCATCGTCATTCGGTGTGCTCCTGGTTCAGGGGATGCCTCGTCAGGCCGGCTTGGGGTCGCGCATGGTGCGCCACACCGACAACAGGCCGGCGGAGATGATCAAGCCCATGCCGGCCCAGGCCAGACCATCCAGGTGGTCGCCCCAAAAGCCCATGCCCAGCAAGGCCGCGAAAATAATGGTGCTGTATTGCAGCGCCGCCGTCAGCAGCGCCGAGCCCACGCCGAAGGCCCGGGTCATGGCAAGCTGGCCGAACATGCCCGCCACGCCCACGCCCACCAGCGACGCATAGCCCTGCCAGTCCGCGGTGCCCCAGCCTTCGAACCACAGCCCGACAACGCTGGACACGCAGACCGCCACGGAAAAGAACAGCACGGTGCGCCACTCGGGTTCGCCGATCCGGCCCAGTTGGCGGATCTGCATCATGGCGACTGCCGACATGGCGCCCGCCCCCATCCCCATCAGCGCCGCCAGCCATTGGTCGTCGGTGATGCTCGGCCGCAACACGGCGATCACACCCAGGAAACCCAAGGCTACGGCAATGATGCGGACGGGGTCGCGCTGCGCGCCGCCCCAGCCCAGCATCCAACAGGCTATGAAAAGGGGCGCGGTGTAGTTCAGGCTGGTCGCGGTGGCCAGCGGCAGATGCGAAATGGCGAAAAACCCCAGCCACATCGACGTCACACCGGACAAGTTGCGCCACAGGTGCAGTTTCCAACTGGTCGGAACAATGGATTGCCGGCCGGCGCGCGCCCACAGCAACAAGAGAAGAACGGAAGGCAGCCCACGAAAAAGCACGATCTGCGGCAACGAGGCGCCGTGTTCGGTGCCGAACTTCACGAACGACCCCATGGTGGCGAACATGGCGGACGCCAACAACATCCAGAGAGCCTGCATTGGGGTTCTGCGCTAAGGGAAAAGTGGGGGGAACTAGGGGAAAGCGATACTATACTCTTCGCCATCGGGAGCGGTGCCGGCGAGTCGGGGAACTGGCGGGTCGCCGTCATGTCGAACCCGGGGATTTCCCGCTCGCAGAGGAACACAAAAAACATGAAACGCATTGTCTTGTTCGTCGTCACCAACCTGGCCGTCATGCTCGTGCTGTCGGCCACGCTGCGCATCCTGGGCGTAGACCGCTACATCACGGCCAATGGCCTGAACCTAAACGCCCTGCTGATCTTCTCGGTGGTGGTGGGTTTCACAGGCGCGATCATCTCGCTCCTGATCAGCAAGCCAATGGCCAAGTGGAGCACCGGCGCCCAAGTGCTGGACCCGAACGCGCCGCGCAACCAGCGCGAAGCCTGGCTGCTCGACACCGTGCACCAGTTGGCTGACCGCGCCGGCATTGGCCGCCCGGAAGTGGCCGTCTACGAAGGCGCGCCCAATGCGTTCGCCACCGGCGCGTTCAAGAACGACTCGCTGGTCGCCGTGTCGACCGGCCTGCTGGAAAGCATGAGCGAAGAGGAAGTGGCTGCCGTGCTGGCGCACGAAGTGGCCCACATCGCCAACGGCGACATGGTCACGCTGACCCTGATCCAGGGGGTGATCAACACGTTCGTCGTGTTCCTGGCCCGCGTGGTCGGCTACTTCATCGACCGCGTGGTGTTCAAGAACGAACGCGGCATCGGCCCGGGCTACTACATCACCGTGCTGGTCTGTGAAATCATCTTCGGCGTGCTGGCCTCGATCATCGTGGCCTGGTTCTCGCGCCAGCGCGAATACCGCGCCGACGCCGGTTCGGCCCAACTGATGGGCGCGCGCGAACCGATGATCCGCGCGCTGGCCCGCCTGGGCGGCCTGGAGCCGGGCGATCTGCCCAAGTCCTTTGAAGCCTCGGGCATCACCGGCCGTGGCGGCCTGGCGGCCATGTTCGCCTCGCACCCGCCGATCCCGTCGCGCATCGCCGCGCTGCAAAACGCCCGCGTGGTCTGAACCCGCGGATTTCCAGGCAGAAAAAAGTCCCTCAGTTGACACAAACTGAGGGACTTTTCTTTTGCAGGTTCCGCAGGGGGAATGCCCCCCTTCCATCAACACTCGACGATGTTCACCGCCAGGCCGCCGCGCGCGGTTTCCTTGTACTTCGTCTTCATGTCGGCCCCGGTTTCGCGCATGGTCTTGATGACCGAATCCAGCGACACATAGTGCTGTCCGTCGCCGCGCAGGGCCATCCGGGCCGCGTTCACGGCTTTGATGGACGCCATGGCATTGCGCTCGATACAGGGAATTTGCACCAAGCCGCCCACGGGGTCGCAGGTCAGGCCCAGGTTGTGTTCCATGCCGATTTCAGCGGCGTTTTCAACCTGCTCCACCGAGCCGCCCAGCGCTGCGGCCAAGCCGCCCGCGGCCATCGAGCAGGCCACGCCCACTTCGCCCTGACAGCCCACTTCGGCCCCCGACAACGACGCGTTGTACTTGTACAGCAAGCCTATCGCCGCCGCGGTCAGCAGGAAGTCCCGCACGCCGTCGTGGTTGGCGCCGGGCACGAAACGGTCGTAGTAGTGCAGCACCGCGGGAATGATGCCCGCCGCGCCGTTGGTGGGCGCCGTGACAACCCGGCCGCCGGCGGCGTTCTCTTCGTTGACCGCCATGGCATAAAGGTTGACCCAGTCCATGACCGAGAGCGGATCCGACAAGGTGCGCTCGGCGCGCTGGGTCAGGTTGCGATAAAGCTCGGGCGCCCGGCGGCGTACCCGCAGCGGACCCGGCAATTCGCCGTCGGCTTCCGGGTAGTTGATGCCGCAACCGCGCGCCACGCAGTCCTGCATCACCTGCCAAATGCGGTCCAGGCCACTGTGCGTGTCTGCCGCCTCACGCCAGGTGAGTTCGTTCTGCATCATCAACTGCGATACCGTCAGGCCGTTCTCGCGGCACATGGTGAGCAGTTCGCGGCCCGAGCGAAATGGGTACGGCAGTTGGTTGTGGGCGGCGATCACCTGGCTGTTGGATGCCCCCGCCGTCACCACGAAGCCGCCACCGACCGACAGGTAGCGCGATTCGCGCAACGACTCGCCGTTGGCGTCGATGGCGTGGAATTTCATGCCGTTGGGGTGCTCGGCCATGGCTTCGCGCCGGTAGAACACCATGTGTTCTTTTTCGATGAAAGCAACCGGGTAGCGGCCCAGAAGCGGCAATTGGCGGCTGGCGCGCACCGAGGCGATCATGCCTTCAATGGCGGCCGGGTCCACCGTGTCGGGGGCCTCGCCCATCAGCCCCAGCAGCACGCCCTTGTCGGTGCCGTGCCCCTTGCCCGTGGCGCCCAGCGAACCGTAGAGTTCGGCGCGCACATGCGCAACCCGGGAAATCAGGCCGTCGCGTTCCAGGCCTTGCGCGAACAGCAAGGCGGCCCGCATCGGGCCCACCGTATGGGAACTAGACGGGCCTATGCCTATCTTGAACAGATCAAATACGGAAACGGCCACGCCACACTCCAATACATCAACGAATAGTCAGGCAATGATACGCGCTGGCAACACCGCGCGCTGGAAACCTGGCCAGCGTATGCTGTATCGCTGCTACGGGTTTCCCCACCCGGGCAGGCATGCGATCATTACAGAATTATTACTTGTCATAAAAAGAACGGGAACACCCCTGGATGTCTGGTCTTATCACCCTGCTTGACTTCGCTGGCTACGTCGCCCTGCTCCTGTGGGGCGTGCACATGGTCCAAACCGGTGTCCAGCGCGCGTTCGGCGCTGCTCTGGGCGCGGCATTGGGCCGAGCCCTGGGCACCCGCTTGCGCGCTTTCGCGGCGGGTTTGGGCATCACCGCCGCCTTGCAAAGCAGCACGGCCACGGGCCTGATGATTACCGGCTTCGCGGCGGGCGGCGTGGTGGGCCTGGTGCCGGCACTGGCCGCGATGCTGGGCGCCAACGTCGGCACCACGCTGATCGTGCAACTGCTGTCGTTCGACCTGACCTCGCTTGCCCCCATTCTCATCCTTGCCGGCGTCTGGATGTTTCGCCGCTACCCACCAGGCCGCACGCGCGACCTGGGCCGGGTATTCATCGGTTTGGGGCTGTTGCTGCTGTCCCTGCATCAGTTGGTCGAGCTTTTCCAGCCGTTCCAGACGGCCCCCATGCTGGGCATGATTCTGGACGCGCTGGCCACCCAGCCAGTGGCCGCCGTGCTGCTGTCGGCCGCGTTCACCTGGGCCGCGCACTCCAGCGTGGCGGTGGTGGTGCTGGTGATGTCCCTGGCAAGCCATCACATGGTGGCGCCCCACGTGGCCTTTGCGCTGGTGCTGGGCGCCAACCTGGGCACCGCCATCAACCCGATGATTGAAGGCGTGACCGGCGACGACCCCGCCGCCCGTCGCCTGCCCTTGGGCAACCTGCTGACCCGGGTGCTGGGGGTGCTGGCCGGGCTGATCCTGCTGCCGGCGCTGCAGCCGCTGATGAGCGACATGGCAAGCGACCCGGCGCGCGCCGTCGCCAATTTCCACACACTGTTCAACGCGGTCATCGCCCTTCTGTTCCTGCCGCTGCTAACGCCTTACGCGGCGCTCTTGACCCGTTGGCTGCCCAAGCGGGCCGACCCAAACGACCCGTCCCGCCCCCAGTACCTGGATGAATGGGCACACGACGTTCCCGCCGTGGCGCTGGGCAACGCGGCGCGCGAAGCCCTGCGCATGGCCGACATGGTGCAAACCTTGCTGCTTTATGCGCGCGCCGGATTCAAGCGCGACAACCGTCACCGCATGGTGCAGGCGCGCCAGTTGGACGCCGCGCTGGACAAGCTGGAAAACGCCATCACCACCTACCTGGCCACGCTGGACCAGGAAAACATGACACGCGACGACGTCCAGCGCATGGATGACATTCTGGCCTTCGCCAGCAACATCGGCCATGCGGGCGACATTGCCCACCACGGGCTGTTGAGCCATGTGGCCAAGCTGCGCAAGCAAGGTTGGGTATTTTCACCCGAGCAGCGCGCCAGCCTGGACGACACGCTGGGCCAATTGATCGCCAACCAGCGTCAGGCCGCCGCGCTCTTCGTCAACGACGACCTGCGCCAGGCGCGCGCCCTGGCCGGTGAAAAGGCACGCTTTCGGACCATCGAGATACAAGCGGCCGACACCCACTTGCAGAAGATCAAGTCGGGCGAGGTCGATGCCGCCGAAGTCGGCGCGCTGTATCTGGATATCCTGCGCGACATGAAGGGCATCAACTCGCACCTGGTGGGTGCGGCCGCGTACCCGCTTCTGGCCCGCCATGGGGAATTGTTGCCCAGCCGCTTGAGGGAAGCGGGCAACTAAGCCGGCAACAACGCGGGGCACACAGCCCCGCCCAGCAGCGCGTATCGGTTTACAGGTAGCGTTGGAACCACGCCAGCATGCGAGTCCAGCCATCCTTGGCGGCCTCGGGCTTGTAGTTGGCACGGTAATCCGCCAGGAAGGCGTGGTCTGCGTCCGGGTACACCACGAACTCCGACTGCTTGGCCGCGGCGTTGCCGGCCGCCAGCTTCGTCTTCATGGTCTCGATGTCGGCCAGCGGAATGCTGGCGTCCAGGGCGCCGTACAGGCCCAGCACCGGCGCGTGCAGATCATTGACCACGTCGAAAGCCACCCGCTTGATCAGCGGACCATGGCCCACGCTGAGCTTGCCGTACCAGGCCACGGCCGCCTTGACGTCGGGGTTGTGCGCGGCGTACATCCAGGTCAGGCGGCCGCCCCAGCAAAAGCCGGTGATGGCCACGCGCTTGGCATCGCCGCCGTTGTCCGCGGCCCAGGCCACGCTGGCGTCCAGGTCAGCAAACACCTGCTCGTCGGGCACCTTGCTGACGATGTCGGCAATGAGCTTCGGAATATCGGTGTAGGTGGAGGCGTCGCCCTGACGCTCGTACAGATTGGCGGCAACCGCCAGATAACCGGCCTTGGCGATGCGGCGGCAAAGATCCTTGATGTGCTCGTGTACGCCAAAAATCTCTTGCACCACCAGCACGACAGGCAGGTCGCGGCGGCCTTCCGGCGCGGCGTAATACGCGGCAATGGAACCATCGGCCACGGGCAGCTTGAAATCCCCGTGGACCAGGCCTTCGGTGTCAGTGTGTATGGCGGTGGGGGCGACGTTGCCGGCGGCAGCGGAAAAACTCATGGCGGACTCCTGTGTATGGGTTGGACATCAAGGTGTCCCGTCCGCGCGCGCCCAGGTACTGGTGGTCGGGCTATGCCTAGTGCGAGTGGCCGTGCTCGGCATGAGGCGCGCCGCGGCCAGCATCGGCCTCGTGCTCGTGCCCATGGTGCATCAGGGTCGTCACGCTGTAGATCAGCGCCACGCCCACGCCCACCAGCAATAATTGCGGGACGGCATCCGAAAGGGACACCCGTTCGTGCATCTGCGGCATCAGGTCAGCCACCGAGATATACAGGAAGCTGCTGGCGGCAACCACCAAGACATACGGCACCCAGTCCTGCGCCTGCTGCAGCACAAAGTACCCTATTATGCCGCCCACGGCTGAACACAAGCTGGTGAACAGGATCAGCGAAAAGGCGCGGCGACGGGCCAACCCGGCGTTCAGCAGCACGACGAAATCGCTCAGCTTGTGCGGCACTTCATGCACGATGATCGACGCGGCGGTCAGTACCCCCAACAGCGGATCGGTCAGGAAAGCCGCCGCCACCAGGATGCCGTCGCACAGGTTGTGCAAGGAGCTTCCGATCAGGATCAGCACGCCCCCGCGCCCGGCTTCGTGGTGATCATGGCCTTTGTGATGATGGTGCCCGTCGCCCTCGTGGTGATGGCTATGGCGCAGCAGCGCAATCTTCTCCAGCACGAAAAAGCCGATCAGCGACGCCAGCATCAAGCCGAATAGCGTATGCGCATCGGCCACGCCCCCTTCGAAAGCCTCGGGCAACAAATGCAGAAGCGCCACCGACAGCAGCACGCCCACGGACAGGCTGACCATGTGGTGCAGATACTGGGCGAAGACCTTGTAGGCCAGCCAACTGGCGACAAGGACGGCGATCAGCCCGCCGGTAACGGTGGCAAGAAGTACCCAGAGCAGCAACATGTGGGGGGACGCAATAGAGGCGGGGAGGAAGCGCAACATTATATTGTTGCAATCCTGAAATCGGAAATGGGCCGTCCGAAGACGGCCCATTCGTTTCGCGGGGACAGAACAGCGGGCTTAGTGCGCCTGCTCCCAGTTCTTGCCCATGCCCACTTCCGCCACCAGCGGCACGCGCAGCTCAGCCACCGAACACATCAGGCGCGGCAAGGCCTCCTTGACCAACTCGATCTCGGCGTCCGGCGCTTCCAGCACCAGTTCATCGTGTACCTGCATGATCATGCGGGTCTGCAGCTTTTCCGCTTCCAGCCAGTCCTGCACGGCCACCATGGCCAGCTTGATCAGGTCGGCCGCGGTGCCCTGCATGGGCGCATTGATGGCCGCGCGTTCCGCCCCCTGCCGGCGCGGACCGGAAGCGCCACGGATTTCCGGCAATTGCAGGCGTCGACCGAACACGGTTTCAACGTAACCCTGTTCGCGCGCGACGCGGCGCGTGTTTTCCATGTACATCGCCACGCCGGGATAGCGGGCGAAATAGCGGTCGATATAGGCCTGTGCCGCATCCCGCGTAATGCCCAGGTTGGACGCCAGGCCGAACACCCCCATGCCGTAGATCAGGCCAAAGTTGATGGCCTTGGCCGCGCGGCGCTGGTCGGTCGACACATCCGGCAGCGCCACGCCGAACACCTCGGCGGCGGTCGCGCGGTGAATGTCCTCGCCGGCGGCAAACGCGCGTTGCAGGTTGGCGTCGTCCGACACGTGCGCCATGATGCGCAGTTCAATCTGCGAATAGTCGGCCGACAGCAGCATGCCATCTTCCGCGATGAACGCCTCGCGCACGCGGCGGCCCGCTTCGGTGCGCACGGGAATGTTCTGCAGGTTGGGATCGGACGACGCCAGCCGGCCGGTGATCACCGCCGCCTGCGAGTAGCGCGTGTGAACGCGGCCCGTGGCGGGGTTGATCATGCGCGGCAGCTTGTCCGTGTAGGTGGACTTCAGCTTGGACAGCCCCCGGTATTCCAGCAGCACCTGCGGCAGCGGATAGTCCAGCGCCAGCTTGGTCAGCACGTCTTCGTCGGTGGACGGCGCGCCGCTGGCGGTCTTGCGCACCACCGGCAACTGCATGCGATCAAACAGGATTTCACCCAACTGCTTGGGTGAATTCAGATTGAAGGGCTGCCCGGCCAGTTCATAGGCCTTTTGCTCCAGCCGCAACATTTCCTGGCCCAGCTTGTGGCTTTGGCGTCCGAGTTCGTCGGCATCCACCTTCACGCCATTGCGTTCAATGGTGGTCAGCACCGCCGACACCTTGATTTCCAATTGATAGATGCGGTCAAGCCCTTCGTTGGCCGCCACCATCGGACGCAGCACGCGATGCAATTGCAAGGTGAAGTCGGCGTCTTCGGCGGCGTAATGCCCCGCCTTGTCCACGGCCACCTCGTCGAAACCGATCTGCTTGGCCCCCTTGCCGCACAGGTCCTCGTACGACACACCGCTGCGGCCCAGGTAGCGTTGGGCCAGGTCGTTGAGCCCCACGCCACGATGCGATTCCAGCACATAGGCTTGCAGCATCGTGTCATCGGTAATGCCCGCAAGCTTGATGCCTTCGTTGGCGAACACATGCGCGTCGTACTTGGCGTGATGCAGCAGTTTGGCGCGCGAGGCGTCTTCCAGCCACGGCTTCAAGCGCGCCAGCACCTCGGCCTTGGGCAACTGCGTTGCGCCGTCCGGCCCCCGGTGCGCCACGGGAATGTAGCAAGCCACGCCAGGTTCCACCGCCAGCGACAGGCCAACCAGCCGGGCCTGCATCTGGTCCAGCGAGGTAGTTTCGGTGTCCAGCGCCACCAGAGACGCCCCTTGCAGCTTTTCGAACCAGGCGTCGAATTCGGCCCAGTCGGCAATGATGCGGTAGTCCAGCTCGGCGGGCGCCTGCGGCACCTCCGCCGCAATGCGCGCATCGCCCGTGGGCACACGTTCGGCGTCGCCGGTAAGGTCGCGCAGCCAGGTACGGAAACCGTAGCGTTCATACAGTTCGGTCAGCGTGGCAATGTCGCGTTCGCGCGGCGTCAGGTCGCTGACGTTTTCCACGTGGCCAGTCAGATCGCAATCGTATTTCACCGTCAGCAATTGGCGCGTCAGCGGGAAATTGGGGATGGCCTCGCGCAGGTTGTTGCCGGCCACGCCCTTGATGCCCTCTGCCCCTTCAACCAGCTTGTCGATCGAACCAAATTCCGACAGCCATTTGACCGCTGTCTTGGGGCCGACCTTGGTCACCCCGGGGACGTTGTCCACGGTATCGCCGACCAGCATCAGGTAGTCCACGATGCGATCGGGCGGCACGCCGAACTTGTTGACCACGCCGGGCTCGTCCAGCACTTCACCCGTCATGGTGTTGACCAGCGTGACGTGGCTGTTGACCAGTTGCGCCAAGTCCTTGTCGCCCGTGGAAACGATGGTGTGTACATCGTGTTCGGCGGCGTGCTTGGCCAGGGTGCCGATCACGTCGTCTGCTTCCACCCCCTCAATGGCCAGCACCGGCCAACCCAGCGCGCGCACGGCGCGATGGATGGGTTCGATCTGCGCCGCCAGGTCTTCGGGCATGGGCGGACGGTGCGACTTGTATTCGGGGTACAGGTCGTCGCGGAAGGTCTTGCCGCGGGCGTCGAAAATACATGCGGCATACTCTGCCTTATGATCAGATACAAGCTTGCGCAGCATATTGACCACGCCGTACAGCGCCCCCGTGGGTTCGCCTTGCGCATTGCGCAAATCAGGCATAGCGTGGAAAGCGCGGTACAAGTAGCTTGAACCGTCGACCAGTAATAAGGTTTTTTTCATGGTTAAAAAGGCAGATATGGAAACACCCGCCGGCAAACAGATTCCGCTGATTATGTCAGAGATACGGACGGCGGCAGACAAGCTCGCGAACATCGGGCCCGCAGTCAGCGTCTTCGGCAGTGCACGAGTCAGCCGTAATTCCCCCCACTACGAAACCACCATCGCCATCTCGGCCGCCCTCGCCGGCGCCGGTTTCGCGGTCATCGCGGGCGGTGGCCCCGGCATCATGGAGGCCGCCAACAAAGGCGCCTTCGAGGCTGGCGGCACCAGCGTCGGGCTGAACATCAGCCTGCCGCACGAGGCGCACAACAACGAATACCAAACCATCAGCCTGTCGTTCGAGTATTTTTTCTCGCGCAAGGCCACGTTCTTCATGCACAGCTTCGCCTACGTGGCGATGCCGGGCGGCTTTGGCACGCTGGACGAGCTCTTCGAAGCCTTGACGCTCATCCAGACGGGCAAGGTGCCACCGGCGCCCATCGTGCTGGTCGGTAGCGAATATTGGTCCGGCCTGGTCGACTGGCTGGGCGATCAGGTGCTGGGCAACGGCATGATCGGCGCGCACGACCTAGACCTTTTCATCATCGAGGACGACCCCGTCAAAGTGGTGCGCCGCGTCGTGGAATTCCATGACAAAGTCACTTCCGAAGCGCAATACGCGCCATCCTTGCCAGCTTGAACGCGGCGGCGGCTCTCTGCTGAGGGCCGCCCTGCCACTTAGCGCTTGAACGACGGCACCACCTCGTCCGGAATGGGGCACACGTAAGGCTGCCCACGCCGCGCATCCAGCAGTTCCTGCCGGGCTTGCGCCAAGGCCTCCGGCCGCGCAAACAAATCAGCCGCCGTCGCCGCAATGATCTTGGCGGCGTGCACCATGCCCTTGTGCGCCATCGACATCTTGCCCTGCGCCACCATCTGCCAGGAATGGAAGGGTGTGCCATAGGCGTAGCAGGCGCCCCAGCATTGCGCCGTGGGCGTCACCCAACTGACATCGCCCACGTCCGTCGAACCGTACGTGATCTCGGTCTTGGCCGGGTCAAACGGCGCCACGCCCGCGAACAACGGCGTGGGATTGCGCAGTACCGCGCCCAGGTTCTTGCCAGCGTTGTCGATGTCGTCTTCCGTGATCGAATCCCACATCCGGCGCGCCACCTGTTCTTCACCCGGCGTGTAGGCCGGGCCTTGCAGCGCCTGCATATTGGCGTACATGATCTCGTTCAGCACCCGGTTCGGCATGTAGTTCGAACACGCCTTGTCGAACACGATGTCCAGTTCGCAGCCCGTCATCAACGCCGCGCCGCGCGCCACGTTCTTGACCCGTTCATACAGTTCGGCCGCCTGCGAATTGATGGGTGCGCGCACCAGGTACAGCACCTCGGCGCGGGCCTGCACCACGTTGGGGGAAATGCCGCCGCTGTTGGTCACGGCGTAATGCACGCGCGCGTCCGGCACCATGTGCTCGCGCAGGTAGTTCACGCCCACGTTCATCAGCTCCACGGCGTCCAGGGCGCTGCGGCCCAGATGCGGCGAATTCGCGGCATGCGCCGCGATGCCGCGAAAACGGAAGTAGGCCTGGATGTTCGCCAGCGTGGACTGGTGGAAGATCCCTGTGTGCGAAGCCGGATGCCAGGTCAGGGCAGCGTCGAGCTCATCGAACAGGCCCTCGCGCGCCATGAAGGTTTTGCCCGACCCGCCCTCCTCCGCCGGACAGCCATAGAAGCGGATGGTGCCCGGCAACTGATTGGCCTCCAGGAATTCCTTGACCGCCACGGCGGCAAAGTGCGCTGCCGTACCCAATAGGTGGTGGCCGCAACCGTGGCCATTGCCATTGGGCGTTTCCGGCGACGGCTGGCACGCAAAGGCGCCGCTTTCCTGGCTCAGGCCGGACAGCGCGTCGTATTCACCCAGGATGCCGATGACAGGTCCACCCTGGCCGGCCTCGGCCACGAATGCGGTGGGAATGCCGGCTGCGTCGCGAGTAATGCGAAAGCCGGCTTCTTCCAGCATCGCAATGTGCAATTCGGCTGACTTGTGTTCGTCGTAGCGTAGTTCGGCCAAGCTCCAGATGCGGTCGCTCAGCTCCGCATAACGCTCGCTGCGCGCGTCGATGAACGGCGCAAGTTTGTCGATGGCACCCATGTTGTCTCCTCTGCTGGTTTCGGCAGTGTCGATCATTTTTCGGTCAGAGGCGAGCCTGTTGAAGCCCCGTTGGCCGCGCCGGGTTCGATCAGCCCAGGGCCTTGACGATGGCCTCTCGCGCCAATCCGATGAACTCGCTTTCCCCGCTGCGGGCAGGTAGCAAACGAAATTCCACCGAGGGCAGCGCGGGCAGGCCCGGCGCATGCAAGCGTTCGATCCCGGGCGCCAGGGCCGATTCATTCAGGCAGGCCACGCCCAGCCCGGCCGCCACCGCCAACTGCAATCCCGCCACCCCAGACGCCACGTGCGCCACCGTGTAAGGCACGTCACGCCGCGCAAGCTGGCGTTCCACATATTGGCGCAATGCGCAGGTCTCTGGCAGCACCAGCAAGGGCAAGGGCTCGTCCTGCGACGGCGCGCCTGCCCCGTCGGCCACCATCCACAGCAGCGGCTCGCGGCGCAACAGCGCACCCTGCGCACGGGCCCGAGGCGCACCGCGCTCCTGGATCGACATCGATATGCCCACGTCGATTTCGCCGCGCTCGTAGGCGGCCTCGATGGCGCCGCTTTTCATGATCGTCACATGCAGCCGCACCTGCGGGTACTGCTCGTTCAGACGCCGCAGCATGCGCGCCACGTCGCCGGGCCGAAAGTAATCCGTGATGAACAACCGCAATTCGCCGCGCAGCGCCACGCCACGCAGATCCCGATAGGCCTCGTCACTCAAGGCCAGGATCGCGCGCGCATGTTGCAGCAGGCGTTCGCCCGCGGGCGTGGCCGTCACGCCGGTTTTGCCCCGCACCAGCAGGGTCTGGCCGGCACGCTCTTCCAGTTTGCGCATCTGTTCGCTGACCGACGATTGCGACAGAAACACCTTCGGCGCCGCCGCCGTCAGGCTGCCCGCGTCCAGCACGGCGACCAAGGTGCGCAATTGGTCCAGATCAAAACCCGACATGGCTTTATCCAACGGATTAATCGATGAATGAAATCGTAAATTCCCGCTTTTCCGATGTCAATCAGGTTTCTACACTGGCCTTGTACCCCTCACAAACCGGAGCCTGTCATGCCCCATATCGTCGTACATCTTTCTGGCCAATCCGATCCCGCCATCAATCGTTGCGTCGTCGACGCCGTGGCAGGACTGACCCAGTCCGTGCTGGGCAAGAAGCTGCCAGTCATTGCGATTACCTTGCAGCATATCCCGCACGATCTCTGGTTCATCGGCGGCAAGCCACTATCCGAGCAGGGCAAGAACGCCTTTCACCTGGACATCAGCGTCACGGACGAAACCAATACCAAGGCCGAGAAGGCGCGCTTCATCAAGGAGATCTACGCGGCGTTCCAAGGGATTCTGGGCGAACTGCACGAATGCTCTTACGTGCATGTGATCGACGCGCGCGCAGCCGCGTATGGGTATGGTGGCGTTACCCAGGAATACCGGCATCAGCAAAGCGGGCTATAAGACGGGCCGCGCATCGTACAAAAAAAGCCGCGCACCCGAAGGTGCGCGGCTTGTCTTATGCGAAGGCCACAGCGGATGTGGCCGTCGTGCCCGCTTAGGCCGAGGCTTCGCGCGCGGCGCGCTTGCGTTCGTTTTCCAGCAAGTGGCGCTTGCGCAGACGGATCGACTTCGGCGTGATTTCCACGAGTTCGTCGTCGTCGATGAATTCAACGGCGTATTCCAGCGACATCTGGATCGGCGGAACCAGGCGCACGGCTTCGTCGGTACCCGAGGCGCGCACGTTCGTCAGTTGCTTGCCCTTGATCGGGTTCACAACCAGGTCGTTGTCGCGGCTGTGGATGCCGATGATCATGCCTTCGTACAGCGCATCGCCCGGGCTCACGAACATGCGGCCGCGATCCTGCAGCTTCCACAGTGCGTAGGCCACGGCGTCGCCTTGGTCCTGGCTGATCAGCACGCCGTTGCGGCGCTCACCGATCGCGCCTTCCTTGACCGGGGCGTATTCGTGGAAGATGTGGCTCATCAAGCCCGTGCCGCGCGTCAGCGTCAGGAACTCATTCTGGAAACCGATCAGGCCACGGGCCGGGATCAGGTATTCCAGGCGCGTACGGCCACGGCCGTCCGGCTGCATGTCCTGCAGGTCGCCCTTGCGGCGGCCCAGCTCTTCCATCACGCCGCCTTGGTGGGCGTCTTCAACGTCGATGGTCAGCGATTCGAACGGCTCGCACTTCACGCCGTCGACTTCCTTGAACACCACGCGCGGACGCGACACGGCCAGCTCGTAGCCTTCGCGGCGCATCGTTTCCAGCAAAATCGTCAAGTGCAGTTCGCCACGGCCCGACACTTCGAACACCGTGTCGTCGCCCGTGTCACGCACACGCAGCGCCACGTTGGACTTCAGCTCGCGATCCAGGCGGTCGCGCACTTGGCGGCTGGTCACGAACTTGCCTTCACGGCCGGCCAGCGGCGACGTGTTCACCATGAAGTTCATGGTCAGCGTGGGTTCGTCGATGCGCAGCATCGGCAGCGCTTCCTGCGTGAGCACGTCGGTCACGGTGCAGCCAATGCCCAGCTCTTCGATGCCGTTGATCAGCACGATGTCGCCGGCTTCGGCTTCGTCAACCACGACGCGCTCCAGACCATGGAACTTCTGGACCTGGTTGATGCGGCCCTTGCCGCCCTGGCCGTCCGGACCAAACTTGTAAGCCACTTCCATGCCGGGGCGCATGCGGCCACGGTTGATGCGACCCACGCCGATCTTGCCAACGTAGCTGTTGTAGTCCAGCGAGATGATCTGCATCTGCAGCGGGCCGTTGGGGTCATCTTCGCGCTGCGGCACGTGTTGCAGGATGGCTTCGAACAACGGGCGCATGTTGCCTTCGCGCACGTCCGGGGTCAGGCCGGCGTAGCCCGACAGGCCCGAGGCATACACCACCGGGAAGTCCAGCTGTTCTTCGGTCGCGCCCAGCTTGTCGAACAGGTCGAACGTGGCGTTGATGACGAAGTCGGTGCGGGCGCCGGGGCGGTCCACCTTGTTGACGACCACGATCGGCTTCAGGCCCAGGGCCAGCGCCTTGCGCGTCACGAAAATGGTCTGCGGCATCGGGCCTTCAACGGCGTCAACCAACAGCAGCACGCCGTCAACCATGGACAGCACGCGCTCGACTTCACCACCGAAGTCGGCGTGACCCGGGGTGTCGACGATGTTGATGTGCGTGCCTTCGTATTCAACGGCACAGTTCTTGGCCAGAATCGTGATGCCGCGTTCTTTTTCCAGATCGTTCGAGTCCATGACCCGTTCGGTCAGCGCCTGGTTTTCGCGGAAGGTGCCGGATTGGCGCAGCAGCTGGTCGACCAGGGTTGTTTTACCGTGGTCCACGTGGGCGATGATGGCGACGTTGCGCAAGGCGCGAGTCATAGCGAGTCCTTTAAGGTCAGGGTGGAGGGCAGCAAGCCCTCCGGCAATTCGTTCAGTGCAAGCAATGCCTGCTTCGGGTCTGGCATGGCCTGCAAGGCTTCCAGCTCAACGGCGCGTTCCAGAGAAAAAGGCCCGACGTGCGTGCGCCGCAGCGCCGTCAGGTGGGCGTAACAGCCCAGCACGCGCCCGATGTCCTGGGCCAGTGTTCGGATGTATGTGCCTTTACTACAAGCCACATCGATCTCTGCCTGCGTCCCCGACAGGGACAACAGCTCGATGCGGTGAATCGTGATTTGACGCGGGGCCCGTTCCAGCTCGATGCCGGCGCGGGCGTACTCGTACAAGGGCTTGCCGTCGCGCTTGAGCGCGGAGTACATCGGCGGAATCTGCTCGATCGTGCCCGAGAAACGTGACAGCGCGTCGCGCAGCGCTTGTTCGTCAACGGTAAAGCCGGGTTCGGCGGTCGACACGACATTGCCGGTCAGGTCGCCAGAATCGGTTTCGCTGCCAAATTGCAGCGTAGCGCGATACGCCTTGTCGGCGTTAAGCATCGCGCCGGAAATCTTGGTTGCGCGTCCCATGCAACACACCAGCAAGCCGGTGGCGAAGGGATCCAGCGTGCCCGTATGACCGGCTTTCGCCGCGTCCATGGAACGCTTGGCGCGTTGCAAGGCGTGGTTGCTCGACAAACCTACGGGTTTGTCGAGCAACAGCACACCGTCGAGCAAAAGCCCGCGTCGTTTAGCCATCGTCGGAATCCGGTTGAAAAAGCAGTGACGACAGCCCGATCAGGACTGGTCTTCAGGTTCGTCTGGCACGCCCGAATGGGGGCCGGGCCGATTTGCGCGGTCGATGAGGATCGACATCTCGATGCCACGGGCGATTTGCTCGTCGTGGAAGAAGCGCAAAGTGGGGACAGTGTGTATGTGCAGCAGCTTGTAGAGCTGGGAATGCAGCCAACCGGCTTTTTCGTTCAGCAAGGCGGTGGCGGCTTCGGGCTCGGCGCCCAAAACCGTGAACCACACCTTGGCATGCGCGTAGTCGGTCGACAATTCCACACCGGAGAGCGTGATCAGCCCAGCGCGAGACATATCGATTTCGCGCTGGATGATCTCCGCCAGATCCTTTTGGATCTGGTCGGCCAGCCGCAGATTGCGACCGGGGATGGCTTTGGACTTGTGACGGCTCATTAGCAATAATGCCTCGCGACGCTTTACAGCGTACGCGCGATTTCCTTGATTTCAAAGACTTCCAGCTGGTCACCCACCTGGATGTCGTTGTTGCCGCGCAGCGTAAGACCGCAATCGAAGCCCGACTTGACTTCCTTGACGTCGTCCTTGAAGCGGCGCAGCGATTCCAGATGCCCCGTCCAGTGAACCACGTTGTTGCGCAGCAGGCGTACCTGGGAATCGCGGCGGACGATGCCGTCAAGCACCATACAACCGGCGATATTGCCAAGGCGCGAGATGCTGTAGACCTCACGGATCTCGACCAGGCCGATGATTTCTTCTTTCTTCTCGGGCGCCAACATGCCCGACATGGCAGCCTTAACTTCATCCACGGCGTCATAGATGATGTTGTAGTAGCGCACGTCGATGCCGTTGTTCTCGGCCAGCTTCTTGGCGCTTGCTTCTGCACGCACGTTGAAGCCGATCACGACAGCATTCGAGGCAATGGCCAGGTTGATGTCGGTTTCCGAGATGCCGCCAACGGCCGCATGCACCACTTGGACACGGACTTCGTCGGTCGACAGCTTGACCAGCGACTGCACCAGCGCTTCCTGCGAACCCTGCACGTCGGTCTTGACGATAAGCGTGAGCGTTTGCGTGCCCTCGCCCAGGTTGTCGAACATCGATTCCAGCTTGGCGGCCTGTTGGCGCGCCAGCTTGACGTCGCGGAACTTGCCTTGGCGGAACAGCGCGATTTCTCGTGCCTTGCGTTCGTCGGACAGTGCCATCAGTTCGTCGCCGGCGGCCGGCACTTCGGTCAAACCCTGGATTTCAACCGGGATGGACGGGCCGGCCGACTGGATCGGCTTGCCGTTTTCGTCCAGCATGGCGCGCACGCGGCCAAAGCTTGCGCCGGCCAGCACCACGTCGCCGCGCTTGAGCGTGCCGCTTTGCACCAGGATCGTCGCGACCGGGCCACGGCCCTTGTCCAGACGGGCTTCGATGACCAGACCCTTGGCGGGCGCGTCTTCCGGAGCCTTCAGTTCCAGCACTTCGGCTTGCAGCAGCAAGTTTTCGAGCAGGTCGTCGATGCCTTCGCCGGTCTTGGCCGACACGCCCACGAAGGGAACGTCACCACCGTATTCTTCCGGCACGACCTGTTCGGCAACCAATTCCTGCTTGACGCGTTCCGGGTTGGCCGACGGCTTGTCGATCTTGGTCACGGCCACGACCATGGGCACGCCCGCGGCCTTGGCGTGGTGGATGGCTTCGCGCGTTTGCGGCATCACGCCGTCGTCGGCGGCCACCACCAGGATCACGATGTCGGTCGCCTTGGCGCCACGGGCACGCATGGCGGTAAACGCTTCGTGGCCCGGGGTGTCAAGGAAGGTCACCATGCCGCGTTCGGTTTGAACGTGGTAGGCGCCGATGTGCTGCGTAATGCCACCGGCTTCGCCCGCGGCAACCTTGGCGCGGCGGATGTAATCCAGCAGCGAGGTCTTGCCGTGGTCGACGTGACCCATGACGGTCACGACCGGGGCGCGCGGCAGTTGTTCGGCTTCGGAAACCGTTGCGGAGATGTCCAGGAACGCTTCCGGATCATCCAGCTTGGCGGCGATTGCCACGTGGCCCAGTTCTTCAACCACGATCATGGCCGTTTCCTGGTCCAGTACCTGGTTGATGGTGACCATCTGGCCCAGCTTCATCAGATGCTTGATGACTTCGGCAGCCTTCACGGACATCTTGTGAGCCAGGTCGGCCACGCTGATGGTTTCCGGCACGTGCACTTCACGTGCAATGAATTCCTGAGGTGCGGGCTCGTTGCGGCGGTCGTTCTGCTGGTTGCGACCACCACGGCCGCCGCCCTTGCCACCACCCTTGCCACCTGCGCGCCAGCCGTCACGGCTGGCCGGGGCTGCGGGCTTGTCGGCCGGCTTCTTGCGCGAAGCGTCATCAGACCAGGTCGAAGCGACTTCGGCGGTCTTGATGGTTTTCTTCGTGCCGGGAGCGGCGGGCTTGGCGTCTTTCTTGGCGCCGGGCGTGGCGCCCGGCTTGCCGGCCGGCTTGTGCAGCGTGCCCGAAATCGGAGCAGCGGCGGCGGCAGGCGCCTCCGGCTCGGGGGCTCGCAGCACCTTGCGCGGGCGGTTCAACATTTCGCGCAGCGCGGCGGCTTCGGCCTCGGCGGCACGGCGGGCCTCATCGCGGCCACCCGACGTAGCGGAGGCGGCAAGCGGCGGGCCGGCGCGGCGGTTGTCGGCACGATTGCCCACCCGGACGGGGGGCGTGGCCGGCGCGGGCGCGGCGGACTGCACAGGTTCGGACTTCGCGGCAGGCTGCGCCTGGGCGATCGGCGCATTGGCCTGGGGGGAAGGTGTTTCGGACTTATTGGCTAGCACAACGGGTTCCGGCTTGGCTTCTTCAGCCGTGGGCTCGGTGGATTCAGTCTTAACTTCGGGCTTGGCCTCTTCGGCCACGGGCTCGGCAGGAGCAGGCGCCGGCGTCGGTTCGGGTTCAGGCTGGGCCTGGACTTCGGCGGCTTGCGCCTCGACGGTGGCGGGCACTTCGGCCGCGACGGATTCAACAGGCGCGGGCGCTTCAACCGGCGCGGGCGCTTCTACAACAACAGGCTCTTCCGCCTCGACGGGGGCCGGAGCCTCCGCTTGGACGGGCGTGGCTTCGCGGGGCTCGGCCACGGCAGGAGCCTCGGGTGCAGCCGGCGCGGACACCTGCTGCTCTTCTTCAACAGCAACTTCATCTTCGGCACGCGCGGACGCGGCCTGCTCCAGGGCAATTTCGGAGGGATCACGCTTGACGAACACGCGTTTCTTGCGCACTTCAACCTGAATCGTACGCGAGCGGCCGGTGGCGTCAGCCTGCCGGATCTCGGACGTCTGGCGGCGCGTCAGGGTGATCTTCTTGCCTTCGGTCGCGCCATGGGCGCGACGCAGCGATTCGAGCAATTTCGCCTTGTCGCTGTCGGTGACGGAATCGTCAACCGATTTGAGGTCAACACCAGCCGAGCGCAGCTGATCCAGCAGCACATTGGCAGGCATTTTCAGCTCGGTAGCGAACTGGGCGACGGTGTTACTCGACATTAGGCTCTCTCTTCCCTATATGCAGCAATTACAAACAACGTGAACTTGCGGTGGATGAATCCAGCACTATCCACCGCAGACCCGTGTCCTTATGGTTATTCTTCGTCGAACCAATGGGCACGGGCACGCATGATGAGGTCGCTGGCTTCCTGCTCGGTCAAGCCGGCGATTTCCGCCAGTTCGTCCGTTGCCAATTCGGCCAGATCATCACGCGTATGCACTTGACGCTCGGCCAGCTTCGCAGCCAGGTCTTGCGTCATGCCTTCGAGTTCAAGCAAATCCTGTGCGGTCTCAAGGCGCTCTTCCTGGGCAATTGCCTCAGTCAGCAGCGCATTGCGGGCACGGGCGCGCAATTCATTGATGGTGTCTTCGTCAAACGCTTCGATTTCCAGCAGTTCCTGCATGGGCACGTAAGCGATTTCCTCGATACCGGTGAAACCTTCGTCAATCAGGATGTCAGCGACTTCCTCATCAACGTCCAACTTGCTCATGAACGTGGTGCGCAACCCCGACCGCTCGACTTCCTGGCGGTTCAGGCTTTCTTCCGGCGTCATGATGTTGATCTGCCAGCCAGTCAGTTCGGACGCCAGGCGCACGTTCTGACCCTTGGCGCCAATGGCCTTGGGCAGGTTTTCCTCGTCGACGACGACGTCCATCGCATGCTTGTCTTCGTCAACGACGATCGATTCGACGTTGGCCGGCGCCAAGGCGCCAATGACAAACTGCGCGGGGTCTTCCGACCACAACACGATGTCGACCTGTTCGCCGCCGAGTTCGTTGCGCACCGCGGTGACGCGCGAACCGCGCATGCCCACACACGTGCCGATCGGATCGATACGCTTATCGTAAGCCACCACGGCGATCTTCGCACGCACACCCGCATCGCGAGCGGCGGCCTTGATCTCGAGCAGGCCTTGTTCGATTTCCGGAACTTCATTCTCGAACAACTGGCGAATGAACTCGGGCGAGGTGCGCGACAGGATCACTTGCTGGCCACGCGCGGCGTGGTCAACACGCAACACGAAGGCGCGGACGCGGTCGGCAACCCGGAGGTTTTCTTTCGGGATCATTTCGGAACGCGGCAGACGCGCTTCGATCTTGCCCGTTTCGACGATGGCATCGCCCTTGTCCATGCGCTTGATCGTGCCGGACACAATGGTTTCACCACGGTCCAGGAAGTCGTTCAGTACCTGTTCGCGTTCCGCGTCGCGGATCTTTTGCAGGATGGCCTGCTTGGCCGCCTGCGCGCCGATACGGCCGAATTCGATGGGCTCAAGCGGCTCTTCGATGTATTCGCCTTCCTGGATATCAGGAACGATTTCTTGCGCATCCGACAGCATTTCCTGCTTGTCGGGCTCTTGCAGGCCCGCTTCGTCGGGCACTACCAGCCAGCGGCGAAAGCCCTCGTGATCGCCGGTTTCCCTATCGATGGCGACACGAATGTCCGCATCATCCTTGAAGCGCTTTTTCATGGCCGAGGCCAGCGCGCTTTCCAGCGCACCGAACACGACGTCGCGCGTGACGTTCTTTTCACGCGCCAAGGCATCGACCAACAGAAGAATTTCGCGACTCATCGCTTTTTGCCCTTGAAATCCAGAACGGGATCCAGTTTTGCACGTTCGATATCTTCGACCGTGAAATTCAACACCTGGATTTCGTTCTTTTTTGCCTCAAATTCGAGACCGAAGACGGTCTTGTGCATCCCAGCAGCGGCGTCCGAAGCGGCGTCGTTGTCTTCTGGCACGGTCAAAGTGCCGGAGAAAACCTTACGTCCGTCTAATGCCTCGCGCAGCTTGATTTCGATGCGCTCGCCTGCA
Source organism: Achromobacter spanius (assembly GCF_029637605.1). NCBI lineage: Bacteria > Pseudomonadati > Pseudomonadota > Betaproteobacteria > Burkholderiales > Alcaligenaceae > Achromobacter > Achromobacter spanius. Next base: position 6,195,786 of record NZ_CP121261.1, on the reverse strand, counting down.
AACCGGCGGAATTCAGCCTCGTTGCGCAACGGGCGGTCAATGCCCGGCGAACCGACTTCCAGCCGTTTGTAGTCGACGTTTTCGACTTCGAACACCCGCGACAATTGGCGGGACACCTGTTCACAGTCTTCGATGCGCACACCGCCGACCCGATCGATCGTTACGCGCAAAAGGCCCAGGGCGGCACGCTCGACGTCCACGAGTTCGACGTCCATGCCGGCCAGAGCCTCTTCGGTCAATGCGAATAAATCAGCCATATACTCAAAAAAAATGGGCTGCACGCCCAGCCCACCGATATTGCGCAGAGCCCAGCCGCTTCCCTACTACACGTAAGGAGCAATGCTGGGCAGCGCCCTATATTGCGACCTAATTTGATGCACCATGGGTTGTCCCAACCCTGCCAGCCCAAACCCAAGCCTTCAGGTCCGGCGACACTTGGCGCATATCTGATGCCAACTGCTATTGAACTGCGCTATGCCTTGTCTTGCCTTGCGCGCCAACTTGATCATTGGCTAGCCGGACGTTTTAAAGTCCGATCAATTTAAAGCCCGATCAATTCAAGCCAATCCATTTCCGCACCCACCAGCCAAGGGCAGGCGCGCAAAAGGCAATGACGCGAAGCCATGAAAACCATTGATTTTACCAGATAAACAGGAAAAACGCCTGATTCATCTAGGGCTTACGCTTATACGGGACATATCGAGGCCAGCGGCACAGCCAGCACGCCGCTGGAAGGCAAATCAACGGCCTTGACGACCGCGCCCGCCCATGACGCCCAAGCGGGATTCATGTGCCGACGCGCTGCGGGGTTGCCAATCATCGCCACGCGGCCCCGACGAAGCTGCACGCGGTGCACGCGGCTTGCCGCCCGCACCTGGGCCCTTATTGGCCGCCGGACCGCCCGCGCTGCGAGGCCCTTCAGACTTGTTTCCGCCGCGGCCACCCGCAGCCGCGGGCTTGCCATTACGGCCGCCGTTGCCACCGCGCGCGCCTTGCGGCTTGCCGCCCGGCTTGCCACCGGAGGGCTTGCGACCCCCGCCCACCTGGCCTTCGGCCACGTTGCCGACAGCACCGACATCCACCGACGCCACATTGCCCGACTGCCCCGCGGCTGCCGCCGCACGCGGACCACGCGGCCCGCGCGGTTTGCCGCCCGTCTTGCCAGCAGGCTTACCGCCCTGCTTGCCATCGGGGCGCCCGCCGCCCGCCGATGCCGAGCGACCACCGCCGGGCTTGCCGCCCTTGCGATTGCCGCCAGCACCTTCCGCGGCTAGCGGATGGCCATTGGCATAGCCGCCGGCGATCATCAGGCCGGTACCGAACGGGTCGGACGGACACGCCGCCGCCTGCCCCGCACTGCCCAAGCGGCCGCCTTGCAGCTTGCCGCGACGGCCGATACGGGCGCCATTCATGCCGTTGCGATCCATGGTGCCGAAGCCCGGAGGCAGCGCGCTGTCATGGGATTGGGGCTGCTTGGAACGGCGGCGGTTACCACCCGATTCGTCGTCTTCGCGCAACAGTCCAAGCTGGACCATCAGCGCGGTGACCAACGAGCCATCCAGCTCTTCCCAGCGTCCACGGCGCAACGAGCGGGGCAGCACCACATCTCCGAAGCGAGTACGGATCAGTCGGCTGACCGTTACGCCAACCGCCTCGAACATACGCCGCACTTCACGGTTGCGCCCTTCCTGCAAGGTGACGCGGTACCAGCGATTGCTGCCGTCGCCACCCAGATAATCCAGCGCACCAAAAGCCGCCAGACCATCTTCCAGCTCGATGCCATCAACCAGCGATTGACGCTGCGCTTCGTCCATCTCGCCCAGCACGCGAACGGCGTATTCGCGCTCGGTGCCGTAACGGGGATGCATGATGCGGTTGGCCATGTCGCCCGAGGTCGTGAAAATCAGCAGACCTTCCGTATTCAAGTCCAGGCGCCCCACCGACAACCACTTGCCCGTGCGCAGCTTGGGCAGGCGGGCGAACACGCTGGCGCGCCCACCCGGATCATCGTGACTGACGATTTCACCCGCGGGCTTGTGATACAGGATTACGCGCGGGGGCTTCTTGGTATTGGTCCGCATGATGGGTTTGCCGTTCACGCGAACTTGATCATTCGGCGCAACGCGCTGACCAATATGAGCCGGCTCGCCATTGACCGACACCCGGCCGGCCACAATCAGCTCTTCCATCTCGCGGCGCGAGCCGATGCCGGCGTCCGCCAGCACCTTGTGCAGCTTGGGCATGACCGAATCGCTGTTCAGGTACTTGCCCAGGCGCTGCTCCATGCGGTCAGCGCTGTCAAGATACGACAACGCTTGTTCCGCCTCTTGCTCGCCACCCCGGGAGTCAGCGGACTCGACCGATGCAGCCGCCGCCGGTTGGCCATCCGCCGCTGGCGCCTGTTCTGTCGCGGCATCGCCGCGACGGCGGCGGAAAGGCGTCCTTAGCTTGCGGCCGCGCCCACGGGCACCGGCCTCGCCTTCGGCTGCGGATTCGCGCACGGAGGAGGAATCCGGCTGACCATTGGAAACGGTGTCATCCGAACGGGGATTGTCGTCCTGCATTGCTGTATTCGTTGTCACTGGGACAGCTCCGAATTTCAAACTTGGGTAGGCCTGCCAGGGGCGGGCTCGTCATCATCAGGGGACGCCGAATCGCGGCCAGCGCCAGGTTGCGCCGGATCCACGTCGTCCGAAGCCGAGGAAGCGGCATCGGTTTCGGGCCGAACAGGATCATCAAGACCGAAATCGGGCTCATGCCCGGCTGCGCCAGGCGCTGCGTGATCGGTCTCGTCAATCGGGTCGGTCGGTTCCGCGTGTTTTGCGTTTTCGACACTTTCCTTTGCAGCACCGACCTCAGTGGGGTCGGCGGCTATATCGGAAATGTCGTTGCCGGCTCTGTCGTCGGGAAAACCGGACAGGGACGACGTATTGGACAAGCCTTCGGCTTGCTCCCGGACGGTGGGTTCGTCATCGGGATCCGCGCCTTCTTCTGTGCGCGAAACGATGGATTCTACGCTATCGACCGGGTCTATGGGTGCATCGTGTTCCGAAACTGACAATTCCGCAACTGGGATATCGTCATTTTCGCTGGTTTCAGCCACATTTTCGGCGGCAAGCTCGCCCTGAGCGCCCTCCTCGCCAACGCCGCTTTCCTCAGACGAATCGCTCACGGCTTCGGCCTCGGCGCCAGCCGCCGAGTCCGCGGGGGCGGGCACCTCGCCGGTCAATTGCTGCACCTCGCCCAGATCCAGTCCCGCCAGCGCGGCAGCGGCATGGGCGGATTCCAGGGGTGGCAACTCGTCGAGCGCTCTCAGGCCCAGGTCGTCCAGAAACTGGCGCGTGGTACCGAACAGGGCTGGACGCCCCGGCGCATCGCGATGCCCGATCACTTCGATCCACCCTCGATCCTCCAGGGCTTTCACGATTTGCGACGACACGGTCACGCCGCGTATATCTTCGATATCGCCCCGGGTTACAGGTTGGCGCCAAGCCACGATGGCCAGCGTCTCCATGACGGCTCGTGAATACTTGGGCGGCTTTTCGGGACTGAGCCGCTCAAGATAACGCTGCATATGCGGGCGGCTTTGAAACCGCCACCCGCTTGCCAGTTGCACAAGCTCCAAGCCGCCATCGGCCCAGTTGGCTTGCAGCGTCTCCAACAGCCCGCGCAGCTTGCTGTTGTCGAACTGCTCATCGTCCCCGAATAGCTTGCGCATATCGGACAGTTGCATCGGCTGCACCGCGCATAGCAACGCGGTTTCCAGCACGAGTATTGCCTCGCTATCGTTCATCGACATTCAAATTCAAAAGGGCCAACTTGCACCAGGTGGAAAATAAGGTTAATATTCTTTTCTCAGACGCGGGGTGGAGCAGTCTGGCAGCTCGTCGGGCTCATAACCCGAAGGTCGTAGGTTCAAATCCTGCCCCCGCAACCAAATTGATCAAGGCCTGGCGAATGCGCCGGGCCTTTTTCATTTGCGCCGCATTTTTTGCGCCGCAATTTTCATTTGCGCCGCAATAATTCATGCCGCGATCTGGGCCGCAATTTTTACCGCGGGCAGAAAAAAGAAAAGCGCGAACGGCCTGCCCCACAAAGACAAACCAGGCAATAGCGAACACCACCAGGCCCATATCAACACCAGCTTGCCGGCCCACCATACATGGGGACCCGCGATAGACGACATTGACGAGCGTAGTGTTCACAAGGTTCCTGGGTTCTGCGTTGATTGCCATGCGCGACAAGCACGCGCCGAAGCGGGTACGTCGATCAAGATAGGGCAATGCGCCTGCCACTTCGTATCGCGGCAAACGCCTTATGCAAATTCTGGAAAAGCTGGCATCAATTGCCAACACGCCTGCGGGACACGCCGGAATCCGGCGCCTTCGTCCTGCGGCAATCAGTAGCTAGCGGACAATGGCTTGCCGCAGAATGACTTCAAGGAAAGCGCTCAGGCTAACGATACCAAACCCGGCATCAAGACCAAAACCAAGCCCGCGCATTTGCGAAATTATACCGCCATAACCCTGCCCCTCAAGATCGGGAACCCGCAAAATGGGGCAAGCCTAGCCGCCCGGCTTGTCCCAGGGCGCGGAACCCAGCCGCTCGACGAGGAAGTCCAACATGGAACGCAATATCAGCGGCATCTGCCGACGCGATGCGTACACGCCATAAATACCGAGTTCCTGTGGTTTGCATTGCGGCAGAATCGCCTTTAACCGACCCGCCGCAATATATTCGGTCGTGCAATAAGTAGGCAACATCGCAATACCCGCCCCTTCCAATGCGGCGCTCAGCAGCACGGACGCCTCATTTGCACTGATATTCCCGCTAACCGGCACATCCACCGGCTGACCGTCGCGCTCAAAACGCCACAGGCTTTTGCCGAAGTAGGAGTGGGTAAGGCAGTTTCGCGATGACAGGTCTTCGATACGCGCCGGCAGCCCTTCGCGAGACAGATACTCGGGCGATGCGCACACCACCGACCGACACACCGCCAACTTGCGGGCAATCAGATTGGGATCCAGGTCGTTTGTTATGCGGACCGCCAAATCCACGCGCTCTTCAACCAAATTGACGGCGCGCTCGACCAGCATCAGATCAACCGACGTATCCGGGTGCAGCTTGACGTAATCAGCCACCACCTTCGCAAGGTGGCGCGAACCAAAAGACATGCTGGTGGTAACCCGCAACAAGCCGCGTGGCGTGTCTTCGGGGGTGGCTACCGCGCTGCGCAGGTCGCCCACCATATCCAGCATTTGCCGGCAGCGCGGCAGCGTCTCCGCTCCCGCGGGCGTCAGGCTCAGGCGGCGCGTCGTGCGATGCAGCAAGCGCACACCGACCCACTGCTCCATTTCAGCCAGATAGCGCGACACCATTGCACGCGACATATCCAAATGAATTGCCGCTGCCGACAGGCTCCCCCGATCGGCAACCTCCACGAACACCTGCATCGCCTTCAAACGATCCATGATTGTCTCGGTTCTTGCATCAGACCGTACCGGTTATACCGTATTTCTGTGCAACATCCGCGCCCAAATGGCGACATTTTGAGCACCGAGGCGGACCACAGAATCAGGTTCCGCTTAACTCGGCAACTGACCCAGTGCGGCACTCACCACCCCGCGAACCTCATCAACATCCAGACCACGCACGATATAGACAAGGCTTGAGGCACGATCATCGCTTGGCCATTGGGCCAGCGTCCGCAAGGGGTACAACTCGCCATGCACACCGTGCACCTCACAAGGCAGCGTTTCCCCTCGAAACAGACCAGACCCTTCATTCGCAGAATAGCCTCACCAAAGCGTTCCTGTATCAGGGACACGCCCGCAAGGAACGCAGCCCGCCCCAGCGGGGCCGCCAGAACCACCGAAAAACTGCCCACGCCCACATGCCGGCCAGACGCGGACCGCGAAAAAGCCCGTAGCCAGCTCGACAACGCGACACCATCGCGCCGCATGCGCGTGTCGGGCCCCTCGCGCAGCACGCCAGCCAAGGGCGAGTCCTGACGCTGCACGCAGCGTTGCGCGCCCGGGTTGATCGCGGCAACCGCCTGCTCGACCCGCCGCAATTGCGCGGCGTCCGCCAGATCCGATTTGCTCAAGACGACGGTATCGGCCAGGGCCAATTGCCGCGCCGCCTCGGGCTGGCTCGCCAATTGCATTTCGCCGTGACGCACATCCACCAACACGATCGCGCCGTGATACACATAGCGCTCCGAGAGAAACCGATCGTGCTTGAGCATGAAGAGCGTCGACGCAGGATCCGCCAGCCCGCTGGTTTCAATGATCACGTGGCGAAACGGCTTGATCCGGCGGCTGACCGCCAGCATGAAGAGCTCGCGCAGGGTATCGACCACTGCACCACTTACCACGCAGCACAGGCAGCCACCCTCGATGAGCACGACATTGGCGGGCGCCAACCTGACCAGATGATGATCCACCCCAACGTCGCCATACTCATTGACGATAACAACGGCATCCGAATAGGCGGGCTCGTGCAGCAAGCGATTAAGCAGCGAGGTCTTGCCGCTACCCAGAAAGCCGGAGAGCACCGTCACGCCGATGCGCGTGTCGTCTTTTTGCCCACCCTCTTTTTGCCTATCGTTTTGCATCACTCGCCACTCGCCTCGAAAGAACCAAAAAGAAGAGAAAAACAAAAAGGGCCACCCGCTTTCGCGAGTGGCCCTTCTGTTCGGCTTGGGTCTGTGAGCTTTAGCATCTTTCTTGGCTACAGCTTGTTGACCCTGAATTTTGGCCCTGAATTTTTTTGGCTCCCCGAGCTGGGCTCGAACCAGCGACCTGCGGATTAACAGTCCGTCGCTCTACCGACTGAGCTATCGGGGATCTGCCAAGAACGCAATTATGACCGAAATTTTTGGCGCATGCAAATGGCGAATTTTTTTGATGCTTTTTTGGCCGATCGTTTCCCATCACCAAAAAACTCTGATATGATTTCGGTCTTTCCAGATCAGGCCCCATAAACAGGGCGAAAAACTGGAAAGAACAAAGATGTTTTGCTTAACTTTCAGCGCCGGTGAAATCCTGATTTCAGCACGCAAAATTTGAAGCAAATGGTCTTGCCGGCATAGCTCAGTTGGTAGAGCAGCGCATTCGTAATGCGAAGGTCGTAGGTTCGACTCCTATTGCCGGCACCAAATTCCAAAAAGCAGCCCTCTCGGGCTGCTTTTTTCATTTCCGCGCCAGAACATTCCTTGCTCTCTCGTCGGCTTGGGAACTCCACCCGCCCGCCGCGCATCCAACTTGCTGGATTTCATTCAGCCAAGCGAAGACCACCATGCGCATCCTCCTCGTCGAAGACGACCTCATGATCGGTGAAAGCGTGCTGGATTGCCTGCGCGCGGAACACTATGCCGTGGATTGGGTCCGGGACGGCAGCGCCGCCGAACTGGCGCTGCGCACCGACACTTATGACCTGATCCTGCTGGACCTGGGCTTGCCCAAGCGCGACGGCCTGACGTTGCTGCGTGAGTTGCGCACTCGTAAGGACCGCACGCCGGTACTGATCGCCACAGCCCGCGATGCCGTCAGCGACCGCATCGCGGGGCTGGACGCCGGGGCGGATGATTACATCGTCAAGCCCTACGATGTGGACGAATTGCTGGCGCGCATGCGTGCCTTGATCCGCCGCAGCGCCGGCCGCGCCGAGCCCGTGTTCGAACATGACGGCATTACCATCGACCCGCAGGCGCACGCCGCGATGGTCGATGGCACGCCTGTGGCGCTGACGGCCCGCGAATGGGCTGTGCTGGAACCCCTGATCTCGCGCCCCGGCATGATCTTTTCGCGCGCGCAGCTGGAAGAAAAACTCTACAGCTGGAAGGACAGCGTCAGCAGCAACGCGGTTGAGGTTTATATTCATGGCCTGCGAAAAAAACTCGGTCCGGACTTGATTCAGAACGTCAGAGGTGTCGGCTATGTCATTCCCAAAGCATGAGCATCAGGCTTAGCGGTTCACTACGCGCCCGCCTGCTTTTTTTTCTACTGGCCGCCATCGTGGTCGGCGCGCTGGCGCAGGGCGCGATCGCCTATCGCAGCACGCTCGCCCAGGCCGACGACATCTTTGATTCGCTGCTGCAGCGCACCGCGCTGTCGCTGGGCACGGGCGACGGCTTGCTCAGCACTGGCCCCACGCATAGCCGGGGCACCGCGACACCCATGGCCGATGACCTGATCATCCAGATATGGACCCCGGACGGCTTGCGCGTCTTCAACTCCCGTTCCCGCCGCCCCCTGCCCGACCAGATCGTGCTGGGTTTTTCCGATGCACGAATGGAAGGCACCACGTATCGCGTGTATTCGCTGGCCACGCCCTTCCAGGTGATCCAGGTGGCGCAGGACATGGCCGTGCGCAAGCACATGGCGCGTGAACTCGCGCTGCGCACCATCGCCCCCATTGCAGCGGCCGCGCCGTTGCTGATGCTTATCGTCTGGTGCGTGGTCAGTTGGTCCCTGCGGCCGGTCAAGCGTGCTCGTGCACAGGTGGCGGCCCGCCAGCCCGAAGACCTGTCGCCCGTCAATGTGCAAGGGCTGCCCGACGAGATCCGCCCCTTGATCCAGGAATTGAACCTGCTGCTGGAGCGGATGCGCGGCGCCTTCGCGCAGCAGAAACAGTTTGTGGGTGACGCGGCGCACGAACTGCGCTCGCCGCTGGCCGCGCTGCGACTGCAGTTGCAGGCGCTGCAACGCGCAGGTGACCCGGAAACCCGGCAAGTGGCGGAACAGCGGCTGGCAGCGGGCATCGACCGCGCCACCCGGCTGGTCGAGCAATTGCTATCCATGGCCCGCCACGAGAGCGCTACCGAACAGACGCCGGTCGGCCCCGTGGACCTGGCCGACGTACTGCGCCAAGCCCTGTCCGAAACCTTGACGCAGGCCAATGCCAAGTCCCTCGCCGTCGACCTGGAAGGTGCGCTTGACGTTCGCGTACAAGGCCACCACGACGCGCTGGTCTTGCTGGCCCGCAACCTGTTGGACAACGCCATCAAGCACTCGCCTACCGGCGGACGCATCCAGTTGCGTCTGCAAACGTCGCCGGACAAAGCGGCTTTCATCATTGATGACGAAGGCCCCGGCATCCCGCCCGCCGAACGCGAGCGCGTGTTTGACCGCTTCTATCGTGCCGAGGGCAACACGCAGCACGGCAGCGGACTGGGGCTTTCTATTGCACGCGCCATTGCCGACCAGCACCGCGCCGAGATTTTCCTTGACGATGTGCCCGGCGGCCAAGGACTGCGCGCCCGCGTGGAATTTCCGCTTTCGCGTTGAGAACGACGAAATAGCGACGGGACCACGCGATTTAAGATTCCCCTAAGTGTCAGGCCCGAAGATAGCGCCATGTCCTCAAACATGAACGCAGGAGCCGACATGAAGACCTCGCAACTGAAACCCTCGCGCCTGATGCTGGCGCTGCTGGCCGCTGGCGCCATTGGCGGCGCTGGCGCAACCGCCGTGATGGGCGGCGTGTCGATGGCGGCCAACGCGCCGACCGCGATCGCTGCCCCGCAATCCATCAATACCTCCAGCCCGCCCAACTTCGCGCAGATTACCCGCGATTTTGGACCGGCCGTCGTCAACATCAGCGTCAGCGGCACCCGCAAGGTGTCGGCCGATGATGATGACCCCTTCGCCCAGTTCTTCGGTCAGATTCCCGGGGCGCGCGGCGGCATGCCATCGCGTGAAGTGCCGATGCGCGGCGAAGGTTCGGGCTTCATCATCAGCAATGACGGCATCATCCTCACCAATGCGCACGTGGTACAGGATGCCAAGGAAGTCACCGTCAAGCTGACCGACCGCCGCGAATACAAGGCGAAAGTGCTGGGCGCCGACCCGCAAACCGACGTGGCCGTGCTCAAGATCGACGCCAAGAACCTGCCGGTGGTCAAAGTAGGCGACGTCAATCAATTGCAGGTGGGTGAATGGGTGCTGGCCATCGGCTCGCCCTATGGCCTGGAAAACACCGCCACCGCGGGCATCGTCAGCGCCAAGGGCCGTTCGCTGCCCGACGACACGTCGGTGCCCTTCATTCAGACGGACGTGGCGGTCAACCCGGGCAACTCGGGCGGCCCGCTGTTCAACGACCGCGGCGAAGTCGTGGGTATCAATTCACAGATCTACAGCCGCACCGGTGGCTTCCAGGGCCTGTCGTTCTCGATTCCGATCGACGTGGCCTACAAGATCAAGGACCAGATCCTTGAGCACGGCAAGGTGCAGCATGCGCGCCTGGGCGTGACGGTGCAGGAAGTGAATCAGGACCTGGCCAATTCGTTCAAGCTGGATTCGCCGTCTGGCGCGCTGGTGTCCAGCGTGGAGAAAGGCAGCGCCGCCGCCAAGGCCGGCCTGCAGCCCGGCGACGTGGTCAGGCAGATCAACGGCAAGACCATCGTGTCCTCTGGCGACCTGGCATCGATGATCACGCTGGCGTCGCCCGGCGAAAAGATCAAGCTGGACATCTGGCGCGCCGGCGCCCCGAAGGAACTCGTCGCCACATTGGGCGGCATTCCCAAGGACAAGGCGCAAACGGCATCCGGCGATCAGGAAGTGCAACGTGGCCAACTGGGCTTGGCGCTGCGCCCCCTGAGCCCGCAGGAACAGCAGGCGTCAGGCACCGAAGGATTGCTGATCGAGCGCTCCGCGGGGCCGGCCGCCAAGGCGGGCATTGAACCGGGTGATGTGCTGCTGTCGCTCAATGGCGTGCCCGTGCACAACATCGGGCAAGTGAAGGAAGCGCTGTCCAAGGCGGGCAAGACCGTTGCCCTGCTGGTACAGCGCGGCGAAGACAAGATCTTCGTGCCGGTGCAGATCGGCTAAGCCCCCCGCCGGCTTCCCGGGTTTACTCAGCGTCGGGCTGTTTGCCCGGCGCTGCGTCCGCGAAAGCCGGCAGCTCGCGGCAGGCGGCATCGATGCGCATCACGTTCGGCATGGCTGACAGGTCACAGTCGAAACGCTGCGCATTGGCCACCTGCGGCACCAGGCACAAGTCGGCGATGGTCGGCGTGTCGCCATGGCAAAAGCGGCCCGTGGCGCTGGAACGCGCCAACTGCGCTTCCAGCGCTTCCAGGCCTTGTTGCACCCAGTGCTTGTACCAGGCCGTCTTCGCGGCTTCGTCCACGCCCAGCGTGTGCTTCAGGTATTTCAGCACCCGCAGATTGTTCAAGGGATGCGTGTCGCACGCAATGCCCAGCGCCAGGTCGCGCACCCGCGCGCGGCCAATCGCATCAGACGGCAATAGCGGCGTCTGGGGATGCGTTTCTTCCAGGTATTCGATGATGGCAAGCGATTGGCCGATGACGGCCTCGCCATCGATCAGGGTCGGCACCAGCGCCGTCGGATTCAGCTTGCGGTATCCGTCTGACAACTGTTGGCCGCCATCCTTCAGCAGATGCACGGGCAGGTATTCGTACGTCAGCCCTTTCAGGTTCAGGGCGATGCGCACGCGGTACGCAGCCGAGCTGCGGAAATAGCTGTACAACTGCATGAAGTCTCCTTGATGGTTTTCCCGGCGCCGCGCACAAGCGGCGCCTGCCTATTCCAGCGATTCCGTCTGCGCGGCCTTGCGAGACAAGCCCTTGGGCAGCGGAAAGGCCACATTCTCTTCCAGGCCTGGCATGGTGCGCACCGACACCGCGCCCAATTCCTTGACGCGGTCGATCACCTGCTGCACCAGGACTTCGGGAGCCGACGCGCCCGCCGTCACGCCGATGCGCTTGCGGTCCACCAGCCACGCCGGATCAATGGAATGCGCGCCGTCGATCAGGTAAGACGCCACGCCCTTGCGCTCGGCCACTTCGCGCAGGCGATTGGAATTCGAGCTGTTCGGGCTGCCCACGACCAACACCAGGTCGCACTCGGGCGCCATCACCTTGACGGCGTCCTGGCGGTTCTGCGTGGCATAGCAGATGTCGCTTTTCTTGGGCTCGACAATGCTGGGAAAACGCGCCTTCAGTGCCTGCGACACCGCCGCCGCGTCATCTACCGACAAGGTCGTCTGCGTGACGTAGGCCAGGTTTTCCGGATCGTTCACCTGCAGGCCAGCCACGTCGTCCACGGTTTCAACCAGGTACATGCCGCCTTGCGCCTGCCCCAGCGTGCCTTCCACCTCGGGATGGCCCTTGTGGCCGATCATGATGATCTCTCGACCGGCGGCACGCATGCGAGCCACTTCAATATGAACCTTGGTCACCAGCGGGCAGGTCGCGTCAAACACCTGCAGCCCGCGCGATTCGGCTTCCGCCCGCACCGCCTTGGACACGCCGTGGGCCGAGAACACGACAATGGCGCCCGCAGGCGCGTCGTCCAGTTCGTCGATGAAGATCGCGCCTTTGGCGCGCAGGTCTTCCACCACATAGCGGTTGTGGACGATCTCGTGGCGCACGTAGATCGGGGCGCCATGCAGTTCGATCGCGCGCTCGACGATGTCGATCGCGCGGTCCACGCCGGCACAGAAGCCGCGCGGCTGGGCCAGCACGACTTCGGCGTCGGAGGCGGTAACGGCCTTGCTCATCAGAGAACTCCCAGCAGCGCCACATCCAGTTGCAAGCGGACGCCCGCAAGCGGATGGTTGAAGTCGAACAGCGCCGACTCATCGTTGATTTCTTTCAGCACGCCCGAATAGCGCCCGCCGTTGGGTGCGGTGAACTCCACCAGGTCGCCCGGCTCGAACGTCGCATCGGCGCCCGCGTGTTCGGCGAGCATCGCGCGCGTGACCCGTTGGATCAGTTCAGGATTGCGGTCGCCATAGGCGTCGGCCGGCTCCAGGGTAACGCTGAACTTTTCGCCTTCGGCGTGACCGATCAGCGCGGCTTCCAGCCCGGGCGCCCACTGGCCGCTACCCATTTGCAGCGTGCCGGGACGGCCGTCGAAAGTGTTGGTGAACACCGAATCCTTGCCAGGACCGGATGCAAGCGTGATTCGGTAATGCAGCGTCAGGTAGGAATCCTGACGGACAAAAACGTTCACTTCGTTAGAGGCGATGCTCAAGATCTGCCACCGTATGGATATTGGATAAACCCTGATTTTAGAGCCTCTTATGAAATTGTCTGTCCGGCTGGCAAAACACGAGCGTCCCCGCGAACGATTGTTGCGCCACGGCGCCAGCGCGCTCCAGGATGCGGAGCTGCTGGCGCTGGGCCTGCGCACCGGCATTCCCGGCCTTAATGTGGTGGACTTGTCCAACCGTTTGCTTGAACGCTTTTCCGGCCTGCGCGGCCTGCTGGGGGCCACGCCCGAAGAGCTCATGAACATTCCCGGGCTAGGCGCGGCCAAGGCCTGCACGCTGGCCGCCTTGCTGGAACTGGCCCGGCGGGCCATCGAAGAAGACCTGACCCGTCCCCATTCCCTGCGTCACCCCGCCCAAGTGAAGCAATATTGCCTGACCGCGCTGGGCCATCGGCACGTGGAGCACTGCATTGCCCTCTACCTGGACAACCAGTTGCGCGTGATCGCCACCGGCGAACTGGCGCGCGGCACGCTGTCGCAGGCGTCGGTCTACCCCCGCGAAGTCGTACGTGAGGCGCTGCGCCACCACGCGGCCGCGCTGATCGTCGCCCACAACCACCCTTCAGGCCTGGCCGAACCCAGCGCGGCTGACCGCGGCTTCACGCAACAATTGAAACAGGCCTTGGCGCTGGTGGACGTAAAACTGGTGGACCACTTGATCGTCGCGGGCGCGTCCGTCATCTCCATGGCCGAGCTGGGCGGCGTCTAGCTCACAACCGCCCCGCTGCGCGCCGAGCGGCGCGCCGGAATTCGTTAGACTAGCGCCCGAAATTGCTTTAGGCTTTAACCTATTCCGGCGCGGCCCGACCCGCTTGGGCAGCCTCGCATTGCTGGCCCCGATCGGCCGGTCCCGATAGCCCGCCGTCGGCCAGCCCTCTTCCGCTAGATACGAAACGCCTTCTGATGAAACGCTTGTGGGACATTTCCCCGCCCGTCTCCACGGCGTCGCCCGTTTTCCCCGGCGACACGCCGTATCGCCAGCAATGGAAATGGTCGCTTACGCCCGGCTGTCCGGTCAATGTCAGTGAGATCACGCTGTCGCCGCATATCGGCGCGCACGCGGATGCCCCACTGCACTATCAGAACGGCGCGGCGGCCATCGGCGCGGTGTCGCTGGAACCTTTTCTAGGCCCCTGTCGCGTCATCCACGCCATTGATTGCGGCCCGCTCATCACCACGGACCACCTGGCCCACGCGGCCCTGAACCTGCCGCCGCGTGTGCTTGTGCGCACCGCCAAGCATGCGGCGCAAGACTGGTGGACCGACGATTTCTCGGCCTATGCGCCCCAAACGATCGAATGGCTGGCCGAACGCGGCGTCATGCTGATCGGCTTGGATACCGCCAGCATCGATCCCGCGTCCAGCAAGACCCTGGACAGCCACCACACGATCTTGCGGCACGACATGCGGGTACTGGAAAATCTGGTGCTTGATGACGTGCCCGAAGGCGATTACGAGTTGATCGCCCTGCCGTTGGCGCTGGTCCAGGCCGATGCCAGCCCGGTTCGCGCCGTCTTGCGCGAACTGTAGGCTGGTCCGCTGGCCATCGGGCGGGCGCCCTCAACCGGCCCCGCCCGTCTTGAAAGACGCACGATCATGAACATCACCCTTGATCACACCGTGGCGCTTGCCTGCGCCCGCACCCGCTCGCCCGGCTGGCGCGCGCTGCCCGCCTCGGCCCGCCGCGCCGCGCCCCCTTGCCACGGAGGCCAAGCATGAGCTGCCCGCACCGCCCTGAAGACATCGTCCACCAGGAAAAAACGCAACTGGATTTCACGCGCGACATGACCTATGGCGACTACCTGCATCTGGATGAAGTGCTGGGCGCGCAGCACCCGCTGTCGCCTGAACACAACGAGATGCTATTCATCATCCAGCATCAGACCAGCGAACTCTGGATGAAGCTGATGCTGCACGAACTGCGCGCGGCCATCGCCAACGTGGCGGCCGACCGGCTGCAGCCCGCGTTCAAGATGCTGGCGCGCGTCAGCAAGATCATGGAGCAACTGGTTCACGCCTGGGATGTGCTTGCCACCATGACGCCGCCCGAGTATTCGGCGCTGCGCCCTTACCTGGCGCGTTCCAGCGGATTCCAAAGCTACCAGTACCGCCAGATCGAGTTCCTGCTGGGCAACAAGAACGCGGCCATGTTGAAACCGCATGCACATCGCGAAGATTTGCTGGCTCAGGTGCGCAGCGCCTACGACGCACCCTCGCTGTACGACGAATCGCTGCGGCTGCTGGCGCGGCACGGCGTGGACGTGCCCGCCGACCGGCTTGAGCGCGACTGGACGCAGCCGTATGTTTCGTCGGAGGGCGTGGAAGCCGCCTGGCTGACCGTTTACCGCGACACCGACCGCTACTGGGACCTGTATCAGTTGGGCGAAAAGCTGACCGATCTGGAAGATGCCTTTCGATTGTGGCGATTCCGCCACGTGACGACCGTGGAACGGGTCATCGGCTTCAAGCGCGGCACGGGTGGCACGTCCGGCGTGGACTACCTGCGCCGGATGCTTGATGTGGTGCTGTTCCCGGAAATCTGGAAACTGCGCACGGAACTTTGAACCTGCCCCCAATTTTCAGCCCGGCAGCGCGCAGGCGTTTCGACTGTTTTACGCTGGCGCCTCCGGAAAAACCCGTGCTAGAATTTGGGGTTACTTTTTGGATACGTGGCTGGAATCCTTGCGTGGGCGTTCTGTAGTGTGTGGCATAAGTGCGTGGCATGAGTGCGTGACATAACTGAACGACATAACGCGTCCTGGCTGGCGACCCTACAACTTGAAAAAGACTCCTTAGCGAGTCCTAGGATAAGCACCATGAAAGAAGGCATTCACCCCGAATACCGCGAAGTCGTTTTCGCCGATCTGCAAACGGGCAACAAGTTCATCACTCGTTCCACCGTGCACTCGCGCGAAACCGTTGAAATCGACGGCAAGACGTACCCGCTCTTCAAGTGCGACGTGACCTCCGAATCGCACCCGTTCTACACGGGCGCCCAAACGCGTATCGTCGAAACCGGCCGTGTGGAAAAGTTCCGCGCCCGCTTCGCCCGTACGGCCGGCACCGTCAAGTCCGCTTCCTGATCCTGTTGCTCCTGCGGGAGTCACAGCAAAAAGGCAGCCTTCGGGCTGCTTTTTTTTCCCCCCTAGCCGGCTTTTTACAGGTTCGGGGCTGGCGCAACCAGATCACTCGGTTACATTAACGCCCGTGTCCCCACTTTCTTTTTCCACTCCCGCCCGGCTTACTTCCGTGGCGACCGCAAAGCTCCCCAGACTGATTCTGCTGGGCTTGGCCCTGGCCTATATCGTGGCCGGCCTGTTCATGCGCGACCCGTGGAAAACAGACGACGCGGTTGGCCTGGCGACGATGATCACGGCGATCCGCGAAGGCGGCATCACCTGGTTGCTGCCTCAAGTGGGCCTGCTGGCCCATGCCGAGGAAGGCCCGCTGATCACCTGGGTGGGCGCCATCTGCATCTGGCTGTTCGGCCCCTTCATCGGCGACATCACCGCCGGCCGCCTGCCCAATCTGCTTTGGTTCGGCATTACCGCCGCAAGCGTCTGGTACGGCACATACTTGCTGGGTCGCCGCACTGAAGCGCAACCACTGGCCCTGCCCTTTGGCGGCGAGCCCGAACCGCGCGACTACGGCCGCATGCTGGCCGACGCCGCCCTGCTGCTGTTGCTGGCCACGGTCGGCATTCTGCAACGCACCCATGAAACCACGGTCGTGCCCGCCATCATGGCCTGCCAGGCGCTGGCCTTCTATTCGTTGGCGCGCAGTGTCGACCGGCCCTTCACCGGCACCACCACCCTGGGTATCGCGCTGGCCGCGAGCTTTCTGACGCGCGGCTGGGTAGGCGCCACACCTATCATTATCGGCGCGCTGCTGGCCTTCTACCCGCGCAGCCAGTTGTGGAAGTGCAAACGCTGGCTACCCTGGGCCGTACTGGTCACCGTTGCGCTGATCCTGGCCTGGTGGATCCCGGCCAGCGAAAGCAGCCAGTACTGGATCCGCAACTGGAAGACATGGAACCTGTCGTCCTTCGCCGTACCGTCCTGGCATGACGTGGGCCGCACCCTGCGCGATCTTCCCTGGTATCTGTGGCCGACCTGGCCGCTGGCTCTTTTGGCCGCGTGGCGCTGGCGCGACTGGATCTACGCGCCGCATATCTGGCTGCCGCTGATGCTGCTGGTCTGCGCGGCCGCGGTGCTGTTCGGCCTGGAAGAAGCCACCGATTCCGAATATGTACTGCTGGCGGTGCCGTGCGCGGTGCTGGGCGCGTTCTCGTTGCCGACCCTGCGTCGCGGCGTCGTCAACACGCTGGACTGGTTTGCCGTCATGTGTTTTTCGCTGACGGCGGCGACCGCCTGGCTGGGCTGGGTGGCGCTGCACTTCAACTGGCCGGCACAGATCTCCCGCAACATCGCCCGCCAGACGACCGGCTACGAGCCCGTCATCTCGTGGGGCGCCTTTACCCTGGCGGTGATCTTCACCGTGGCGTGGATCGCATTGGTGGTGTGGCGTCTGCGCGTGCGGCCGCAAGCCCTGTGGCGTGGCACCGTGTTGTCCGCCGGCGGCCTGACCGTGACGTGGATCCTGCTGGTGCTGCTGTGGCAACCCGCCGTGGACTACGCGCGCAGCTACCGCACTGTATCGGGCCAACTGGCCCAGGCGCTGGCGCAACACACCCGGCCCGGCGAATGCGTGCGCGGCTTGAGCCTGGGCAGCGGCCAACGCGCCTCGTTCCTGATTTTCAATAATCTGAGCTTCACGTTCGACGCGAAGTGCACGCTGATCCTTCAACAGACCAACAACCAGAGCCTGCGCGACAACACCGCCGCGTATAGCGATGGCGCCGACGTGCTGTGGCAAGGCGGCCGCCGCGCCGACCGCCAGGAAGTGTTCCGACTACTGCGAGTCGGCCCTAACCGATGACCCCTGCAAACGCGGTGCCGATATCTTTCGGCGCCACCCTGCGCGGCATCGCCAAGCAGGCCTGGCCAGTGCTGATCAGCCAGTGGGCCGGTATTTCGTTCGGCGTGCTGGACACCGCCATGACGGGCCACTCCAGCGCCAGCGACCTGGCCGCGATGGCCCTGTCCGCATCCATCTACATCACTGTTTTCGTGGGTCTGATGGGCGTGGTTCACGCGCTGATCCCGATCCTGGCCCAGCATTACGGTGCCGGCAATAACGACGAAGTCGGCCGCAGTTGGGGCCAAGGCGTCTGGCTGGCGCTAGGCCTGTCCGTCGTGGGCGCGGTGCTGATGCTGTTCCCGGACGTGTGGCTGTCGATGTCAGGCGATGTGGCCCCTGGCGTGCGCGAACGGATCGGGTCCTACTTGCAGGCGCTGGTCCTGGCGCTACCGGCCGCGCTGGTATTTCGCACCATCTACGCGCTGGGCACCTCGGTATCGCGGCCCAAGCTCGTCATGGCGATCAACCTGTCGGCCATTGCCTTCAAGGCATTCTTCAACTGGCTGCTCATCTACGGCAACCTGGGCCTGCCCGCCATGGGCGCCACCGGCGCCGGGCTGGCGACCGCGATCGTTTCGTGGATGAGCCTGGGGCTGGGCCTGTGGGTCATCACGCATGACCGTTTCTACCGGCGCTTCAATCTGCGCATCGGCAAGCCCGATTGGAAGACGCTGAAAGAATTGCTGCGCCTGGGCATCCCGATGGGTGGTTCCTACCTGGTGGAAGTGTCGGCCTTCACTTTCATGGCCTTGCTGGTGGCACGTGAAGGCACGTATGTGACCGGCGGGCACCAGATCATGTCGAACCTGGCGGCCTTGTGCTACATGATGCCCATGGCGTTGGGCGTAGCAACCGCCGCGCTGACCGCACAGGCCATTGGCGCGGGCAATCTTGCGCACGCGCACCGCACCGGCATGGCCGGGCTGGCTTTGGGGCTGATCGGCGCGCTGCTGACTGCCGCCGTGTTGCTGGCGGGCCGCCCGCTGATCCTTGCCGCGTACACGGACGACATCGGCGTGGCCGCCGTGGCGACGACGCTGCTGGCGGTGTTGCCGCTGTTTCACCTGTTCGATTCCATGCAGTGCATCAACTCGTACCTGCTGCGTGCGTACAAAGTGGCGGTGGTTCCGCTGCTGTTGCAGGTGGTGGCGCTGGCGGGCGTGGGTCTGGTCGGCGGCTGGTGGTTCGGTTTTGGCCCGGGCCGTGGCGGCCTGGACGGCATCCGCGACGTGCTCTTGCCCGGTTCGCCCGAAGGCGCTGGCAGCATGTGGCTGATGGCGATGGTGGGCCTGGCCCTGTCCGCCATCCTGCTGCACATCTGGTATCGCCGCATCGTGCGGACGCTGGCCCGATAGCCAGCGCTGCCCCGTCCTTGCGGCCTTACGCCCTTACGCCAGCACTACGCAAAAAAAGCAGCCAGAAGGCTGCTTTTTTATCGCACCGGACACGACGGTGTCAGACCACCTTCGGACGCTTGTCGATCACGCGGCGCGCCTTGCCCGTCAGCGTGCGTTCCACATGGCCCGCATCCGACACCTGGATGCGCGCGCTGACGCCGATGTGCGTCTTCACCGCATGCTGCAATTGCTTGCCCAGGTTGTTGCGCTCGGCATCCGACAGGCCCGAGAACTCTGCACGCACTTCCGTCAGGATCTCAAGCTCATCCATATTGCCCGTGCGCGACAGCACCAACTGGTAGTGCGGCGCCAGTTGCGCGATCTTCAGCACCAGCTCTTCCACTTGCGTCGGAAACATGTTCACGCCCCGCACAATCAGCATGTCGTCGCTGCGGCCGGTGATCTTGCCGATGCGGCGCATGCTGCGCGCGGTAGCGGGCAACAGGCGGGTCAGGTCGCGCGTGCGGTAGCGGATGATGGGCATCGCTTCCTTGGTCAACGACGTGAACACCAGTTCGCCCGGCTCGCCGTCGGCCACGGGCTCGCCCGTGTCGGGGTTGATGATTTCGGCGTAGAAGTGGTCTTCCCAGACGACGGGGCCGTCCTTCGTTTCCACGCATTCGCTGGCCACGCCCGGCCCCATCACTTCCGACAGGCCATAGATGTCGACGGCGTCAATACCCGCCTCGGCTTCAATGTCGGCACGCATCTGCCCCGTCCACGGCTCGGCGCCAAAGATGCCGATACGCAGCGAACTTTGACGCGGATCAATGCCCTGGCGCCGCTGTTCTTCGAGAATATTGCAGAAATAGGACGGGGTGACCATGATGATGTCCGGACGGAAATCATTGATCAACTGCACCTGCTTTTCAGTTTGCCCGCCCGACATCGGGATGACCGTGCAACCCAGACGCTCGGCGCCATAATGCGCGCCCAGGCCGCCCGTGAAGAGGCCGTAGCCGTAGGCAATGTGTACGGTGTCGCCGGGCTTGCCGCCGGCCGCGCGGATCGAGCGCGCCACCAAGTTGGCCCAGTTGTCCAGGTCGCCCTTGGTGTAGCCCACCACCGTCGGCTTGCCCGTGGTGCCGCTGGATGCATGGATACGCGAAATGCGCTCGCGCGGCACCGCGAACATGCCGAACGGATAGTTGTCGCGCAGTTCCTTCTTGGTCGTGAAAGGAAACTTCGAAATATCGGACAACTGCTTCAGGTCATCGGGATGCACACCCGCTTCGTCGAACGCCTTCTTGTAGTGCGGGACGTTGTCGTACGCATGCTTGAGCGACCACTTCAGGCGCTCAAGCTGCAGCGCGCGCAGTTCATCCTCGCTGGCATGCTCGATGGGGTCCAGCCCCGGCTTGCTCATGGTGTTGGACATGGTTATCTCTCTCCTGAAATTCTTTCTACACCGGTGTGGACGGCGCGCGGGGTTCTCGGTCCGCGCTGCTGCCGCCCTGCCGTTGGCCTTGGCTTTGGTTGGATGACGACGTTTCTATTGGCGTTGGAGTGTCATCCTCAGCCTTCGGCGGGAACCCCCACGATCTGGCCCTTGATGCGATAGGACCGCCCACGGAACAGGGCGACGTTGCGGCCGTCCTGGTTGGTGACAGTGACGTCATACACGCCCGTGCGGCCGGCCAGCGAGCGCTCTTGCGCCACGGCGGTCAGCAGGTCGCCTTCGAAGCCCGGCGCCAGGTAATCGATGGTGCAGCCCGAGGCCACGGTGCTGACGTTGCGGGAATTGCAGGAGAACGCGAACGCGCTGTCGGCCAGCGCGAAGATGAAGCCGCCGTGGCAGGTCTTGTGGCCGTTCAGCATGTCGGCGCGCACGCGCATCGTCAGCCGCGCATAGCCGGGCGCCATTTCCTCGATCTTCATATCCAGGCCCTGCGAGGCCGCGTCGCCCGCGTACATCACGGTGCCTACGGCCTGCGCCAGTTCCTGCGGATCGCTCGGCGCTTCAACGGGGGGAACGTGTACGCTCATCATTGCCCCTTGAATTGCGGTTCGCGCTTGCCCAGGAAGGCGGCCACGCCTTCCGCGTAGTCGGCGCTGCGACCCAGCTCGCGCATCATGTCGCGCTCCAGGTCCAATTGCGTCGACAGGTCATTGCCCAGGCTGGCCTGCATGGCCTGCTTGGTGAACGCCAGGCCCTTGGTGGGCGCGGTCGAGAAGTGTTTGGCCAAGCGCTCAAGCGTGGCGTCGAATTCTTCATCCGCCACACATTGCCAGATCAGGCCCCATTCCTCGGCCTGCTTGGCGCTGAGCTTGTCGCCCAGCATGGCCAAGCCCATGGCGCGCGCGCGGCCCACCAGTCGCGGCAGCGCGAACGTGCCGCCGGTGTCGGGAATCAGGCCCAGGCGGCAAAACGACTGGATGAAATTGGCCGATGCCTTGGCGATGACGATATCGCCCGCGAACGCCAGGTTGGCACCCGCCCCTGCCGCCACGCCGTTCACGCCCACCACAACGGGCATGGGCAAGGCGTTCAGGCGGCGCACCAAAGGCGCGTAGAACTTGTCGACCGTCTCGCCCAGGTCGGGCGGCGTGCCGTCTTCGGCGGGCTTGCGCTCGCTTAAGTCCTGGCCCGCGCAAAAGCCACGGCCCGCGCCGGTCAGCACCAGCACGCGGGCGCCTTCGGTTTCCACGCGCGTCAGCGCGTCGGCCACTTCGGCGTGCATGTTGGCCGTAAAGCTGTTCAGCTTGTCGGGCCGGTTCAGCGTCAGGCGCGCGATGCCGCCCGACAGGTCGAATTGAATATCCTGGTAGCTCATAAGCGTCGCCCTGCTTAGACGTGACGGCGGGTTTGCACCACGCGGAAGCGGTTCGATACGAAGGCCGCGTCGGACAGCGCCGCGTTGGCGGCCGGGTTGGCGCCGGTGCCGTGGAAGTCGCTGAATGCCGCGGTCTGGTTGACGAACACCGCACCCGTCAGGTTCAACGACAACGACACGCCGGACACTTCCGCCGCATCCTGCACCTGGTCAGCCACTTGCGGGTCGGTCGTGTAGGCCGACAAGGACAAAGCGCCGTGCTGGATGACGCTGTCGCGCGCCAACTGGACGCTGTGCGCCGTGGAATCCGTGGCCACCACGAAGGCGATCGGGCCAAACCATTCCTGGCTGATGGCCGCGTTGCCCGCTTCCGTGCGCAGCAGCAGCGGCGTGCGCACACGCGCGTTTTCAAACTGCGGGTGCGTCAGCGTCTTGCTGTCGGCTACCACCGGCAGGCCCAGCGCGCGGGCCTTTTCGATGCGTTCTACGATGCCGTCATTCTGGATGGCACCAGTCAGTTCCACGGCGCGAGCGGCATCCGCGCCCAGCTTCTCCAGCGCCACGCCCAAGGCGGCGGCAACGTCATCAAAGCTGACGCGGCCTTCCGGCGTGTTGATGCCGTCGCGCGGCACGTAAATATTCTGCGGCGCCGTGCACATCTGGCCTGAGTACAAGGCCAGCGAGAACGCCAGGTTGCGCGCCACGCCCTTCAAGTCGTCGGTGGAATCGATAATGACCTGGTTGACGCCGGCCTTCTCGGTGTAGACCAGTGCCTGGCGGGCATTGTTTTCCAGCCAGTCGCCGTTGGCGGTGCTGCCGGTGAAGTCCACGATCTTGACGGCCGGGTCCAGCGCCAGCTTCTGCGCCGTATCGTCGCCCGCTTCGTGCGCGGCCAGCAGCACCACATCGGGGTCGAAGCCCGCCTCTTGCAGCACTTCGCGCGCCACCTTCACGGTGATGGCCAGCGGCAGGATCGCGCCCGGGTGGGGTTTGACGATAACGGTGTTGCCGGTGGCCAGGCTGGCGAACATGCCGGGGTAACCGTTCCAGGTCGGGAAGGTCGAGCAGCCGATCACCAGCGCCACGCCACGCGGCACCACGGTGAACTGCTTTTCCATGCGGATCGGGTCATTCTTGCCTTGCGGCTTTTCCCAGATCGCCACGCCCGGAATGCGCGACATTTCCTGCCAGGCGTAGGTCACGGCTTCAAAGCCACGGTCTTGCGCGTGCGGGCCGCCGGCCTGGAAGGCCATCATGAAACCCTGGCCGGTGGTGTGCTGCACGGCGTAGGCAATTTCAAAACTGAGCTTGTTCAGGCGCGCCAGGATTTCCAGCGACACGCCCACCCAGGCTTGCGGGCCGGCGCGGCGCCAGTCTTCCAGCGCGCGCTTGGAAGCGCTAATCAGCTTGTCGACCGGCACGTGCGGGTAGGTAATACCCAGGTCGAAACCATAGGGCGATTTTTCGCCGCCCACGGTGCCGTCGGCATCGTGCAGGTTCAACGGGAACGGCTTGCCCTTCAGGGCTTCGAAGGCGGCGCGGCCGTCGTCATTGGCCGTTTCCCCATAGTTACGCGGGCTGGGCGATTCGGCAAACGGGCTCCAGTAGCCACGCAACGCGGCTGCCGCCAGGG
Source organism: Achromobacter spanius (assembly GCF_029637605.1). Lineage (NCBI taxonomy): Bacteria > Pseudomonadati > Pseudomonadota > Betaproteobacteria > Burkholderiales > Alcaligenaceae > Achromobacter > Achromobacter spanius. Next base: position 6,171,983 of record NZ_CP121261.1, on the reverse strand, counting down.
ATTGTTCCAGCACGGACTGGTGACGTTCGAAGAATTTTTGGGACACGCTTGTCTCTCCAATGAATTAGGGGTGTCTGACTGGCACAGGCCGCGTCAGGTTTCCTGGTCGAAGTCGATAACCAGGCGGTCGCTGACCGGAAAGCTCTGGCAACTCAATACAAAACCGCGCGCCACTTCGTAGTCTTCCAGGGCGAAGTTGGCGTCCATGTCCACTTCACCTTCGATGACCTTGCAACGGCAGGTGGAACACACGCCGCCCTTGCACGAGTACGGCAGCTCGATTCCCTGCGCCAGCGCCGAGTCCAGCACGCTGTCTTTATTCTTATCAATCACGAACATGCGGCTGTGGCCGTCCTGCACCACGGTAACTTCGCACTGACCCTTGCCCGGCGCCTGCGGCGCGTCGTGGCCGGTGCGCAGCGCGCGTGGTCCCTTGGGCGCTCCGAACAGCTCGAACTTGATGTTCGCCTTCGGAATGCCACGGGCTTGCAACCGCTCGACCACGCTTTCGGTCATGGTCTGCGGACCACAGACAAAAGCGTAATCGATGTCTTCGGGGCTCATCCAGGCCGACATCAGTTGGTCGACCTTGTCGCCGTCCAGACGGCCGTTGAACAGTTCGATGTCTTGCGTCTCGCGGCTCATGACGTAGACCAGCGAGAAGCGCTCCATGTACAGATTCTTCAGGTCTTCGATTTCTTCGCGGAACAGCACGGCCGACGATGCGCGGTTGCCAAAGAACAGCGTGAACTTGCTGCGCGGTTCGATGGACAGCGCGGTCTTCACCAGCGAGAACACCGGCGTGATGCCGCTGCCCACCGCGAAGGCCACGTAATGGCGCTGGTTCTCGGGCGAGAAATCCACGGTGAAGTTGCCGGCGGGCGCCATCACTTCCAGCGTCTGGCCCGGTTGCAGTTCGTGGTTGGCCCAACTTGAGAACGCGCCTTCGTCGACCTTCTTGATGGCCACGCGCAGCAGCTTGTCGTGCGGGGCGGAACAGATCGAGTACGAGCGGCGCAGCTCTTCGCCATTCAGTTGCGTGCGCAGGGTCAGGTACTGCCCGGGCAGGAAGGCGAACTCGTCGGTCAGCGTGTCGGGCAGGTCAAAGGTGACGACGACGGCATCGCGCGTATTGCGCGCCACCGAGGCCACCTTCAAGGAATGAAATTGGTTGCTCATCTTGAAACCGCTCTCAGTGAGTCTTGAAATAATCGAAGGGTTCGCGGCAAGACACGCAGCGATACAGCGCCTTGCACGACGTGGACCCGAAGTTGCTGACCATCCGCGTGTCGCGCGAGCCGCAGCGCGGGCACGCGATGGCGGGCGCGGCGGCGCGGCGGCTGATGCCCGAGATGTCGATGGCGCGTTCGGCGGGCGCGGCGATGCCGTAGCCCTTGAGGGCTTCGCGGCCCTTTTCGCTCATCCAGTCGGTCGTCCAGGCGGGCGCCAGGCGGGTGTCGACACGGACCTCGTCAATACCGTGGCGCGCCAGCGTCTGCTGGATGTCCTGCGTGATCTCGCGCATGGCCGGGCAGCCGGAGTACGTGGGCGTGATGACGACGACGCAGGTGTCGCCGTCCCAGGTCACGTCACGCACCACGCCCAGGTCCACCACGGACAGCACGGGGATCTCCGGATCGGGAACCTCCTGCAGCCAGGCGTAGACCTGGTCGGCGGAAATGGGCGCCAGCGCGTTCACCACGTGGCTCCTGGATAGGCGCGCGGCAGGTACTGCATTTCGGCCAGCACGTAGCCCAGTTCTTCGGTGTGCCTGCCCTGGCGGCCGCCACGGTAGGCCAGATGGTTGGCGGCGGTTTCATCGGGCACGGTCAACGTGGCTTCTTCCAGTACTTCGCGCACGTGGGCCAGCCACGGTTCGCGCAGGGCGGAAAGTTCACAGCCGATGCCGCGCGCGGCCACGTCCTGGTCCACGGCGTCGTCGGCGAACAATTCGCCGGTGAAGCGCCAGGCGTCGTCGATGGCGGCCTGCATCTTGGCGTGACTTTCGTCGGTGCCGTCACCCAGGCGCACCACCATGTCCGACGAGCGGCGCACGTGGTAGGTGACTTCCTTGATGGACTTGGCGGCGATGGCGGCGACACGTTCGTCGCTGGACTGTTCCAGGCGTTGCAACAGGAAGTAGTGCCACACGTCGAACAGGAACTGGCGCGCCATGGTGTCGGCGTAGTTGCCGTTGGCGCGCTCAACCAGCAGCACGTTGTGGAATTGATGGGCGTCGCGGTGATAGGCCAGCGCGTCTTCATCGCGGCCGGCGCCTTCGACTTCACCCGCCAGCGTCAGCCACATACGGGCCTGGCCCAGCAGGTCCAGCGCGGTATTGGTCAGCGCCAGGTCTTCTTCCAGGATGGGGCCGTGGCCGGTCCATGCGCCCAGGCGCTGCGACAGGATGAGCGACGAATCGCCCAGGCGCAGCAGATATTCAAACAAAGTCTTGTCCATGTCTGCCCGCCGCCTTACATGTGCTTGATTTCGTCGGGCATCGGGAAAAACGTGGGATGCCGGTAGACCTTGCTGTTGGCCGGTTCGAACAAGGGCTCCTTGTCGCCGGGGCTGCTGGCCGAGATGTCCGAGGCGCGCACGACCCAGATGCTCAGGCCTTCGTTGCGGCGCGTGTAGACGTCGCGTGCGTGGTTGATCGCCATTTCGGCGTCCGAGGCGTGCAGGCTGCCGACGTGCTTGTGGGCCAGGCCGTGCTGGCTGCGGATGAACACTTCCCACAAAGGCCAGTCTTTGCTCATGATGAATATCCTTGGAATGCCGGGCGCGTGGCGCGCACCGGACGGCAATGATGATGTGAAGTCGGGGTGGAAAAAGGTACGCAGGCGCGCTTGAAGAGGAACGCAGACGCGCTGCGGCCGGTTCAGGCGGTTCGCTTCAAGCGGCCTTGCGCTGCGCCTTCTTGTCCGCGTAGGCCACCAGCGCGTCGCGCACCCAGGCGCCGTCTTCGTGCGCCTTGACGCGCGCGGCCAGGCGCTCGCGGTTGCATGGCCCGTTGCCCTTGAGCACGGCGTAGAACTCGCTCCAGTCGATCTCGCCGAAGTCATAGTGGCCGCGTTCGGCGTTCCACTTGAGATCGGGGTCCGGCACGGTCAGGCCCAGGTATTCGGCCTGCGGCACGGTCTGGTCGACCATTTTCTGGCGCAGCTCGTCATTAGAGAAGAGCTTGATCTTCCAGGCCATCGACTGCGCGCTATTGGGCGAGTCGGCGTCGGACGGGCCGAACATCATCAGGGCGGGCCACCACCAGCGGTTCAGGGAATCTTGCACCATCGCCTTTTGCTCGGGCGTGCCGTGCAGGCACATCTGCATCAAGAGGTCGTACCCCTGGCGCTGGTGGAAAGACTCTTCCTTACAGACGCGCACCATGGCGCGCGCGTAGGGGCCGTATGAGCAGCGGCACAGCGGGATCTGGTTGATGATGGCCGAGCCATCGACCAGCCAGCCGATCATGCCGATATCGGCCCAGCTAAGGGTGGGGTAATTGAAGATGCTGGAGTACTTGGCGCGACCGGCGTGCAGGTCGTCGATCAGCTCATCGCGCGATACGCCGAGCGTCTCGGCGGCACTGTACAGGTACAGCCCGTGGCCGGCCTCGTCCTGCACCTTGGCCAGCAGGATCGCCTTGCGCTTGAGGGACGGCGCACGCGTGATCCAGTTGCCTTCGGGCAGCATGCCGACGATTTCCGAGTGCGCGTGCTGCGAGATCTGGCGCACCAGCGTCTTGCGATAGGCATCGGGCATCCAGTCCTTGGCCTCAATGCGCACGCCATCGTCTATGCGGCGCTGGAACGTCTGTTCGGGGCCTTCAAGCTGGTCGGCGGTCTTGACCTGCTTGACGCCGGTTTCGACGAGTTGAGCGTACATGTTTTGTCTCCTTGAGACGGGTTGCGAAAACGCAAGGCAAACGCTCCGCAGCACCGTCATGTCATAGGTGGATTATTTAATACAAAAAAACCATTGTCAAACGCAAAGCTGTATCACATTGGATTTATGTATCATATTGCGGATCCCGATATCGGCCACATTTGGCCCACCCTATGGCAAACCCTACGTCGCCTTTGGACCGTTTCCTGTCCCGCTTGTTGAAAAGCGACCCGCCCCGTGCCAAATCGCTCTGCGTCAGCTTGCTGGGAGACGCGCTCGCGCCTCACGGCGGCGCCATCTGGCTAGGCGACCTGATCGAGCTGCTGGCCCCGCTGGGCATCAATGAACGCTTGCTGCGCACCAGCGTCTTTCGGCTGGTAGCGCAAAACTGGCTGCAATCGGAGCGGCACGGCCGACGCAGCCTGTATCTGATTTCTGAACAGGGACAGCGACACACCGCGCATGCCTCGCAGCGCATTTATGAGGGCGCGACGCAAGACTGGAACGGCGAATGGACGCTGGTGGCGCTGCCACGCACGGGCAACGGGCTGGCCGAACGCGCCGAACTGCGCCGGGAACTGGTCTGGGAAGGGTTCGGAATGATCGCGCCGGGCCTGTTCGCGCACCCGCACACCGAGGCGAGCGCCGCGCACGACATCCTGGAAAAGCTGGGCATCCCGGATCGGGCGCTGGTGCTGTCCGCCCGCGACCTGGCCGGCGCGGGCGGCTTGCCCATCGCCAGCCTGGCCTCGCAGTGCTGGAACCTGGACGACGTGGCCGAGCAGTACCGTCAGTTCTCGCGCAATTTCGGTCCGCTGGAAAAACTGCTGGAGGAAAGCCCGCCGCCCGCCGACGCCTTTGTCGTGCGGGTCATGCTGCTGCACCACTGGCGCCGGATCGTGCTGCACGACCCGCAACTGCCCGGACCGATGCTGCCCGACAACTGGCCGGGCCATGCCGCCCGCGCACTATGCGGACGCATCTACTGGAAGGTGTTCGATGCGTCGGAAACCCATCTGAACGCGCGTGCCGGGCAAGACAATGAGCGTTACACGCCGTTGACGGCGGACGTGGAATCCCGTTTTGGCGGACGGCCGGCCTGAGGGGTGTCGCGCCTTCCGAGCGCGTGACCTCGACAAGGGTACGTCGGGGTAATCCGCCTACCCGGCGGCATCGCCGGGCGGCATCGACACCCCCAATGTGTCCACATGGCGTTCGCCCGCGGCGTCGCGACCGGCACCAGGGTGAGTCAGACCACGCGCGGTAGCGATAAAAGATAGCGTCCAGGTGGCCTGGATCGGCCGGCCTAGCGCCGCGCCAGAATCGGCGTCAATGCCGCTGGGCACATCCAGCGCCAACACGGGCACCCGCCACGCATTGATCGTATCGACCAACTGCTGCCACGAGGAATCCAACGGACGGTTCAGCCCGATGCCGAACAGGCCGTCGATAAGCAGATCAGGAGGCGTGGAGGGAAGCGAAGCCAGCGTGCGGCCCCCAGCGTCAAGCCAGCCGCCCCAGGCGCGCGCCGCGTCGGCGGGCAATTTTTCGGGGCCGGACGGCAGCACCACCTGAACTCGCAGGCCCAACGCCAGCAGGCGTGCCGCGGCTTCCAGGGCATCCCCGCCGTTATTGCCGGGACCGGCCACGGCCAGGACGGAGCCGCCAGGGCCAACCCGTTCGGCGGCAAATGTCGCGGCCGCCGCGCCAGCCCTGGGCATAAGCGACGCCCCCTCGGCCAAAGCCAACTGCTCGGCGCGGCGAATCTGAGCAACGGAATGACTGGGCATGGCGTGAAAAGAGTATGGTCCTACCGCGCGGCGGGCTGATTGCCGGGCAAGCCCGGCGCCAGCCGCCTGCTTACACTTTCAGGAAGTGTTCGCGGTAGTACTTGAGTTCGTCGATGGACTCGTAGATATCGGCCAGCGCTTCGTGGCGGCTCTTTTTCTCGAAGCCCTTGTAGACAGCCGGCGCCCAGCGGCGCGCCAGTTCCTTCAGCGTGCTGACATCCAGGTTGCGGTAATGGAAGAACTGTTCCAGACGCGGCATGTAAGCAAACATGAAGCGGCGGTCCTGGCTGATGGTGTTGCCGCACAGCGGCGATTTTCCCGCCGGCACATGCTGCGCCAAAAACGCCAACAGCGTATCCTCTGCCTGCGCCTCGGACACGGTCGACGCGCGGACCTTGTCGATCAAGCCGCTCTTGCCGTGGGTGGATTTGTTCCAGTTATCCATGGCATCCAGCAGGCTGTCGGGCTGGTGGACGACCAGAACCGGGCCTTCGGCCACCACCGTCAGGTCGGGTTCGGTGACCACGACGGCAACCTCGATGATGCGTTCTTTCTCGGGATCCAACCCGGTCATTTCCATGTCGAGCCAGACCAGGCGATTTTCGTTCACAGCCATATAATTTGCCTATAAAACACGCGATTTTCGCACATCCCTATTGAGCCATCCGCTTCGCCCATGTTCACACTGCTGTTCGTTGCTTTCCTGCTTGCCGATATCGCGGTGCGCCTGTGGCTGGCCAGCCGCCAGATCCGCCACGTCGCGCGCAACCGCGACCAGGTGCCCGCCGAATTCTCGCCCCGTATCGGGTTGACCAGCCATCAACGCGCCGCCGACTACACGGTTGCGCGCGTCAAGCTGGGCATGCTGGAACGCACTTACGACGCGATTCTGCTGGTGTGCCTGACCCTGATGGGCGGCTTGCAATTCATTGACCTGATGGTGGGCCAGCTTACCAGCAATGACTTTTTGCGCCAGATGCTTTTGCTGGTGGTGGTGGCGCTGGTGCTGGGCCTGCTTGGCCTGCCGTTCACGCTATGGCGGCAGTTCAAACTGGAAGCGCGCTTCGGCTTCAATCGCATGACGCCCGAATTGTTCATCGCGGATACCGCCAAGGGTTTGCTGGTGGCGGCCGTACTGGGTCTGCCGTTGGCTGCCGCCGTGCTGTGGTTGATGGGCAGCGCGGGTGCCTACTGGTGGGTGTGGGCCTGGGCGCTGTGGACCGTATTCAACCTGGCGCTGCTGATCATCTACCCGATGTTCATCGCCCCGCTCTTCAATAAATTCACGCCGCTGTCCGACCCGGAACTGGCCGGCCGCATCCAGCGCCTGGCGCAGCGCTGCGGCTTTGCGCTCAATGGCCTGTTCGTGATGGACGGCTCGCGCCGCTCCGCGCACGGCAACGCCTATTTCACCGGCTTCGGGCGGTCGCGCCGCATTGTGTTCTTCGACACCTTGCTTGCCCGCCTGAACGGCGATGAAATCGAAGCCGTGTTGGCGCACGAACTGGGCCACTTCGCCAAGCGCCACATCATCAAGCGCGTGCTCTTCAGCTTCGGCGCCGCGCTGGCTTTCTTCGCCATCCTGGGCTGGGTGTCGCAGCAACCCTGGTTCTATGTGGACCTGGGCGTGATGCCCCAGTTGGGTGGCCGCAACGACGCCATGGCGCTGTTGCTGTTCTTCCTGGTCATTCCCGTTTTTACTTTCATGTTCACGCCGTTGGCCAGTTGGTACTCGCGTCGCGACGAATTCGAAGCGGACCGCTATGCGGCCGAGCAGAGTTCGCCAGCGCATCTGGTATCCGCACTGGTCAAACTCTATGACGACAACGCTGCTACGCTGACTCCCGACCCTGTGCATTCCGCCTTCTACGACAGCCATCCCCCCGCCGCCGAGCGCATCCGCCACCTGATGGCGACTGCCGCATGAGCAACGCGCGCAATACCCGAAACGGCGCCACGGCCCCGCCGTCCGAAGCCGTGGGCGACCAGATTGACGGCCGCATCATCGCCGCGCACGGGCGCCACTACACGGTAGAGCTGGCCGATGGTTCCCTGCGCAAGTGCTTTCCGCGCGGCAAGAAAACCGGCGCCGCCGTGGGCGACCGCGTGCGCATCGCCCCGCAAGGCAAGGATGAAGGCGCCATTGACGCCATCCTGCCGCGCAGCAACCTGCTGTATCGGTCGGACGACATGCGCTCCAAGCAGTTCGCCTCGAACGTCGACCAACTGCTGATCGTGATCGCGGTGCAACCGACGTTCTCGGACGACCTGACCGGGCGCGCGCTGGCCGGCGCCTGGAGCGCCGGCATTTCGCCACTGATCGTCTTGAACAAGACCGACCTGACGGAAGAACTGCCCGCGGCACGCGCGCGCCTGGCGCCCATCGCGGCGCTGGGTGTGCCCGTGGTCGAACTCAGCGCGCTGGAACCGGAAAAGGTGCATTCCTTGCTGGCGCCGCGCCTGGCCGGGCGCACCAACCTGCTGCTGGGCCAAAGCGGCATGGGCAAGTCCACCCTGCTCAATGCCCTGATCCCCGACGCCCGCGCCGCTACGCGCGAGCACTCCACCGCGCTGGACATGGGCAAGCACACCACGACGAGCACGCGGCTCTACCATTTGCCCGAGCCCGGCGGCGACTTGATCGATTCGCCGGGATTCCAGGCGTTTGGCTTGCAGCACCTGACGCGCGACGACATCATCCGCGGCTTTCCGGAATTTACGCAGCCCATCGAGGAATGCCGGTTCTATAACTGCACACATCGGCGCGAACCCGGGTGCGGCGTGGTCGCCGCCTTGCAGGCAGGCAAGATCAACCCGCTGCGCTACGCGCTGTACGAACGCATTCTGGAAGAGAACCTGGCGGGCCAGCAACGCTACTGATCGGCTCCCTCTCCAAAAAAAAGACGGCCCGAAAACGGCCGTCTTTTTTTGTGTGTGCAGGGGCAAGGTGCTGCGAGCCTGGGTTGTCAGCCAGGCTGCAGCCCATTGCGTAACAGGTGATAAAGATTGCGCAGCATGCCTGCCGTAGCGCCCCAAATGAAGTGCTTGCCATAGGGCATGCCGTAATAATTGCGCACGCGACCGTCATCCAGGCGGGCTTCATACAGCCGGTGATTGGCCGGGTCCATCAGAAAGGACAGCGGCACTTCGAACACTTCAGCTACCTCGAAAGCGTCGGGCGCCAGCTCAAAGCCCGGACGCACCAGCGACACCACCGGAATGATCGAAAAGCCCGTTGCCGTCAGGTAAGGCGGCATGCTGCCCAACACTTCAACATGGTCGGCGGGCAAGCCCGTTTCCTCTTGCGCTTCGCGCAAGGCGGCGGCAACTGGCGTCGAATCACTGGTCTCGATGCGACCACCCGGAAAGCTGATCTGCCCTGCATGGTCATGCAGGTGCGCGGCGCGCTGGGTCAGCATGATGTGCACGCCGTTGTCACGGGTCACCAGCGGGATCAGCACGGCGGCAGGCACGGGCGTGCCTTCGCGTCCGGGATAGCGCAGGTCGTTGTCGCGAGAAAGCTCCAGCGTCCAGGTGGACGGCTGGGTCAAGGTGCCCCGCAAGCGATGCGGGGTCAGCAGGCTGGCGGGCACGGCCGGCAAGGACTCATTGGCCACCACCCACGGTTGCATCGCCGGATCGAAGCCGGGACGCACGAGCGGCCGTCGTGGCCGCGCGGAATACGAGGAATCAGACATACGGCTTTGCAAAAAGAAAAAGGCACCCTCGCAGGTGCCTTTTTAACCCGGAAACCTGTGCCGGACGGAAACGCTGAATGGCGCGAACGTCCGACACTGGAAGGGCCGTGTGCCGATAAGCGATCAAGCCGCCGAGGCTTGCTTGCTGACCAGCTTTTCCTTGATACGTGCCGACTTGCCCGAGCGGTTGCGCAGGTAGTACAGCTTGGCGCGGCGCACGTCGCCGCGGCGCTTGACTTCGATGCCGGCGATTTGCGGCGAGTACAGCTGGAACGTACGTTCCACGGCTTCACCCGACGAAATCTTGCGCACGGTGAACGCGGAGTTCAGGCCGCGATTGCGCTTGGCGATAACAACGCCTTCGAAGGCCTGCACGCGCTTGCGGGTGCCTTCAACGACGTTCACGCTCACGATGACGGTGTCACCAGGAGCAAATTCAGGCTTGGCTTGGCCGCCGGTCAGACGGGCAATTTCTTCCTGTTCCAGGATAGCGATAAGGTTCATGAGAACTCCTAGATCATCATGTCTTTGCGGGCTAAAAATTTTTGCCGTGCGATTTTTACCGATGTTGTTACTCGTGCCGCAAGCAGAGGATGAGATTTGGCAAACCAATGATTCTACACCAAAAGTTCTGACGGCCGTCGAGTAGAATGGCGCCCTTCCCGTGGCTTGCTGTACCCTTGCCACTTCTGTAACAAACACGTCATCTGACGCTGTTCCCTCATGTCGTATACGTCCCTGATATTGGTCGTCCTGGCGGCGATGGCCCACGCTACGTGGAACCTGCTTGCCAAGCGCGCGGCCATGGTGGGCGCGCCTTTCGTGTTTGCCTACGGGCTATGCGCATCGGTGCTCTATGCCCCATGGGTGATCTGGGTGCTGATACATGACGGCATGAGCTGGACCTGGCCCGTCGTGGGCGCCATCCTGACATCCAGCCTGTTGCATCTGGGCTACAGCCTGTGCCTGCAACGCGGCTATCAGGTGGCTGACTTGTCCGTGGTGTACCCCATTGCGCGAGGAACCGGCCCGCTGCTGTCCACCACCGGGGCCTTCCTGCTACTGGGCGAGCCCGCCACCAGCACCGGTATTATCGGCATGCTGTGCGTGGTCATCGGGGTGCTGCTGATCGCCACCCAGGGCCGGCTGACCATCTTCAAGCAGGCGCAAGCCTGGGTTGGCGTGCGCTGGGGCCTGGTGATCGGCCTGTTCATCGCCGCCTACACCGTGGTGGACGCCTATGGCGTGAAGGTACTGCTGATCAGCCCCGTGCTGTTCGACTGGTTTACCTGTGTCACTCGAACCACGATGATGACGCCCCACATGCTGCGCCGGCGTGCTCAAGCCTGGGAGTCCATGCGCGGGCACTGGCATCTGGCCTTGGCCGTGGGTCTGCTGTCTCCGTTGGGATACATCCTGGTGCTGTACGCCTTGCGCAACGGCGCGCCCTTGAGCCTGGTGGCGCCTGCCCGCGAAATGTCGATGATGCTTGGCACCCTGGCCGGCATGTTCCTGCTGCGCGAAAAGGTTGGCCCGGGCCGCTTGGCCGGCTGCCTTGCCATTTTGGTGGGCGTGGTTCTGCTGGGTTCCAGCTGATCGCGCTGCCCAGTGATGGGTGCTGACTGCTTAGAAGCCAGCAGCCGCACCCAGCCACATCAGGCCGGGGATGATTGCCCCCCAGGCCAGCACCATCACCACATCCAACACCATCGCCTTCATGGTCACTTGGGAGCTCACGGGTTCTACCGTGGCGTTGCCCAGGCTGCGCTCGCGCGCGACAGATGCCGGCGTGGCCGGGGCCACCGCTGGCGCGATCACGGGACGAATGCCGGATACGGGTACCGATACGGGCGCAGAGACGGGCACCGATACGGGCGCCGGCATGGGCACCGATACAGCCTGCCCCACTAGCGTCCCCTCTTCAACCGGCGCGGGCGGAAACGGCCAGCGTGCCGGCGCGGTACCCGACCGGCTGCGGTCGCGCCGTTCGCCACCTGCCGATGCGCTTGTCCAAGGCATGGCCAGACCCGTCAGCCGGGCGCACACGGCACGGGCGCGATGGGCTCCGCGGCGCAGCGGGTTCAACGAGACGACGAGCTCATCAGACAAAACGGAAAAATCAGCGGTGTTCATAAGAACTCCTTGAAGAAATAATTCCACGCCGCCATGGCGGCCGACACGGCGACGAGCCGCGATCAATCGAACAGCGACAACTGGCCAGCCGCCAACGCGCGCAATTGGCGTTCGCCGCGCCCATAGGCGCCGCTGACTGCGGGCAACCCGCCAGAATGGGGGACCCCTGAAGACGCTTGCGCGCCAACCGGGGATAGGAAATCGGAAGAAGAGGTGGCACCTGAAGACCTGGCACCCAAAGAGGTGGCACCCGAAAACCCACCGGCAGAGCCAGCCGCAAAGCCCGCAGCGAACAGCGAGGGCGTACCCCCTGCCATCACCGGGGGCTGGAAGCGATCGCAATCCAGCGCCAGACGGTGGCGGTTCAGCCCCAGCTTGCGGGTGGCAACGGCAAAGCGCTGACGCAGCAAGTCTGCCCAGATGCCTGTACCGCGCATCCGCGAACCGAAATTCGGATCATTGCGGCGACCATTGCGCAGGTCTTCTATGCGGTGCAACACACGCTGCGCGCGGTCGGGGTAATGGGCGTTGAGCCAGTCTTCGAACAGGGTCTTGACCTCCCAGGGCAGGCGCAAGACGGTGTAGCTGGCGTAATGCGCGCCTGCCGCCTTGGACTCCTGGAGGATGTGTTCCATGGATTCGTCGTTGATGAACGGAATGACCGGCGCCACCAGCACGCCCACCGGCACGCCGGCATCCGTCAGGCTGCGCACGGCTTCCAGCCGCCGCCAGGGCGCTGCCGCACGCGGTTCCAGCGTGCGGGCCATGCCGGCGTCCAGCGTGGTGATGCTGATGTAGACCACCACCAGATTCTGTTCCGCCAGCGCCGCCAGCAGGTCCAGGTCGCGCGCCACCAGCGCGTTCTTGGTCACGATGGTTACCGGATGCCGGGTTTCCAGCATCAATTCCAGCATGCCGCGCGTCAGGCGCCAGTCGCGTTCGATGGGCTGGTAGGCGTCGGTAGCAGAACCGATATTGATGGGCGACGGCTTATAGCCAGGGCGCGCGAGCTCGGCGCGCAAGGCCTCGACGGCGTTGGCCTTGGCAACCAGCCGGGTTTCAAAATCCAGCCCGGGCGACATGCCCAGGTAGGAATGCGTGGGCCGCGCGTAGCAATACACGCAACCGTGCTCGCAACCCCGGTAAGGGTTGACGGCAACGTCGAAGGGGATATCGGGCGAATCATTGCGCGACAGCATCTTGCGGGCTTCTTCCGCGGTAACCGTCGTCTTGGGAGCGGGCGGCTCCAGGCGCGTATCGGGCAGGATGGGAATGACCGTCGCGCCGCGCAAGGAGCCAGAGCCGGCTGCGGGGGAATGGGCGGACGTGCTTTCGGGAGAATCGTCGGAGGAATTATCAGGGACGGATTCGACGAAATCCGCTGGCAGGCCGGAGCCGGACCAGCCGTCATCGACCTGCACACGGTCATCGCGCTGAAAGCGATGCCGAACATTAGTAACCGCACCCCGACCGCGCAAGGCGGCGGGGGCGGCAGCCGGGGACCCAGAACCGGCGGGAAAAGAATGATCGGTGCGTGCCATAAAAACTACTGTACAAAAACACAGTGGTTTTGACAAGCACCAAAAGCCTTTTCGTAAAACAGCCCCACTTTACCGCAAGACGCGGAGCGCGTCTGAACAAATCGATTTCACCAGGCGATATCGCCTGGAAACCCGCACCAGCATTACGTTTGGCAGAAATACAACACAAAAAAAAGGGCTGAAAATTCGTTGTTTTCCAGCCCAATCCCGGCCTAACGCAACATGCCCGCCGCCGCAGTCTGATGCGTGGCTTCGTCGATCAAAATAAAGGCCCCCGTGGCCGGAACATCGGCATAGCGATCCACTGCCAAGGCCTCGCGCGTGGTGAAGGTCACGCGACCAATGTCGTTCATCTGCAAGGTGCCTTCGGTGTTCTCGACTTCCTGCAATTCGTGGATGTCGCGATGCGACAGCACCGCGCGAATCTTCGCCGACGTCAGTCGCGTGCCCGACTTCAACAGATACTTGCGTGCCGGATTCAAGGCTTGCGCATCCAGCCAGCAGAGCTCGGCTTCGAACTCGCGCGTCACTTGCGCGGGCGCGGCGGTGTGCACGATCACGTCGCCGCGCGACACGTCCACATCACGGTCCAACACCAGCGTGACGGAATCGCCGGCCACCGCCTCATCCAACACGCGGTCGAACACGCGCACCTCGCGAACCACCGCCGTCACGCCCGACGGTTGCACCGTGACAGCATCGCCCGCGCGCAGCACGCCGCTGGCCACGCGCCCCGCGTAGCCGCGAAAGTCTTCCTTCTGATCGCCACCGTGCCGCGCCACCCATTGCACCGGAAAGCGCAGCGGCAACGCGCGCCCGTCGCTGGCAAGATCCAACGATTCCAGCAACGCCAGCAAGGGCTGGCCTTCGTACCAAGGCGTCTTGGGCGACAGCGTCACCACGTTGTCGCCATTAAGCGCCGACAACGGCAGCACATCAAAATGCGCAATGCCCAGTTTGGTGGCCAGGTCCGCATACGCATCGCGGATGCGGTCGAACACGGCGCGGTCCCAATCCACCAGGTCCATCTTGTTCACCGCCACCACAATGTGGCGGATGCCCAGCAGCCGCGCGATCGTGCTGTGCCGCTTGGTCTGCGGCAACAGCTTGCCGTCGGCCGCGCGCGTCGCGTCGATGAGTATGACCGCCACATCCGCCGTCGATGCGCCCGTCACCATATTGCGGGTGTACTGCTCGTGGCCCGGCGCGTCCGCGATGATGAACTTGCGCGCGGGCGTGGAGAAATAGCGGTAGGCCACGTCGATGGTGATGCCCTGCTCGCGCTCGGCTTCCAGGCCGTCGGTCAGCAGCGAAAAGTCGATGCCGTCGCCCGCGACCCGCTTGTGCTTGGCGCGCGAGATGGCGTCCAGCTGGTCGGCGAACACGCCCTTGCTGTCGTAGAGCAAGCGGCCGATCAAGGTGGACTTGCCGTCATCGACGGAACCCGCCGTGATCAAGCGCAGCACGCCCGTGCCGGCGCCGGAAAGAAAAGAATCGTTCAGTGCATTCATGTGCGTCCCCTGCCGCCGGCCGCAGCCGGCGTTGTGCATTCAGAAATAGCCTTCCTTCTTGCGGCGCTCCATCGAGGCCTCGGAAGTCTGGTCGTCCATGCGCGTGGCGCCGCGCTCGGTGATGTCGGTCACAGCCGTCTCGGCGATGATGGCGTAGCTATCGGCGGCGTCGGAGGCCACCGGGCAGGTGCACGAGATATCACCCACCGTGCGAAACCGTACCGGCAGCCGCTCGACCTGTTCGCCTTCCTGTGGCGGAGTCAGGCGGGTTACGGGCACCAGCAGGCCCTTCCTGCGCACCACCTCGCGTTCGTGGCTGTAGTAGATGGACGGCAGCGCCAATTGCTCGCGCTGGATGTATTGCCAGACGTCCAGCTCGGTCCAGTTCGAGATCGGGAACACGCGCATGTTCTCGCCACGATGCACGCGGGTATTGAACAGGTTCCACAGTTCGGGGCGCTGAGCCTTGGGATCCCATTGGCCGAACTCGTCGCGGAACGAAAAGATGCGTTCCTTGGCACGCGCCTTTTCTTCGTCGCGCCGCGCGCCGCCGATGCAGGCGTCAAAGCCGAATTCCTCGATCGCTTCCAAGAGCGTCACCGCCTGCGCCGCGTTGCGCGAATCCGTTTCGCGGCGCAACACCACGCTGCCGCGCTTGATGGAATCTTCAACACTGCGCACGATCAGTTCCTCGCCCAGCTCTGCGGCGCGCTGGTCACGAAAGGCGATGACTTCATCGAAGTTGTGGCCGGTATCGATGTGCATGAGCGGGAACGGGAAGCGTCCCGGACGGAAAGCCTTTTCGGCCAGGCGCAGCAGCACCACCGAATCTTTGCCGCCCGAAAACAGCAGCACGGGCTTTTCGCTTTCGGCGGCCACCTCGCGCATGATGAAAATGGCTTCGGATTCCAGCCAATCCAGGTGGCTGCGTTGGATCACAGCGGACATAGGTTATTCCCCTAAAACAGATTGTGAATTCATGGATGGCGTCACTCGCCGCGCGCCACGATGCCGATAACGCGGTTACCCGCATGCAGGCCGCATTCCTTGGAGTCCGACGACTCCCACCACCAACGCCCCGCGCGCACGTCCTCGCCCGGCCGAATGGCGCGCGTACAGGGCTCGCACCCGATCGACGGGTAGCCCTGGTCGTGCAGGGGGTTGTAGGGAACGCCCAGCACGCGGATCACGGCCCAGACCTCGTCCTCGGTCCATTCGGCCAGCGGGTTAAACTTGTAGAGGCCGAAGACCGGGTCCTGCTCTTCCAGCGGCAATTCGCCACGGGTGGTGGATTGCTGGCGGCGTTGCCCGGTAATCCAGGCGCCGCGTCCGGCCAGCGCACGCTTGAGCGGCTCGACCTTGCGGATCTGGCAACAGGCTTTGCGCAGGTCGACGCTTTCATAGAACGCATACGCACCATGCGCCGCAACGTGCTCATCCACCGCCGCCGCATTCGGCCGACACACCGTGACATCGCGCCCATAGCGCGCGCGCACGGCGTCCAGCACGCCCAGCGTTTCGGCATGCAGGCGGCCGGTGTCCAGCGTGAACACTTCCAGGTCCAGGCCGGAGTCATAGATGGCGTGCGTCAGCAACATGTCTTCGGCCGCCAGCGACGAGGCCAGCGCGGCGTCGGGATAGCGCCGCTGGACCTCGGCCAGGCGTTCGGTCAAGGTGTTCCAGCGCACGGCCAGCGCCGCGTCCAGGTGGGAAGAAAGATCAGCAACAGTCGTCATGCTTGCACCGCAAAAATCTGGGCGCGACGGGGGCGCGCCAACAAGGTATCGCCATCGCGCAGATCCATCTGCCGGTACAGGTGCTCGGGCACTTCCGCTTCGATGATGGCGTCGGAATCCTGGCGCGCCAGTTCCAGATAGGCGCTGGGGCCGGCCAGATAAGCGTGCGACAGGCGCACGGCAATGCCCTCGCCGCCCGCGCGATAGCGCTCGATCTCGAACTCATGCGGACGCACATACGCGGTGGCGCGCCGCGCCTCGGCTTGTGCCAGGTCGGGCGCGGGCAACGACAGCCCGGCCCCTTCCCAGACGCCGCGCGCGGCCACGCCCTGCAGTTGGTTCACATCGCCCAGAAAGCCGTATACGAATGGCGTCGCCGGTGCTTCCCAGACCTCGCGCGGCGAACCCACCTGCTCAATGCGGCCGGCGTTCATCAGCACCACGCGGTCGGCGACTTCAAGCGCCTCTTCCTGGTCATGCGTCACGAACACGCTGGCCACGTTCAGCTCGTCATGCAGGCGCCGCAGCCAGCGGCGCAGTTCCTTGCGCACCTTGGCATCCAGCGCGCCGAAGGGCTCGTCCAACAGCAGCACCCTGGGTTCCACGGCCAGCGCGCGCGCCAGGGCGATGCGCTGGCGCTGCCCACCCGACAACTGCGCCGGGTAGCGGTCCGCCAGCCAGTCCAGTTGCACCAGCGTCAGCAGGTCATGCACCTTGCGCTGGATCTGGTCTTCGGAAGGACGCTGCGACCGATGCTTCACGCGCAGCCCAAAGGCAACGTTTTCGAACACCGTCATATGCTTGAACAGCGCATAGTGCTGGAACACGAAGCCCACCTGACGCTGGCGCACATCGACGGCGGTTGCGTCTTCGCCCGCGAACAGCACGCTGCCGGTATCGGGGGCTTCCAGGCCCGCGATGATGCGCAGCAGCGTCGTCTTGCCACAGCCCGAGGGTCCCAGCAACGCCACCAGCTCGCCAGTTTCAATATGCAGCGACACATCATTCAGCGCGCGAAACTGCCCGAACCGCTTGGATAAATTGCGAACTTCGATACTCATGCTTGTCTCCGTCTGAGCCGCCGCGCGTTACGCCGCGGCCGGCTTGAGGCTTGCCGTCGCCGGCCCGGGATACTCGACCGGCAGGTCGGCGGCCCGCAGGAACCGGGCGTTACGCCACTCGACCACGTTCTTCGCCACCAGCGTCACCAGCGCCAGCAAGGCCAGCAACGACGCCACGGCGAACGCCGCGGAATACTGGTATTCGTTGTAGAGAATCTCGACGTGCAGGGTCATGGTGTTGGTCAGCCCGCGAATCTGCCCCGACACCACCGACACCGCACCGAACTCGCCCATGGCCCGCGCATTGCACAGAATGGCGCCGTACAGCAGCCCCCATTTGATGTTGGGCAGCGTCACCCGCCAGAAGATCTGCCAGCCGCTGGCGCCCAGCGTCAGCGCGGCCTGTTCCTCTTCGCTGCCTTGCGCCTGCATCAACGGAATCAGCTCGCGCGCAACAAAGGGAAAAGTCACGAACAAGGTTGCCAGGACGATGCCGGGCACGGCATAGACAATCTTCCAGTCGTGGTCCTGCAACCAACCGCCCATCCAACCTTGGGTGCCGAACAGCAGGATGAAGACCAGCCCGGCCACCACGGGCGATACCGAAAACGGCAGGTCGATCAGCGTGATCAGGAACTGCTTGCCGCGAAACTGAAACTTGGTGATGGCCCAGGCGGCGGCCACGCCGAACACCAGGTTGACCGGCAGCGCAATCGCGGCCACCAGCAAGGTCAGCCGGATCGCAGATAACGCATCGGGCTCGACGATGGCGGCCAGGTACAGCTGCCAGCCCTTCTTGAACGCCTCGGCAAAGACCGCCGCCAGTGGCACCAGCAGGAACAGCGTCAGGAACGACAGCGCAATGAACAACAGGATGCCGCGCACCCAGCGCGGCTCGGTCAAATGGGCAGGACGATCCGCTGCGCTCATGCCAGCCTCCCGAGGTTGCGGCGGGCTTGCCAGCCTTGCAGCAGGTTGATGACCAGCAGCAGCACAAATGACAGCACCAGCATCACGGTTGCGATGGCGGCTGCACCTGCGTAGTCGAACTGCTCAAGCTTGGAGATGATCAACAGCGGCGTGATCTCGGACACCATGGGCATGTTGCCGGCGATGAACACCACTGACCCGTATTCACCGACCGCCCGCGCGAACGCCAGCGCAAAGCCCGTCAGCAAGGCGGGCAGAATGGTCGGCAACAGCACGCGGCGTATGGTCTGCCAGCGGCTGGCGCCCAGACTGGCGGCGGCCTCTTCGATCTCGCGTTCCACATCTTCCAGCACGGGTTGCACGGTGCGCACCACAAAGGGCACGCCGATGAAGATCAGCGCAATCACGATGCCCAGCGGCGTGAACGCCACCTTCCATCCAAACCATTCTGACAGCGGCCCGCCCAGCCAGCCCTTCTGCGAATACAGCGCGGTCAGCGCGATGCCAGCCACCGCCGTCGGCAACGCAAAGGGCAGATCCACCAGCGCGTCCAGGATCTTCTTGCCCGGAAAGCGGTAACGCACCAGCACCCACGCCACCACCGAGCCGAACACCAGGTTCACCAGCGCCGCCAGCAGCGATGCGCCAAAGGTCAATTGATACGACGCCATCACCCGGGGCGCGGTCACGGTATCCCAGAAGCCTTGCCAACCAAGCTCGGCGCTTTTGATGGGCAGCGCCGCCAGGGGGATGAGCACGAGCACGCTCAGGTACAGCACCGCGTACCCCATGGAAATACCGAATCCGGGCAGCACGCCCGGGCTGTTGCGCCGTCTGGCAAACAGCGCTGGCGCGCCACTTGCCGTCGGGTTGGAGGCTGTCGTCATGGAAATCTTCCCAGAACCTTGTCGTTATTTTTTCTGCGGCAGATAGATCTGGTCAAAGGTGCCGCCATCGCTGAAATGGTCCTTCTGCGCCTTGCGCCAGCCGCCGAAGATCTTGTCGTCGATGGTGACGAGCTTGAGCTTGGGAAACTTGCTTTCGTACTTGGCGGCCACCGTCTTGTCGATGGGCCGGTAGTAATTCCTGGCGATGATCTCTTGCGCCACCGGGGTGTACAGGAATTCCAGATAGGCCTGGGCTGCGGCCCGCGTGCCCTTCCTGTCCACGACCTTGTCGACCACGGCCACCGGCGGTTCCGCCAGGATGGACAGCGAGGGCACCACAATGTCGAACTTGTCCGGACCCAGCTCTTCCTGCGCCAGAAAGGCTTCGTTTTCCCAGGCCAGCAGCACGTCGCCCACACCGCGTTCCACGAAGGTGGTGGTGGCCCCGCGTGCGCCGGTGTCCAGCACCGGTACGTGCTTGAGTAGATCACTCACGTAGGCGCGCGCCTTGTCTTCGCTGCCGCCGCTCTTCTCCAGCGCGTAGGCCCACGCGGCCAGATAGTTCCACCGCGCGCCGCCCGAGGTCTTCGGGTTGGGGGTGATGACCTGCACGTCGTCCTTGATCAGGTCGTCCCAGTCCTTGATGCCTTTGGGGTTGCCCTTGCGCACCAGGAACACGATGGTCGAGGTATAGGGCGAGCTGTTCCGCGGCAGGCGCGACTGCCAGTCCTCGGGAATCAAGCCGCGGTCGGCAATGGCGTCAATGTCGTAGGCCAGCGCCAGCGTCACCACATCGGCTTCCAGCCCGTCGATGACCGAACGCGCCTGCCGGCCGGAACCACCGTGCGACTGACGGATGGTCAGATCGACACCAGCCTTGTCCTTGTATTGCTTGATGAAGGCGTCATCAATGGCGCGATAGAGTTCGCGCGTGGGGTCGTAGGACACGTTCAACAGCGTTTGCTTCTGCTGTGCCTGAACCGGTGCCATGGCCGTCAGAGAAACCGCCGCCACCGCCAGCGCGGCCAACCAATTCGCTTTCCCGAACGCCATTCCTTGCTCCCTGTCTTTGGCAATATGGAAGCAAGTGTGCGGGTTGGGCTTGCTGAACGGAACGAATCATTATTTGATTGCTCATCGCTCGCAGGCATATAGGACGGCCGTCCCAACCAAGAAAAAACCGCCGCGTTTCCCTATGGGAACGGCGGCGGTTCGGGCGGCGGAAAACCGCCTGCGGAGCGCGGGGGCTACCCCCGGAAATCCGAATTTACTTATTCGGTTGCGGCGTAACGCGCAGGTACGGACGCACGGCCTTGTAGCCTTTGGGGAACTTCTCTTTGATGACGGCTTCGTCCTGCAGGGACGGGACGATGATCACGTCATCGCCATCTTCCCAGTTGACCGGCGTGGCCACGCTGTGGCTGTCCGTCAGTTGCAGCGAATCAATGACGCGCAGGATCTCATTGAAGTTGCGGCCCGTGCTGGCCGGGTACGTGATGATCAGGCGCACCTTCTTGTTGGGGTCCACGATGAACACGGAACGCACCGTCAAGGTGGCGTTGGCGTTCGGGTGGATCATGTCGTAGAGCTCGGAGACTTTGCGGTCCTTGTCGGCCAGGATCGGGAAGTTGACCTGGGTGGACTGCGTGTCGTTGATGTCTTCGATCCACTTGGAATGGGAATCCGTGCCGTCAACCGACAAGGCCAGCACCTTTACGTTGCGCTTGGCGAATTCGTCGGCAAGCTTGGCCGTGTAGCCCAGTTCGGTGGTGCACACGGGCGTGAAGTCGGCCGGATGCGAAAAGAGTACCCCCCAGCTATTGCCCAGATACTCGTGAAAGCGGATGGGACCGGCCGAGGAATCCTGTTCAAAATCAGGGGCGGTGTCGCCCAGACGTAGATGACTCATGGTGTCTCCTGTATGCGGATTGAGTGGGAGGGATCTGGCCGCCCCGTCGACGGGCAGCGCAGAATGGCGCTTGGATAATCAGCTTAGCGCGTCAGAAACGATTCTTCCATCAAACCTTTGACCGACGAAATACGCAAGCCATATAACCTTATGCAATATTTGCGTCCGCCCCGCAGGCGTCCGCCACGACCCCTGCACGCACCGCGGCGGACAAGGCCAGCGCGCGCGGCAGGATGTGCGCGGCATAGAACAGCCCCGTCGCAATCTTCGACTTGTGGAACGGGTCCGATGACCCCGCCGCCAGATGCCGGCGGCATGCCAGCACCGCGCGCGCCATCTGCCATCCGCCGTGCACCACGCCGGCCAGCATCAGGTACGGCACGCTGCCGGAAAACACCGCGCGAACGTTCACGGCCGACTGCTCAAGAATGAAGCCCACGCCCGCCTCGTAGGCCTGGATGGCGCCATCCAGGTTGTCGCGCAAGAGGCGCAGCGCGTCGCGTTCGGGCGCGGCGGCGCGCGCCGACTCGGCCTCGACCGCGCGCAGCGTCTCGCGCATGGCCGCAATGGCCGCGTAGGCGGTAGCACCGCCGTCGCGTTGCGTTTTGCGGCCCACCAGGTCGTTGGCCTGAATGGCGGTCGTGCCTTCGTAGATGGGTAGGATGCGCGCATCCCGATAAAACTGCGCGGCGCCGGTTTCCTCGATGAAGCCCATGCCGCCATGCACCTGGATACCTAGCGAGGCGACTTCGACGGCGATCTCGGTCGAATAGCCCTTCACAATGGGCACCATGTATTCGTAGAACGCCCGGTTGCGCGAACGCTGCTCGGGGTCGGGGTGATGGGTGCCCTTGTCGTGCGCGGCAGCCGTCACATACGACACGGCGCGGGCCGCTTCCGTCAACGCTTTCATGGTCAGCAACATGCGCTGCACGTCGGGATGGCGCACGATGGCCACCGGCGCGGCCGACCCTTCCACCGCACGCCCCTGAACCCGCTCGCGCGCATACGCCAGCGCATGCTGATAAGCACGCTCAGACACGCCGATGCCCTGCTGGCCTACCGAAAAGCGCGCGGCATTCATCATGATGAACATGTACTCAAGGCCACGGTTCAATTCGCCGACCTGGTAGCCCACCGCGCCCTCACCGACGTCGCCCTTGCCCGAGCCGTACAGCAACACCGCCGTCGGGCTACCGTGGATGCCCAGCTTGTGTTCCAACGAGGCGCACCAGACGTCGTTGCGCTTGCCCAAGCTACCGTCTGCCTCGACCAGGAACTTGGGCACGATGAATAGCGAAATGCCTTTCACACCCGCCGGCGCGTCCGGCGTGCGGGCCAGTACCAGGTGAATGATGTTTTCCGCCAGGTCGTGTTCACCGAAGGTGATGAAGATCTTTTGGCCGAACAGGCGGAAGCTGCCGTCGTCCTGCCGCACCGCGCGCGTGGCGACCTGGGCCAGATCGGAACCCGCCTGCGGCTCGGTCAGGTTCATGGTGCCCGTCCACTTGCCCGCGATCAGGTTGGGCACGTATTCCTTGCGTTGCGCGTCAGAACCCACGGTCAACACCGCTTCGATAACCCCATCAGTCAGCATCGGACACAAGGAAAACGCCAGGCTGGCGGCCTGGATGTTCTCGGCCGGCGCGGCCGCAACCAGCTTGGGCAAGCCCTGCCCGCCCCAGGCCTGCGGATGCTGCAAGCCCTGCCAGCCGCCCGCGGCGTAGTCCTTGAAGCCCTGGGCATAGCCGGGTGTGGTGGTGACCTGCCCATCGTTCCAGACGGGCGGATGCGTGTCGCCGGGCACGTTCAACGGCGCCACTGCCTGCTCCACGAAGCGGCCGTTTTCTTCCAGGATGGCGTCAACCAGGTCCGGCGTCACGTCGTCAAAGCCGGGTAGTTTAAGGATGTCGTCCAGGCCGGCCAGTTCTTTCAGCGTGAAGCGGAAGTCCTGTAGCGGGGTGATATAGGGCATGGTGTCTCCGGGTGCAAAACGACGGCGAGGCGCCTGGCGCCTCGCGTCTGCTGCATTTTTGAATTCGCGTCTTAACTCAGATGGTACGCCAAGGACACAATGATCGGTCCCAGCACGGGCAACAGCACGTTGGCGATGGCATAAGTCACCGTGTAGCCCAAGAGTGGCACGGAACTGCCGCTGGCATTCAAGATGGCGCTGATGGCGGGCGTGCTGACGTGCTGGCCCGCAATGGCCCCCACCAGCAAGGGGCCTTCGATCTTCAGAATCTTGTGGCCCACCCACAGCGACAGGCAGGCGGGTCCCAGCGACACCAGCAAGCCGATCACAGGCAGCACGGCGCCATGCTCGCGGATGAGCGATAAGGCCTCGGGCCCCGCCGACAAGCCTACGCACGCCACAAAGACCGCCAGCCCAAGGTCTTTCAGGAGTTGCACGGCGTGGTCCGGCATATGGCCAAGCGAAGGCCGCTTGGCGTTGATCCATCCGCAGACCAACCCGCTGACCAGCGCCCCGCCGCCACTGCCCAGCGACACCGGAATGCCCCACAGGCGCGCGCTCAGGCTGCCGATCATCAGGCCCGCAAGAATGCCAAAGGCCAGGAACACCAGATCGGTGATGCCGCTGCGGCGAAGTTCATTGCCCAGCGCGGCGCCGGCTTCCGACAATTCGGGTTCGGTACCCACCAGTGTCACCAGGTCGCCATACTGCACAACGGTGGCCGGCGTCAGCGGCAACAGGTGGCCCGACCGCATGATCGATTGCACGAAGACGCCACGCGCGCGCCGAGCCCCCGGCCGTTTCGCCAGATCCCCCATCGTGGTTCCGTTGATCGCCTTTTTATTGACGATCACGGCCAACTCGCTCATATGAAGATCGTCCGCGTGCGCTTCGGGCAGCAGGATTTCAGGCCCCACGACCGTGCCAGCCCGCAGCGCGAAACGGCGCAAGCCCAGCACCACCACCACATCGCCGGTGGCCAAGGTGTCTTCTGGCGCAGCGTTTACGGCTTCACCGTTGCGCAAGATGCGGCTGATCACCGTGCGTCCGCCCAACTGCGCCTCGACGTCGCCGACCTTCATGCCGTCGGCATCCTTGACGACGTGCGCGCGCCCCACCAGGCGCGGCAAGGTAGGCAGGTTAACGTCCTCGTCATCGCCCGACGCCACGCCCAGCTTGGCTTCCAGCGCTTTGGACGCCTCGCGCAAGTTGATCCGCAGCAGCGCGGGCGCAACCTGGCTGGTGAAGAATACGATGCTGATCAGGCCCACCAGATAGGTCAGCGTGTAGGCCGTGGCAATATTGGCTTCCATGCGCTGCACCTCGGCGTCCGGCAGGCCCAGGTGCTTGAGCGCTTCAGCGGCCGTGCCCACCACCGCCGATTCAGTCGCCGCACCCGCCGCCAGGCCCGCCGCCGTGCCGGCGTCCAGGCCGAACAGTGGCACGGCCGCCAGGACGATACTCAGCACCAGCAGCGCCTCGATGATCGGCAAGGCGATGTAACGCAGGCTGGACCGGTTCAGGTTGGCGAAGAACTGCGGGCCGCCCGAGTAACCCATGGCAAAAATGAACAGCGCGAACGCAACCTCTTTCAGGTCGCCGCGCATCTGGCAACCCGTCTGGCCGATCAGCAGGGCGACGATGAGCGTGCCGCACACGCCGCCCAGCTGAATCGGCCCGACCTTCAACTTGCCGATCAGGTATCCCAAGCCCACTGTGACAAACAACACCGCAATGGGGACGCTGTTGAAAAACCCGACTGAGCATGTCATAAGATCAGGTCGCCTGTGGTGGTTGTCTACTTGCGAGTCGTGGCCTTCTTGGCGGATTTGGCGGCAGTGTCCGCCTGCTTCACCGCTTTCTTCACCGCCGTCTTGGCTACCTTCTTCGCCGCCTTCTTGGCCACGCGCTTGGCGGCGACCGCCTTCACAGTCTGTCCCTTGCCGGCGGTCGGGCCCGAACGCACCAGCTCGGATGCCTTCCATGCCTCGACGTACTCCGTCGCGGACTCGACCATGTACTTGCCGATCTTGGCGTAATCCGCGTCGTCCAGATTGGCCAGCGAGATGCGGATCGACCACGGCGGCCCACCGAACCCGCCACCGTCCATCAGCACCACGCCGGTTTTTTCAGCCAGCCGGAACAGGAAATCCACCGGCTCGTAGTTCGAAGTCATGTACTTGCAGAAGGCGTCGCCATACATGACCTTGGCCCACACCATGAAGTCCAGTTCCACGTAATACCAGGCGCGGGCGGGGTCTTCCGGCGGCAGCGGTATGCCCAGCCCACTCCACAGCGCGTCGCGGCGGGCGCGCACGATCTCCATGGTCAGATGCTTGTAGGAATCCTTCAGATCCAGCAGGTGCGACAACGCGAAGAACCCCATTTGCACCTGTTGCGGCAGCGACAGGCCAGCCGTGTGGTTCAGCGCCACATTGCGGCTGTCGGCCACCATGCGGTCAATGAACTTCAGCTTTTCGGGTTCCATCGTCATGGCGCCATAGCGCTTGTTCAGCCGCTGCTTCCATGCCGCGGGCAGCTCGGCGATACGCCTGTCCATGGTGTTCTTCTCGTGCGTGGCAATCACGCCAAGACGCCAGCCCGTGCAGCCGAAGTTCTTCGAGAAGGAATACACGCAGATGGTGTTGTGCGGCACCTCGGCCATCAGCGAACGGAAGTTCGGCACAAAGGTGCCGTACACGTCGTCGGTCACCAGCACCAGGTCCGGATTCTTGCGGATCAAGCGCACGATCTGCTTCATCTCGACCGCGTTGAACGCCACCGACGGCGGGTTGCTGGGGTTCACCGTGACGGCAAGCTTGATCTTCGGATTTTCCAGCTTGGCGATTTCAGAGGCAGGATAGTGCCAGTCATGCGTGCCGTCGGCGCGCACGCTGCTGGCGTTGATGGCGACGATCTTGAACTGGAAGCGCTCAAGGTGCGCAATTTCGATATAGGGCGTGAACGTAGGCAGGAATAGCGCGATGGTGTCGCCCTGCTTCAACAAGCCGTTCTGCATCAGCGAATCGAAGATGTAGCACATGGCGGCGGTGCCACCTTCGACCGGGAACAAATCGAACTTGCCCTTCGGGGGGCGACCATCGCACATTTCCTTGATCAGGTAGTCATGCACGATCTGTTCAATGTGCACCAGCGCGCGCGGCGGCACGGGGTAGTTGTCACCGATGATGCTGTCGGTAAGCTCGTGGATCCACTCGTCGGGATCAAAGCTCTTGATCTTCACGCCATACTCAAGCACGCCCACCAGAAAGTCGTAGCCGTTCTCGCCCTTGTGCTTGGACAGGAATTTACGCAGGCGGTCGGCGCAGCCCTTCTTGGCCGGCATGCCCGCCAGGATGGCGTCATCGCGCACGCGGCGCGCTTCCTTCATGGCAAATTGGCCCATCAGGAAAAATGCGTCGCGCGGTTCGGTGGCAATCCAATTTGGATTACCACGTCCGGCGTTCAACATGGTCAGGGCAGCTGTTTGCTGATTTTCCTTGGCCAGGGTGATCAGATAATCCTTCAGTTCAAACGGAGACAGCTGTTCCAGGTCTCGCTGGCGCGAACGGGTGGTCTTCAAAGCCGAGGCCAAACTGACAGTAAGAGGCGAGGTAGTAGCCATTATTCAGTACTCCTGGTTTGGAACGCTAGGTCATGAGCATGACAATGACAATGCCCCAAATAATGAGCAGGGTATTGCCAATCGCATAAGGAACCGTGTAGCCCAGGGCGGGCACCTGGCTCTTCGCCGTTTCCGTGATTTGTCCAATTGCCGCCGTCGTAGTGCGGGCGCCGGCGCACACGCCCAGCACGATGGCGGGATGGAATTTGAAGACATACCGGGCAATGAAAACGCCCAAAATCATCGGCACGCTGGTGGCGATGATGCCGGCCACAAAAAGCTTGGCGCCCAGTTGCTGGAAGCCCTGCACGAAGCCAGGCCCCGATGTAATGCCGACCACGGCCACGAACGCGGTCAGCCCAACCGATGTCAGGAACCAATGCACGGGTTCCGGTACTCGACCGAAGGTAGGATGCACGGATCGCAGGTAGCCAAAGATCAGGCCGGAAATAAGCGCCCCGCCCGAGGTCGACAAGGTGATGGGAATACCGCTGACCGTCAGCACCAGCGAGCCAAAAAGCCCGCCCAGCAAAATGCCGAAGCCCACGAAGACCATGTCGGTCTGCTCGGTCGCCCGGTCCACATAGCCCAGCTTGCCCACGACCCGCTCAACGTCGCGTTTCGCGCCCAATACGAAGAGACGGTCGCCGCGGTCCAGCTTCAGGCCCCAGTTGACCGGCATCTCGTGCCCACCACGCACCACCTTGCGCAGGAACACGCCGCGGCCAAGTTGGCGCACGGTCTCGTTTTCCGCCAGTTCCTTGAGGGTCTTGCCGGCCACGTTCTTGTTGGTCAGCACCACCTCGACAATCTCGGCCGGCAGGTTGATCACGTCCCGGTCTTCGACTTCGTTGCCGATGATGCCGCCCGCCTGCAAGACCAGCGCGTCGTGGCGGCCCGTCACGCCCAGCACATCACCCGCCTGCAGCACCGTGCTGGAGTCGTTATCGATGATCTGATCGCCGCGGCGGATGCGTTCGACGAATACGCGCGCGTCGACAAAGCGTGCTTCCAGGTCGCCAACCGTCTTGCCCACGAGTTCGGTGTGGTCCAGTTTGTAGGCGCGCGCCGTGAATTTGCGGTAGCCCGAGAGTTCCATGGAATCGCCGCCGCCAGACATCTGGGCTTCGTATTCCTTGCACTCTTTGACGATGTCCACGCGCATCAGCTTCGGGCCCAGCGAGGCCAGCAACCACGCGCTGCCAACGGTGCCGAAGATGTAGCAGACGGCATAGGCCACGGGAATGCTGTCGATCCACTGCTTCTTGGTCGCCGCGTCCACGCTAAGCCCGTTGATCGTGTCCGTTGCCACGCCCATGACAGCGGATATGGTCTGCGCGCCCGCCAGCAGCCCGGCTCCGGTACCGGCGTCAAAGCCGAAACCCACCGCCGTGGCCCAGGTGACCAGCAAGCAGATGACGCAAATGATGACCGCGAAAATGACCTGGGGAAGGCCATCGCTTTTCATGCCGCGGAAAAATTGAGGGCCGACGCCGTAGCCTAGACCGAAGAGGAAGAGCAGGAAGAACACCTGCTTGAGAATCGGGGCGATGGTGATATCAAGTTGGCCGACCAGCACGCCCACCAGCAAGGTCCCCGTTACCGCGCCCAGATTAAATCCGAAGAGCTTTTTAGCTCCTATCCAATACCCCAAGCCCAGGGTAAGGAAAACCGCCAACTCTGGATACTTACGCAATGTCTCAAAGAACCAATCCATCCCGAATCTCCTTCGTTCTGTACAGGTCGAGCACGTGCGCGAAAAATCCTGCTGCGCGCGAAGCACATTATCAGAATCTTTCAGAAAATCAAAAGAAATACTACAGGCATATCAAATAGTCGAAGAAGATTGCAGATCAAAAAAAGCCCCGCGGACCTGCGTCCGCGGGGCTTTCATACTAGTGAAGTCGCTGTGCGTTACAGCGCGCCGGTCAGTTCC
The DNA here is from genome assembly GCF_029637605.1 of Achromobacter spanius. Taxonomy (NCBI): domain Bacteria; kingdom Pseudomonadati; phylum Pseudomonadota; class Betaproteobacteria; order Burkholderiales; family Alcaligenaceae; genus Achromobacter; species Achromobacter spanius. The sequence continues at coordinate 6,143,366 of NZ_CP121261.1, read as the reverse complement.
GGCACGACCTGGAACAGGTCGCCCACCAAGCCATAATCCGCCACGCCAAAAATCGGCGCTTCGGGATCTTTGTTGATGGCCACAATGACCTTCGAGTCCTTCATGCCGGCCAGATGCTGGATGGCGCCCGAGATACCGACGGCCACGTACAACTGCGGCGCGACGATCTTGCCGGTCTGGCCAACCTGCCAGTCGTTCGGGGCATAGCCCGCGTCGACGGCGGCGCGCGAAGCACCCAATGCGGCACCCAGCTTGTCAGCCAGCGGGTCCAGGATCTTGAAGTTTTCGGCGCTGCCCAAGCCACGGCCGCCCGAGACCACGACGCGAGCGCCGGCCAGTTCGGGGCGGTCGCTCTTGGCCACTTCGCGGCCCACGAACGCGGACTTGCCCGAATCGGCAACGGCGGCGATCTCTTCCACGGCGGCCGAGCCACCTTGCGCGGCAACGGCGTCAAAGCCCGTCGTACGCACGGTGATGACCTTCACGGCGTCAGCCGATTGCACGGTGGCAATGGCGTTGCCCGCGTAGATGGGGCGCTGGAACGTGTCGGCGGATTCCACGCCGATGATGTCCGAAATCTGCGCCACGTCGAGCTTGGCCGCCACGCGCGGCGCCACGTTCTTGCCCGACGCGGTGGCCGGGAACAGGATGTGGCTGTAGTTCGACGCCACGGCCAGCACCTGGGCAGCCACGTTTTCAGCCAGGCCGTCGGCCAGTTGCGGCGCGTCAGCCAGCAGGACCTTGGCGACACCGGCGGCGGCAGCGGCTTGGTCAGCCACGGCGCGTGCGTTGGCGCCGGCGACCAGCACATGCACGTCGCCTCCGATCTTGGCGGCGGCGGCGACGGCGTTCAGGGTTGCGCCCTTCAACTGGGCGTTATCGTGTTCGGCAATAACCAGCGTCGTCATCAGACCACCTTCGCTTCGTTCTTGAGTTTGTCCACCAGGGCCGCAACGTCGGCCACCTTGATGCCGGCCTTGCGGGCGGGCGGCTCGCTGACCTTCAGGGTCTTCAGGCGCGGCGCGGAATCAACACCCAATTCTTCGGGCGTGACGGTGTCCAACTGCTTTTTCTTGGCCTTCATGATGTTCGGCAGCGTGACGTAGCGCGGCTCGTTCAGACGCAAGTCGGTGGTGACGATAGCCGGCAACGTCAGCGTCAACGTTTCCAGGCCGCCGTCCACTTCGCGAGTGACCGTGACTTTGCCATCGGCCAGTTCAACCTTGCTGGCGAACGTGGCTTGCGGCCAGTCCAGCAGCGCGGCCAGCATCTGGCCGGTTTGATTGGCATCGTCGTCGATGGCTTGCTTGCCCAAGATCACCAACTGCGGCTGCTCTTTGTCGACCAAGGCCTTCAACAGCTTGGCCACGGCCAGCGGCTGCAGTTCGGCGTCCGTCTGGACCAGCACGCCGCGATCGGCGCCAATGGCCATGGCGGTGCGCAGCGTCTCCTGGCATTGCGCAACGCCGCAAGAAACCGCCACGACTTCAGCGACGGCACCCTTCTCTTTGAGCCGGGTCGCTTCTTCGACGGCGATTTCGTCAAAGGGGTTCATGGACATCTTCACATTGGCGATATCCACGCCAGTCTGATCCGACTTGACGCGCACCTTGACGTTATAGTCAACGACGCGCTTGACAGGTACCAACACCTTCATCCCGCTGCCTCCAAATGGAAATAAATACCCGGCATGCGCCGGGATCGCATTGCACAATTTTTTCCTGATTCTACAGCTTCGCCAGCGCTCGTATATGTGCAACCACGCTGCGCCCTAGGGCAGATAAGTTGTAACCACCTTCAAGCGTGCTGACGATCCGGCCCTGACTATGCCGTTCGGCCACCTCTACAAGCTGCTCGGTGATCCAGGCGTAGTCGGCTTCCACCAGCCCCATCTGGCCCATATCGTCCTCGCGATGGGCGTCGAAACCCGCCGAAACCAGGATCAATTCCGGGCGGTAGGCCTCAAGCTTGGGCAGCCAGGTGTCGGTGACGATCGTCCTGACCGCGGCCCCCACCGTGTAGGCGGCCACGGGCACGTTCACCATGTTGGCCGCCGGTTGCTCGGTGCCGCTGTTGGGAAAGAGCGGATGCTGGAAGAAACTGCACATCAGTACCCGTTCGTCGCCCGCGAAGACGTCTTCGGTGCCGTTGCCATGGTGCACATCGAAATCAACGATGGCCACGCGCGACAGGCCGTGGAATTCCAGCGCATGGCGCGCTGCGATCGCCACGTTGTTCAAAAAGCAGAACCCCATGGCCTGCGAACGGCAAGCATGGTGGCCGGGCGGACGCACCGCGCAGAACGCCGTGCGGGCTTCGCCGCCGATCACTGCGTCCACGGCCGCCACGCCTGCGCCCGCTGCGTACAGCGCGGCTTCATAGGTGTGGGAATTCATCAGCGTGTCCGGATCGATCGGGTAATACCCTTGGTCCGGCGTATGTTCGCGCAAACTGTCCAGATACTGGACGGTGTGCACGCGCAGCAGGTCGTGGCGCGACGCCTGGGGCGCCTGCCGATCGTCCAGATAAGGCATCAAGCCGCTGGCCAGCAACTGGTCGGAAATGGCGTCCAGCCTCTGCGGGCTTTCGGGGTGCCAACTGCCCATTTCATGCAAGCGGCATGTCGGGTGGGTAAGATACATGGTCTCCATAAGGAAGATTATGTTCATCTGTCGGCGATTACTGCAACTCGGAACGCTCTCCGCCCTGCTGGCGGGCTGCTCCACCACCGCTCCCACCGCTCCAAATTCGCTTTCGGCCCAACCCACGGCCGCCTCCGCCAACGGCGCAATCCGCATCGGACCCACCACGCCGACACCAGGTTCCGAACTGCCGGACGACGCGCCCGCCACACTGACCGCCACCGGCGTACTGCGCCCGGAAGTGCGCACCTTCGTCGAGGAACTGGCGGCCGAGCGCCAATTGCCGCTGGACCCGATGGTCAAGGCGCTTGAGAGCTCGCGCTACAACGCCACGGTGTCGCGCTTGATCGCTCCGTCACCACCGGGCAAGAAAATCTGGCGTAGCTGGCTCACCTATCGCTCGCGCTTCGTGGAGCCCAAACGTATCAGTTGGGGCGTGGACTTCTATAACGAAAACCGCGACCTGCTCAACCAGGCGGCCCAGCGCTTCGGCGTGCCGGCGCCGATCATCGCGTCGATCATCGGCGTTGAAACCCTGTACGGCCGCAACATGGGCAATTTCCGGGTACTGGACGCGCTGGCCACGCTCGCCTTTGATTACCCCGACCCCAACAAGCCCGAACGCGCCACGATGTTCCGCGGCCAACTGGCGGACTTCCTGACGCTGGTCATGAAAGACAAGCTGGAACTTGAAACGCAAGGCTCGTATGCGGGCGCCATCGGCATGCCGCAGTTCATGCCGACCAGCATCATGCATTACGCGGTGGATGGCGACGACAACGGCCATATCAACCTGACGAGCAACACGCAGGACGCCGTCATGTCAGTGGGCAGCTTCCTGGCCCAGCATGGCTGGCAACGCGGTTTGCCGGTCTTCGCGCCCGTGGTGCTGCCGGCGGATCCAACCGCCCTGGTGGACGGCGGGCTGGAGCCCAAGCAAAGTTGGAACACGCTGTCGGCGGCCGGCGCGCGCTTGCAACCGGGCGCATCCAGCGCGGGCTGGAGCACACAGCCCCTGGGCGTTGTCGACCTGGTCGAGGAAGCACGAGGCACGGCCCAATACCGAGTCGGCACGCCCAACTTCTTCGCCTTGACCAAGTACAACCGCAGCTATTTCTACGCCACCTCGGTGGCGGACCTGGCCTACGAGATCCAGGCGCGGGTCGCCCACTGATCCGCCACCCGCTGATATCCCGACCTGAAAAAAATCGCCCCGTTCATGACGGGGCGATTTTGTTGTGGGTTGGGCTGGCGGCCCGAGCCAAGACAGGCTTAGTTGAAGACGCCCGTCGACAGGTAGCGGTCGCCACGGTCGCAGACGATAAACACGATGGTCGCGTCATTGACGCGCTCGGCCACGCGCAACGCGGCAACCAGCGCGCCCGCGGACGAGATACCGCCAAAGATGCCCTCTTCCGCCGCCAGGCGGCGCGCCATGGTTTCGGCTTCCGACTGCTCGATGGATTCGTAGGCATCCACACGGCTGCGGTCGAAGATCTTGGGCAAATAGGCCTCGGGCCACTTGCGGATACCGGGGATCTGCGAACCTTCGGCCGGCTGCGCACCGACAATCTGTACGGCCGGATTGCGCGACTTCAGGTAGGTAGACACCCCCATGATGGTGCCCGTGGTGCCCATGGCGCTGACAAAGTGGGTAATGCGCCCATCGGTTTGCGTCCAGAGTTCCGGACCGGTGGATTCCACGTGCGCACGCGGATTATCGGGGTTGGCAAATTGGTCCAGCACCACGCCCCTGCCGTCCGCCTGCATCTCGGTGGCCAGGTCGCGGGCATACTCCATGCCGCCCTTGTCGGCCGGCGTCAGGATCAGCTCGGCGCCATAAGCCGCCATGGCCGCACGGCGTTCCACCGACAGGTTGTCGGGCATGATCAAGATCATGCGGTAGCCCTTCATCGCGGCCGCCATGGCCAGGGCGATGCCGGTGTTGCCGCTGGTGGCTTCGATGAGGGTATCGCCCGGCTTGATGTCGCCGCGCGCTTCCGCGTGCTGGATCATCGACAAGGCCGGGCGGTCCTTCACGGAACCGGCGGGGTTGTTGCCTTCCAGCTTGGCCAGGATGACGTTGCCACGCGCGGCGCCCGCGGCACCGGGAATGCGCTGCAAACGCACCAAAGGCGTATTGCCGACGGTCTGCTCGATAGTGGGGTAGGTAGTAGTCATGCGAAAGATCATAACTCCGCCCGACAGCGAGCGCGGGCAAAAGCCGCGCTCGTGCCAGGGGTTCCCAGACTGCCGGCTGGCGTCAGGGCCGGCTGGGCGGTGGGGTCGCGGCTTTGCCGGAGGCCGGCCGGTTGGCGGGCTTGTCGGCCGGTTTGGAAGCGGCCGCACTGCTTGGCGCTGCGGCCGGGGCCGCCGGTGCCGCAGCACCGGTTGCATTGGCCGCGGCATCCCCTTCACCCACCTGCAAGCCGGCCGCTTCCAGTGCCTTTGCCTTCTTCTCGCCGATACCGCGCACACGCTCAGCCAGGTCTTCGAACGAATCAAAGCGGCCGCCCCGCTCGCGTTCGTTGATGATGATCTCGGCCGTGCGGGGACCAATACCGCGGATGGTCTCCAATTGCTGCGCGCTGGCCTGGTTCACATCCAGCGCCCGCGCTTCGGGTGCGGCGAAACCGAGGCCGCCAATGAGCAGGATCGCACCCAGGGTGTGCTGCCACAAGCGGCGCCCGCCTTGCGTGCCCGCGGCCGCCTGGCGCGAATGGCGTTTGTGCCAGGGCATGGTCAAGGAGCGCCGGGCGACGGTGGGTACGGAAAAAGCGTTCATGGGAAGTCTCCAGAAAGAATGGGCGCGGCAGGTGCCGAACCACACCCAGATCATGGCTTCCCGACCCGCTTTTGGGCCGCGCAGTGAATGGAATGATCCACCTCGGGAACTACGCGGGCGAAGCAATTCGGGGGCAAAAAAAAGCCACCTCAAGGGTGGCTTCTTGTCATGGCGCCTTAGCGCGATATCAGCGGCGAGCGCGCCAATACCGAACGTATTCGGCCACGCCCGTCTGCACATCCCGCATGGGCGCCTGAAAACCGACGGCACGCAGTTGCGTGACATCGGCCTGCGTGTAGCTCTGATAGCGCCCTTTGAGATCGTCGGGGAACGGGATATAGCGAATCAGGTCCAGTTCCACCAGTTGCGCCAAGGTCAACTCGGCCTCTCCCCGTTCGGCGCGCAGCGTGTTCACGACCGCGGCGGCCACGTCATTGAACGGCTGCGCCCGCCCCGTGCCGCAGTTGAAGATGCCGGATTGCTCGGGGTGATCCAAAAAGTGCAGGTTGACCGCCACCACGTCTTCGACCGAGATGAAGTCGCGGCTTTGGCCGCCATCCACATAGCCGTCCCAGCCCGCGAACAGCCGCACGTGGCCATGCTCCAGGAACTGGTTCATGTTATGGAACGCCACCGAGGCCATGCGGCCCTTGTGCTGTTCGTGCGGACCGTAGACGTTGAAGTAGCGCAGACCCACGACTTGCGCCCTCAGGCTGTCCATGCGCTTGCGCAGCACCTGATCGAACAGCAGCTTGGAATAGCCATAGACGTTCAGCGGCCCTTCGTTGGCCGGGTCTTCCACATAGACCGACGACGCGCCATAGACGGCGGCGGACGAGGCATACAGGAACGGAATGCGGCGCGCCTGGCAGAACTCGAACAGTTCCAGCGTGACGCGGTAATTGTTGTCCATCATGTAGCGGCCGTTGCGCTCGGTCGTGTCCGAGCACGCGCCTTGATGCAGCACCGCACGCACCTCGGGCAAGCTTCCGTCAGCCACACGGCGGCGGAAGTCGTCCTTGTCCATGTAGTCGGCGACCTGGCAATCGACCAAATTGACGAACTTGTCGCCCTCGGTCAAATCGTCAACCGCGATGATGTCATGGATGCCGCGGCGGTTGAGCCCGCGCACCAGGTTGCTGCCTATGAAGCCCGCGGCTCCGGTTACGACGATCATGAGGATTCTCCTGCCAATTCCGCGGCGGTAACGACGGACGTGCCCAGCTTGCCCACGGCGATGCCGCCGGCCTTGTTGGCCCAGCCCATCGACTCGGTCCACGGCAAGCCGATGGCGCGTGAAACCGCCAGGGTGGCCAGCACCGTATCGCCTGCGCCGGACACATCGAACACTTCGTGCGCCTGCGCATCAATGTGGTCGCGTCCCGCATCGGTAAACAATGTCATGCCCTGCTCGGAACGCGTCACAAGCAGTGCTTCCAGGTCAAGATTGGCGCGCAAGCGTTGCGCGCGATCGGTCAATTCGGCTTCGGAATTCCAGCGGCCCACGGCCTGCTGCATTTCCGCCCGGTTGGGGGTGACCAGCGTCGCGCCGCGATAGCGCGAATAGTCGTCGCCCTTCGGGTCCACCAGCACCGGAATGCCGGCATGGCGGGCCATGGCCACAAGCGATTCAACGCGCGTCAGCACGCCCTTGGCATAGTCGGACAGCACCACGACATCGTGATTGGCCAGATGCCGGGCCAGCGCGGCATCCACGCTATCCAAGGCGGCGGATTCAGGATGCTGCTCGAAGTCCACGCGCAGCAATTGCTGTTGGCGGCCCAGCACGCGCATCTTCAGCGTGGTATGCAGGGACGGGTCAGCGATCAGGTCGGTATGAATACCGGCTTCGGCGGACAGGCGGCGAATGCTGTCGCCTGCTTCGTCCGCACCCAGCACGCCCACCAGGGTCACCTGGCCACCCAGCGCCGCGACGTTGCGCGCCACGTTGGCGGCGCCGCCCAGGCGGTCTTCACGGCGCGCAACGCGCACCACGGGCACGGGGGCTTCCGGCGAAATACGTTCGACTTCACCGAACCAGTAACGGTCCAGCATCACGTCGCCAACCACGAGGACGCGGCCTTGGGAAATGGCTTCGGCGGGAAAAGGCTTCATTCAAGTTCTTCCAGGCGGCGCGGCGCATAGGTCTCCCAGGCGTTGCAGCCGGGACATTGCCAGTAAAAACGACGCGCTTGAAAACCGCAACTGCGGCACGCATAGCGGTCCAGGCGTTGCGTATGCTTGTGAATCAGGCTGCGCAGCAGCGTCAGGTCGGCGCCGGGTACCGGCCCCTTTTCGGTGCCACCTTCCGGATTGGCCAATTCGGCTTCCAGCAAGCGGTCCAGGCCCAGCAAAGACGGGTGGCTGCGCAACGCGCCGCGCGCGAACGCCCAGGCCACTTCCGACCCTTGCTGCGCGCGCAGTTCGCGGAACACGACGTTGAAGAGGTCCAACGAGGCGTGGCGCTGATATTGCTTCATCAGGAAATCCAGGCCCGCCTCGATCTGATTGGCTGCGCGATAGTTGGCCAGCAGTTGCTCGGCCACCAGACCCGCGAATTCGGGCGCGTCGGTCATGACCGATTCCAGATAAAGCCGTTCGCGCTTCGGGTCCTGCTCCAACGACGCCAGGCGGGCGCGCAGCATGGCGGTGCGCACCATGGCGCCCTTGCCTACCGTGGCATCGGTGGTCGACAAGGCATGGTCGGCAGCATCCAGCGCCTTGTGCGCCGCATCCACATCCGCGGGCTTGGCCGATAGCGCGGTTTGCGCCTGCTCGCAGTAATAGTGCACGATTTGCGGCACCGGCTCGTCGACCAGGCCCTGCAAGGTCTTGACCGCTTCGATCGCGCGCGGCCAGTCGTGCTCGGACTCGAAGATGCGGATCAGGGAACGCAGCGCAGGCAGCGCGTAGCGCGTGTCCTTCAACTGCTCGAAACCGCTTTCGGCGCGGTCCAGCATGCCGGCTTTGAGAAAGTCCTGCGCCAGTTCATGCTGGGCGTGCTCGCGTTCGGCGTCAGGCAGGTCGGAGCGGCTGAGCAGGCTTTGGTGCACGCGGATGGCGCGCTCCATTTCCCCGCGCCGGCGGAACAGGCTGCCCAACGCGAAGTGCAGCTCCGTGGTTTCCGGGTCCAGCTTGGCGACTTCGACAAAGGCGTCGATCGCGCGGTCCGGCTCTTCATTGAGCAGGAAATTCAGCCCCCGGAAATAAGAGTCAGGCAGGCTGCGGGTTTCCCGAAGCATCTGCCGGATATCGAAGCGCGCGGCCAGCCAGCCCAGCGCAAACAACACCGGCACGAAAATCAACCACCAAGGTTCAAAATCCACGGTTCGGGCTCTTGCGGTAATTCAGTGCGGGATACAGGACGTGCGGTGATCGGCCCGCCATCAGAGCGGCGACATCGGTGCAACGGCTTCGGGCGGCACGACGGGCGTGGTGCCGTTGACGGCGGCCTGGACGCGGTCCAGCTCGCGGCGCAAGCGCATGGCTTCGCGGCGGCGACGCATGGCGGCGGGCACGGTCAACAACAGGCCGAACAAGGCGCCGGCAACGAACACAACCAGCATCACGACGATCAGCGGCACATCTTGCACGACGTAGTCCGCATAGAACTTCACGGCAACCGGATCGGTGTTCTTCAAGGCGAACATCAATACGGCAATAAACACGAGCAATCGCAGGGCCCAGACGAGATAGCGCATGACGCATGCTCCAGAGATTCAAGACTGTCAATTGTAAGCGACGTCTTAACAGTCGAAGAAAAAAAACAAAGCCCCTTGATTTCTCAAGGGGCCTGTTCTCGGTCCGATCTGCCCGTAGGCAGCCTTACTAGCCGATTCGTCAGTGCATGGCGTGCAAGCTTGCCATTGACGTCATCGGTTCACCCGATCCTGAGGACTGGGCGTCCTCATCGTTGCCGCCGACCAGGTCAACCCGCTCGCGCAATTCCTTGCCTGCCTTGAAATGCGGCACCTGTTTACCAGGCACCAGCACTTGTTCGCCGGACTTCGGATTGCGGCCGATGCGGGGAGACCGCTGCGACAACGAAAAGCTGCCAAAACCGCGGATCTCGATGCGCTGACCCGAGGCCAGGGCCTGGGTCATTGCATCCAGCACGGTCTTGACGGCGTAATCGGTGTCGCGGGCGGCCAGCTGAGGATAGCGGGCCGCCAAGGCGGCGATCAGCTCCGACTTGGTCACGAATTAACCGTCGTTGCGCTGTTGGTCCAGCTTGGCCTTCAGCAGCGCGCCGAGGTTGGTGGTGCCGGACGAAGCGCTGGCGTCGGACATGCGCTGGATCGTATCGGCGGTTTCGGCGTTATCGCGGGCCTTGATCGACAGTTGGATCGAACGCGTCTTGCGGTCGATATTGACGATCATGGCTTCGATGTTTTCGCCGGCGTTCAGCACGGTGGTGGCATCTTCAACGCGGCCCGAGGAGATCTCGGAAGCGCGCAGGTAGCCTTCAACGTCCACGGACAGCGTAACCACAGCGCCCTTGGCTTCGACGGACTTGATGGTGCCCGGAACAACCGCGCCCTTGTCAAACGTGGCGACGAAGTTGTTGAAGGGGTCGCCTTCCAGCTGCTTGATGCCCAGCGAGATGCGTTCCTTGTCGGTATCGATGCCCAGAACCACGGCTTCGATCTCGTCGCCCTTCTTGAAGTTGCGCACGGCTTCTTCGCCCGTTTCCGTCCACGACAGGTCGGACAGGTGAACCAGGCCGTCGATGCCGCCAGGCAGGCCGACGAACACGCCGAAGTCGGTGATCGACTTGATGGCGCCGCGGACCTTGTCGCCGCGCTTGAAGTTCGTGGCGAACTCTTCCCACGGGTTCTGACGGCACTGCTTCATGCCCAGGGAGATACGACGACGGTCTTCGTCGATTTCCAGGACCATGACTTCGACTTCTTCGCCCAGGGTAACAACCTTGCGCGGGTCGACGTTCTTGTTGGTCCAGTCCATTTCGGAGACGTGAACCAGGCCTTCGATGCCGGCTTCGACTTCAACGAACGCGCCGTAGTCGGTCAGGTTCGTGACCTTACCGAACAGGCGGGTGCCTTGCGGGTAGCGGCGAGCCAGGCCCACCCACGGATCTTCGCCCAGTTGCTTGACGCCCAGCGAGACGCGGCTCTTTTCCTGGTCGAACTTGAGAACCTTGGCTTCGACTTCCTGACCCACTTGCAGGACTTCGGACGGGTGACGCACACGACGCCATGCCATGTCGGTGATGTGCAGCAGGCCGTCGATGCCGCCCAGGTCAACGAACGCGCCGTAGTCGGTGATGTTCTTGACCACGCCCTTGACCACAGCACCTTCGTGCAGGGTTTCGAGCAGCTTTTGACGCTCTTCGCCCATGCTGGCTTCCAGCACCTGGCGACGCGACAGCACAACGTTGTTGCGCTTGCGGTCGAGCTTGATGACCTTGAATTCGAGGGTCTTGCCTTCGTACGGGGTGGTGTCCTTGACCGGACGCAGGTCCACCAGCGAACCCGGCAGGAACGCGCGGATGCCGTTGGTCATGACGGTCAGGCCGCCCTTCACCTTGCCGGTGATGGTGCCGGTAACCAGTTCGCCGTTTTCCAGGGCCTTTTCCAGCTGCAGCCAGGCCGACAGGCGCTTGGCGCGGTCACGCGACAGGATGGTGTCGCCGTAGCCGTTTTCCAGGGAATCGATGGCCACCGAGACGAAATCGCCGGGTTGCACTTCGAGCTCGCCCTGGTCATTCAGGAACTCTTCCAGGGGGATCAGCGCTTCGGACTTCAGGCCGGCGTTGACGACGACGAAATTATGGTCGACGCGCACGACTTCGGCGCTGATGACCTCGCCGGACTTCATGTCCTGGCTCTTGAGGCTTTGTGCGAAAAGGTCGGCGAAACTTTCGCCGCCGGTGGCGGTAGTGGAAACGGAAGACATGGGGTTGAAATCCATTGGGCCGAAATGGCCGTTAAGAACACACCGCAGCGGATTGCCCGCCACAGTGGAGTCAAAATACCTGCCTGCCGGTTTGCCCTGCGGGGTGGCCCGTGGGGGTTGCGCCTGGCTAGGACAGGGCCTAATCAAGTAAAAAATCTTGGCCTGGATGTTTTGGCGTGGCTGCATTGGCTAAAACCTACCAATGCCAGAGCGGGTTTCAGCCCTCCGGGCTTAACAACCCACCCTTGCCTTGCTCTTGCTGCCAAAAATCCAGTATTGCCTGCACCGTTTCAGCAATCGTCAAATTAGACGAATCCAGTACGTGTGCGTCTGCTGCGGGAGCCAGCGGCGCCGTAGCGCGTTCGGTATCGCGGGCGTCTCGCTCGCGCATGTCTCGCAGAAGGTCGTCTAGATTAGCAGAAATTCCCTTTTCGATCAACTGCTTACGCCGCCTCTCCGCCCGGGCCACCACGTCGGCAACCAGGAACACCTTCAGGGACGCATCGGGAAAGACCACCGTGCCCATATCTCGGCCGTCCGCAACTAGCCCTGGGGGCAGTCGGAAGGCACGCTGGCGCTCTAGCAAAGCACGGCGCACGCCGGGGAACGCCGCCACGCGGGAAGCAAAATTACCCACCTCCTCGTGACGGATGTCATGCCCGACATCCACCCCCGCCAGATAGACGTGCGGGCCGTCGAACTGAACATCCAGGGTTTCCGCCACACGCGCCACGCCGGCTTCGTCGTCGGCAGGCACACCTTGCTTGAGCGCGGCCAAGGCGGTCAGGCGGTACAGCGCGCCACTATCCAGAACCGCCCAGCCCAGTGCCTTGGCGACGCGATGCGCCACCGTGCCCTTGCCGGACGCGGTGGGGCCATCGATGGTGATGACGGCGGCGGGGGAATCAGTCGATGAAATCAAAGTCATGTGGAAAGTGCGCTAGGCCGAGACCAGGCTTGCGTAAACATCAAAATAACCCGGGAACGTCTTGCTGACGCAGCCGGGATCCATGATCCGGACGGCCGCCGGCCCAAACGCCGCCAACGAAAAGCACATTGCCATGCGATGGTCATCCCAGGTGCCGATCTGCGCATCGCGCCAGGCATCCTGGGCGGGCGGAATGACACGTAGCCAATCCGGCCCCGACTCCACATGGGCGCCAAGCTTTTCAAGCTCGGTCTGCATGGCGTGAATGCGGTCGGTTTCCTTCACGCGCCAGCTACCAATGTTGCGCAGCAGGCACGGGCCATCAGCATATAGCGCCAGCGCGGCGGCGGTCATGGCCGCGTCCGGGATCAGATTGAAATCCGTGTCGAAGGCTTTCAAACGCGCACCGTCGGCCACAAGCACGCCGGAAACCTCGATCCAGTCGGGTCCGTACGCAACATTTGCACCCATTTGCGCCAGCGTATCGGCGAACGCCACGTCGCCCTGAATGCTGTCGGCGCCCACGCCCGTTACCCGCAATGGGCCGCCGCCGATCGCGCCAAGTGCCAAGAAGTAAGACGCAGTGGAGGCATCGCCTTCCACCGCGATCTGCCCTGGGCTGCGATAGCCTGCACCGCCGTCGACCACAAAGCGGGTCCAGCCGTCGCGCCGCACCTGCACGCCAAAGCGTGCCATCAGGTTCAGCGTGATCTCGATGTAGGGTTTGGAGATCAGCTCGCCGACCACTTCAATCGTTACCGGCTTACCGCTACGGCCTGCTTGCAAGGGCGCCGCCAGCAGCAAGGCGGTCAAGAACTGGCTCGACACCGAACCCTGCACGCGTGCCACCGCATCATCCGAGATCTGGCCCTGGCCAATGTGCAGCGGCGGATAACCCGGCTGACCCAGGTAATCAATACTGGCGCCCAAGGCATTCAAAGCGTCCGCCAGATCGCCGATGGGCCGTTCGTGCATGCGCGGCACGCCCGACAGGCGGTAGTCGCCACCCATGAGCGCCAGCGCGGCAGTCAGCGGACGTATCGCCGTGCCGGCGTTGCCCATGAAAAGGTCAGCGCTTTCCACCGGAAAGCGCCGCACGCCCTGCACGGTGACGCTGCCGGCATCCAAGTCGGACACCTGCACGCCCAATTGGCGCAAGGCGCCCAGCATGACGCGCGTATCGTCGGAATCCAGCAGCCCGGTAATGGTGGTGCTGCCCTCGGCAATCGCCGACAACAGCAGCACGCGATTGGAAATGCTCTTGGAACCCGGCAAGGCCAGCACGCCCCGCGCTTGCCGCACGCGCGGAAGGTCCAGATAAGGCAAAGCGCCCATTTCAGCTACTCCTTTTGCCAGTTACGGCGCGCTTGGGCCGCCGTATCCAACAATGCCAGCAACGCCGCGTCGTCGCCATCGGCAATGGCACGTTCGGCGCGATCCAACACGGCGCGCACGTCAGCAAGCTCGGCCAGCATCGCATCGCGATTGGATAGGAAGATATCGCGCCACATCTCCGGCGAACCTGCCGCGATGCGCGTGAAATCACGAAAACCGCTACCCGCGAGGTCAAGCCGGGTGCGGGCGTCAGCTGCCGTGGCCACCTGCTCCATGTACACCGACGCCAGCAAGTGCGGTAGATGGCTGACCGACGCCAGCACTCGGTCATGCGCGGCAGCATCCATATCGATCACGCTTGAACCGCAGGCCTGCCATGCCTGGCGCACCAGGCTGATGGACGCGGCGCTGTTTTCGGCAAGCGGCGTCAGGATGACCGTGCGGCCGGCGTAGAGCTTGGCATCAGCGGCCTCGGGGCCCGTGCGCTCGGCGCCGGCGATCGGGTGACCGGGCACGAAGCACCCGACCCGCTCGCCCAGGGCTTCACGCGCAGCGTCGACGACTTCGGCCTTGGTGCTGCCCGCGTCAGTCACTACCGTGGCCGCGCCCAGATGCGGCAGCATCCGTGACAACACGTTTTTCAAGCCACCAACCGGCGTGGACAGCAGGACAAGATCTGCCCGCGCCGCCGCGTCTTCCGCGCTGACGGCTTCGTCGATCAGGCCCAGTTCGACCGCCCGCTCCAGCGACGATGCGCTGCGCCCGACACCCAGAACCCGACCGACCTGACCCGCCCGACGCAATGCCGCGGCGAACGACCCGCCGATGAGGCCAACGCCCACCACGGCCAATACAGGAATCAGGGGGCCAGCGGCCCCCTGATCGGTAGAAGGTAACGCGTCGTTCATGTGGCCAGAATGTCGGTCAGGGCATCAATAAAGCGGGCGTTCTCTTCGGGTAGGCCGATCGACACGCGCAACCATTCCGGCAAACCGTCACCCGCAACGGGGCGCACGATCACGCCGCGCTTGAGCAATTCCAGATTGATGCGGGGCGCATCACCCACATGCACCAGCACAAAATTGCCATAGCTAGGCACGTAGCGAAGCGCAAGGCGGTCAAACGCGGCGCACAGTTGCGCCTTGCCCGACTTGTTCGAGGCATAGGCCTCTTCCAAATAGGCGGTATCGCCCAACGCGGCAATCGCGGCGGCTTGCGCCAGCGTGTTGACGTTGAAGGGCTGACGCACTCGGTTCAGCAAGTCGGTCAGCGGCGGCTGCGACACCGAGAAGCCCACGCGCAGCCCCGCCAGCCCGTAAGCCTTGGAGAACGTGCGCGAGATGATCAGGTTCGGGAAACGACGCGCCAGCGCGGTGCTGTCGAAGCGGTGTTCCGGATCCAGGTATTCGTTGTAGGCCTCGTCCAGCACGACGGTGACGCGATCGCCGTGGGCAGCATGCACACGCTCCAGGAACGCGGTGACCTTGTCGCCCGACACAAAGGTGCCGGTGGGATTGTTGGGGTTGGCAATGAAAAGCAGGCGCGTGTCGTCGGCAATGGCGTCGAACATCGCATCCAGATCATGGCCGTAATCTTTGGCCGGCACCACGATGTGACGCGCGCCACGCGCTTGCGTGGCCAGGCGGTAGACCGCGAACGAATGCTGCGCGTATACCGCCGACGAGCCCGGCTCCAGCAAGGCGAGCGCCGCGATTTCCAGGATGTCGTTCGAGCCGTTGCCCAGCGTGATCCAGTTCATCGGCACGCCGTAACGTTCGGCCAGTGCTGCCTTCAGATCAAAGCCATTGGGGTCCGGATAACGGGCCAGGGACTCGGCCGCGGCCAGCATGGCCGCGCGCGCCGACTTGGGCATGCCCAGCGGGTTTTCGTTGGAGGCCAGCTTGACGATGCCGGCCGGGTCCAGCCCGAATTCACGGGCCAGTTCTTCAATGGGCTTGCCCGCCTGATACGGCGCGATGGCGCTGACGTGCGCGGGGGCAACGAGGGGCTTGGATGCGGTGGTCATGGTGTGGACTCACGGTGCCGGGTAGGAACCCAGCACCTTCAGGTAGGCAACCTGCGCCTGCAACGTGGCAAGGGCGCGCTCAACATTCGGATCATTGCGGTGACCCAGAACGTCTACGTAGAAATAATATTCCCACTGGCCGGTGCGTGCGGGGCGCGACTCGAAGCGCGTCATCGACACGCCATTGGCCGCCAGCGGCGCCAACATTTCGTACACGGCGCCCGCGCGGTTCGGCACGGCCAGGATCAGGCTGGTCTTGTCCTTGCCGCTGACCAGCGGCTGGATGTTGCCGATGGCCAGGAAGCGGGTGCGATTGTGCGGATCGTCCTGGATGCCGGACGCAATCACCTCAAGATTCCAGGCGGGTGCGGCCACTTCGCCGGCGATTGCGGCAATGGTCGGGTCGCCCGCCGCGGCGCGCGCCGCTTCGGAATTGCTGGACGCCGCGACGCGGTCCACATCAGGATAGTTGCGCGTCAGCCAGCCCTGGCACTGAGCCAGCGCCTGCGGATGCGCCGAGATGGTCTTGATGCCGTCCATGCCGCCCGATTGCGACATCAGGCAATGGCGGATCACCAGCGAACGCTCGCCCAGAATCGTCAGCGGCGTGTTCAACAACAGATCCAGGCTGCGGTTGACCGCGCCTTCGGTGGAATTTTCCACCGGGACCATCCCCACATCCGCCTGGCCGGCCTCGACCGCGCGAAACACTTCGTCGAACGATACGCACGGTAGTTTCTGCACGGCATGGCCGAAATGCTCCAGCGCCGCCTGCTCGGAAAACGAGCCTTGCGGGCCAAGATAAGCAACAGTCATGCCGCGCTCCAACCCCCGGCAGGCCGAGATGATCTCGGTCCAGACCGACGCCACGCCCGCATTCGGGAAGGGGCCGGGGTTGATCTGCTGCAAACGGCGAATGACCTCGGCTTCGCGCTCGGGGCGCAGCACCGGGCCATCGGCCTGCGCGGCATGCTTGGCCTCGCCCACTTCCAGGGCGGCACTGGCGCGCTGCGACAAGAGTTCGAGGATTTGCGCATCCAACGCATCAATGCGTTCGCGCAAGGGGCGCAGCTTGCGCTGCAGATCGTCATCCATAGCGGCGCTCGAATTCCTTCAGGTACTCGACCAGCGCCGACACCCCGGCAAGGGGCACGGCGTTGTAAATGGACGCGCGCATGCCGCCCACGCTCTTGTGCCCTTTCAACTGGGTCAGACCCGCCGCATCGGCGCCTTGCAGAAAGGCGTCGTTCAGCGATTCGTCGCGCAGCACAAACGGCACGTTCATGCGCGAACGCACGGGCGCATGAATGGGATTGCGATAGAAATTACTGCTGTCCAGGTAGCCGTACAGCAAGTCGGCCTTGGCCTTGTTGGCGGCTTCCATGCCCGCCACGCCACCGTTGGCCTTGACCCACTTGAACACCAGGCCCGCGACATAGATCGCGAAAGTGGGGGGCGTGTTGTAACGCGAATGTTCGGCGGCCACGTTGGCGTAATCGAACGCCGACGGGCAGATCGGCAGGGCGTGGCCGATCAGGTCGCGGCGGGCGATGACCATGGTCACGCCTGCCGGGCCCGCGTTTTTCTGCGCGCCAGCATACATCATGCCGCAGCGCGTCACGTCCATCGGACGCGACAGGAAATGCGACGATGCATCGACCACCAGCGGCACGTCCGGCGCACCCAGCGCAGCGGTGTCGGGCCAGTCCATGAACTCGACGCCGCCTATGGTTTCGTTGCTGCACAGGTGCAGGTAGGCCGATTCCTTGCGCACGTTCCAGGTATCGACCGGCGGCACCCAGGTCAGCGGAGCCTGCTCGCGGCCATCCAGCTGGATGGCTTGTTCGCTACTTGCCGCCACATGGGTGCTGCCGTAGCGGCCAGCTTCCTTGTACGACCGCTTGGACCAATGGCCCGTCACGACGAAGTCCGCGGCCGGTGTGCCGCGGCGCCCCATGAGATTCATGGGAACGATGGCGTTTTCCCCGGAACCGCCGCCTTGCATGAACATGACCGCGTAATCGGCGGGCAAGCCCAGAAGATCGCGCAGGTCGGATTCCGCTTCGTCGCAGATTTGCACGAAGTGCTTGCCGCGATGAGACATTTCCATCACCGACATGCCACTGCCATGCCAATCCAGCATCTCAGCTGCTGCTTGCTGCAATACCACCTCGGGCAAGGCCGAGGGGCCTGCCGAGAAGTTCCAGGGGCGGGCCATTATTGCTCCGTAGGTTCCGTCGAATCCGTCGAGTCCGCTGCGCCGTTGCTGTCGTCGCCGCCTTCCGTCGCGCCGCCTTCGGCCTGGACGTCTTCGTCCAGTTCACCGTCGTCGTCCGCATCGCTTTCCACAACACGACGCACGCCAGACAGCGTGCTGCCGTCATCCACGTTGATCAGCGTGACGCCTTGGGTCGCGCGGCCCATTTCGCGGATTTCCGCGACGCGGGTACGCACCAGGACGCCACCGGTGGTGATCAGCATGATTTCGTCGGTCGGGTTGACCAGCACCGCGCCCACGACCTTGCCGTTACGCGAGGTGGTCTGGATGGCGATCATGCCCTTCGTGCCACGGCCATGGCGCGTGTATTCGCCGATGGGCGTGCGCTTGCCGTAACCGTTTTCGGTGGCGGTCAGCACGGTCTGCGTTTCGTCCCCGGCAACCAGCAATGCAATGACGGTCTGCGTTTCTTCCAGCATCATGCCGCGCACGCCACGGGCGTTTCGGCCCATGGGACGCACATCGTTTTCGTCAAAGCGCACCGCCTTGCCCGAATCCGAGAACAGCATGACATCGTGCTTGCCGTCGGTAAGGTCGGCGCCGATCAGGTAATCACCATCGTCAAGGTCGACGGCGATGATGCCGGCCTTGCGCGGGTTGGAGAAATCGGACAGCGGGGTCTTCTTGACCGTGCCGCGCGAGGTTGCCATGAAGACGTAGTGGTCTTCGCTGAATTCCTTGACCGGCAGCACCACGGTGATCTTCTCGCCGTCAGCCAGCGGGAACATGTTGACGATGGGCTTGCCGCGCGAGTTGCGCGTGCCCTGCGGCACTTCCCAGACCTTCAGCCAGTACACGCGGCCGCGGTTCGAGAAGCACAGCAGGTAGTCGTGCGTATTGGCGATGAACAACTGGTCGATCCAGTCGTTTTCCTTCATCGCCGTGGCCTGCTTGCCGCGACCACCGCGCTTTTGCGAGCGGTATTCGGACAACGGCTGGCTCTTGATGTAGCCACCGTGCGACAGGGTCACGACCATGTCGGTCGGCGTGATCAGGTCTTCAGTGTCGAGTTCGGTCGCGTTCAGTTCGATTTCCGCGCGGCGCGAGTCCTTGGTGTTCGTCGAGAACTCTGCCTTGATGGCTTGGAGCTCGTCACTGATGATGGTCGTGATGCGCTCGGGGCGGGCCAGGATGTCGAGCAGGTCGGCGATGGTGGACATGATGTCCTTGTATTCGCCGACGATCTTGTCCTGCTCAAGCCCGGTCAGGCGTTGCAGGCGCATGTTCAGGATTTCCTGAGCCTGCGTATCGCTCAAGCGGTACATGCCGTCGCCCTGCAGGCCGAACTCGGTACCCAGGTCGTCCGGACGGAAAGCCGCGCGGCCTCCCGGCGTGTCGCCGTCGGCGCGCGAAAGCATCTCGCGCACCAGCGACGAATCCCAAGACTTCGCCATCAATTCCTGGCGCGCGACGGGAGGCGTCGGAGCGGCCTTGATGATGGTGATGAAATCGTCGATGTTCGCCAGCGCAACCGCCAGGCCTTCCAGCACGTGGCCGCGTTCGCGGGCCTTGCGCAGTTGGAACACCGTGCGGCGCGTGACCACTTCGCGGCGATGCTGCAGGAAGTAATCGATCATCTGCTTCAGGTTGAGCAGGCGGGGCTGGCCATCGACCAACGCCACCAGGTTCATCCCGAAGGTGTCTTGCAACTGCGTGTTCTTGTACAGGTTGTTGAGCACAACCTCGGGCACCTCGCCGCGCTTGAGCTCGATGACCAGGCGCATGCCGTCCTTGTCGGACTCGTCGCGAATATCGGAGATACCTTCGATCTTCTTATCGTTGACGAGCTCGGCAATGCGTTCCTGCAGCGTCTTCTTATTGACCTGGTAGGGGATCGCGTCGATGACGATGGCTTGGCGGTTGCCCTTTTCCATGTCTTCGAAGTGCGTCTTGGCGCGCATGATGACGCGACCGCGCCCCGTGCGATAGCCTTCGCGCACGCCGGACATGCCATAGATGATGCCGCCCGTGGGGAAGTCCGGCGCCGGGATGATCTCGATGAGTTCATCGACCGTGCAGGCCGGATTGCGCAGGCAGTACAGGCAGCCGTCGACGACTTCCTGGAGGTTGTGCGGCGGAATGTTGGTGGCCATGCCCACGGCAATACCCGAGCTGCCGTTGACCAGCAGGTTGGGCAGGCGCGACGGCAACAGCAGCGGTTCTTGTTCGCTGCCGTCGTAGTTGGGGCCGAAGTCCACCGTTTCCTGGTCGATGTCGGCCAGCAACTCGTGGGCGATCTTCGCCAGGCGGATTTCGGTGTAACGCATCGCCGCGGCATTGTCGCCGTCGATGGAGCCGAAGTTGCCCTGGCCGTCCACAAGCATGTAGCGCATGGAGAAATCCTGCGCCATGCGGACGATGGTGTCATAAACCGACTGGTCACCGTGGGGGTGGTACTTACCGATAACGTCCCCGACGATACGCGCTGACTTCTTGTAAGCGCGGTTCCAGTCGTTGTTCAGCTCATGCATCGCGTAGAGCACGCGCCGGTGGACGGGTTTGAGCCCGTCCCGCACATCCGGTAGCGCCCGCCCAACGATCACGCTCATCGCGTAATCGAGGTAACTGCGGCGCATCTCTTCTTCCAGCGAAACCGGAAGCGTCTCCTTGGCAAAGGAATCCATATATATAACGACAGAATCGTGTAAGGAGGAACCCGGGCCGGGTAAACAGGAAATTCTATCATTCGATTCCGTTCCCGTTTGACGGGGTTGCCGCAGGAACCCGCCAGGCGCTCGACTGGCCCATCGATCAGGCCGCCTGTTTGGCCGCCCAATGGTGCCCTTCGGCCCTGTTGTCAAAAACCAACATGGAAAACCGAACGAGCGCCGAAAACGTCGTATCCAGCATTAATGCGGCTCTCCAGGGAAGCCAAAGGCCCCCAAATGCCTTAAGATTGTTTCCAGCACGCAGGAAACCCAGTAGCTAATACTTTGAACCAGCTCTTGGCGTTGCTATACTGGCCCCGTTTTCCTGATATGCGGCGGGGGTTCGCTGCGAGTCACTTATCCAGCTTCAAGCTCAACGAGGAGAAACATGAACAAACCCTCCAAATTCGCTCTGGCGCTCGCCTTCGCCGCCGTCACGGCCTCTGGTGTAGCTTCCGCGCAAACCGTGGACAACTGGCGCAACCCGTTCGGTGACGTTTGGAAAAACGGTACGAACGAACTGTGCTGGCGCGATGCTTTCTGGACCCCTGCCACCGGTATCCCCGGTTGCGACGGTGTCCCGGTTGCACAACAGAAGGCGAAGCCGGCCCCGATGGCGGCAAAGGTCGTGTTCAACGCTGACACGTTCTTCGACTTCGACAAGTCGACCCTGAAGCCCGAAGGTCGTCAGCTGCTGGATCAAGTCGCCCAGCAAGCTCGCGGTATCGAGCTGGAAACCATCATTGCTGTTGGCCACACCGACTCGATCGGTACTGAAGCCTACAACCAGAAGCTGTCCGAGCGCCGCGCCGCTTCGGTCAAGACCTACCTGGTCAGCAAGGGTATCGACCCCAACCGTATCTACACGGAAGGCAAGGGCGAGTCGAACCCGATCGCTTCCAACAAGACGAAAGAGGGCCGTGCCCAAAACCGTCGCGTTGAAATCGAAATCGTGGGTAGCCGCAAGTAATTGCCGGACTAGCTACAATAAGGGGGCCTCGCATAGCGAGGCCCTTTTTTCGTCCGCCGCGCACCACTCTGGTGCGCCGGCGCGCGGCCTGCCCGCCGGCGCACGGCGGGCCCCCTCTATATATATAGCGTCGCCTTTCGCTGGACCTTCCCATGACCACGCAAATTCACGACTCCGACCGCCCTGCCGTCAATGCTGATCAGGCTGAACTCGACAAGTTCAGCGCCTTGGCCAGCCGTTGGTGGGATCCCGAAAGCGAGTTCAAGCCGCTGCACGCCATCAATCCGCTGCGGTTGGAATGGATTCAGGAATGCGCGGGCAGCCTTGTTGGCAAAAAAGTGCTGGATGTGGGCTGCGGCGGCGGCATCCTTTCCGAAGCGATGGCGCGTGGCGGCGCGGAAGTGACCGGCATCGACCTGGCGGACAAATCGCTCAAGGTGGCGCGCCTGCATGGCCTGGAGTCGGGCGTGAAGGTGGAATACCGAAAAGTGCCCGTGGAAGAGCTGGCGGCCGAGCAACCCGGCCAATACGACGTGGTCACTTGCATGGAAATGCTGGAACACGTGCCCGACCCGGCGTCCATCGTGCGCGCCTGCTCCACGCTGGTGAAGCCGGGCGGCTGGGTGTTCTTTTCGACACTGAACCGCAACGCCAAGGCCTTCCTGTTTGCCATCATCGGCGCGGAATACGTCCTGCGGCTGCTGCCGCGCGGCACCCACAGCTATGACCAGTTCATCAAGCCCAGCGAACTGTCCGCCGCGGCGCGCGCCGCCAGCCTGGAACCCGTGAGCATGCGCGGCATGGAATACAACCCGATTACCCAGATTTACTCGCTGTCATCCGACACCTCGGTCAACTACCTGATGGCTACCCGCAAATGAGCGCCCTGATTCTGTTTGATTTCGACGGCACCCTGGCCGACACCGCCCCCGATCTGGCCGCCGCCGCCAATCAGCAGCGCATCCGCCGCGGCCTGGAACCCATGCCTTTCGAAGCCCTGCGCCCGGTGGCGTCGCAAGGCGCGCGCGGCCTGCTTCGGGTGGCCCTGGATTTGGCGCCGGGCGACCCGGACTATGAGCCAACGCGCTTGCAGTTCCTGGAAGACTACGCAGCCAATTCCACCGTGCACAGCAAACTGTTCCCCGGCATCGAGGAATTGCTGGCGGATATCCGCAACCGAGGCATGTCGTGGGGCATCGTCACCAATAAGGTCACTTATCTGACGCTGCCCATCGTTGAATTCCTGGACCTGACCCGCGACAGCGCCGTGCTTGTCTGCGGTGACACCACCGCCCATGCCAAGCCGCATCCGCTGCCGTTGCAGCATGCCGCGCGCGAAGCCGGTTTTTCCACCGATCGTTGCGTTTACGTGGGCGACGACCTGCGCGACATTCAGGCTGCACATGCCGCCGGCATGCCCGCCGTCGCGGCGGCCTACGGCTACGTGGGCGAAGACGACAACATCATCAGTTGGGAAGCGGAAACCTGCGCCAATACGCCCGAGGAACTGTGGGCGGCCATCCAACCGTTGCTGCCCATCGACCTGCGCTAAGGTGCCGGGCTTGGCGGACCGCAACGGTCCGCCGGCCGTCTTGCAATTCGTCGCGCTAATTCGTTGTGCCGATGCCTCGTGCCAATGCCTCGTGCCAATGCCTCGTGCCGATGCCTGGCGCCAATGAGTGACGCCTCGTAGTTGCGCCAGGTAGTTGCCTTTATTAGTTGCACTCGACGAACAATCTTTCCGGAATTGCACGCTTTATCCGGATTTCCAAGTCCCTTAAAGTGTGACCCATGCAAGGCAGTCGGGTGCTACCCGATTGCTGGTCCGGCAGACGCCGACGCTGCGGAGCCTGCCTCCGCAACCCCTCCCCTCCACGCCGACGGTTAAACACCCTCGTGCACCGTGCGCGGCCAACGCTTGCGCGCATCGACGACCTTTTCGCTGACAACGCCCCCGCGCGACGCCATTCGGCATCGCGCCAATGGAATGCCTATGCTTTTGCCCATCCTGCTACTTTCTGCCGCCGGTTTTACGATTCTGACCACTGAATTCCTTATCGTCGGCTTGTTGCCCGCCTTGGCTCGCGACCTGCAGGTCACCGTGTCCCAGGCTGGCCTGCTCGTTTCGCTGTTCGCCTTCACGGTGGCGGCAACCGGCCCCTTGCTGACCGCCTTGATGGCCAATGTCGAACGCAAGCGCCTGTTCATCGGCGTGCTGGTGTTGTTCGGCGTTTCAAACACGGTTGCCGCCATGGCGCCGAACATCTGGGTCATGGCGGTGGCCCGCTTTGTGCCCGCGTTGGCCTTGCCCGTGTTCTGGTCACTGGCCAGCGCTACCGCCGTCGAATTGGTAGGACCCGCGCGTGCTGGCCGGGCGATTTCAATGGTCGCTTTCGGCATCGTGGCGGCCACCGTGTTTGGCATCCCGATCGGGGTGTTGATCTCGGACGCATTTGGCTGGCGAGCGGCGTTCTGGGTGCTGTCGGCCGTTGCGTTCGCCAAGGCACTGCTGCTGTTGCTGGCCTTTCCCAGCACACGAATCCGCGCTGACAGCGTGAAATTGGTTACGCAACTGCGCATCCTGCGCAATCCCATCGTGCTGGGCCACGTGGTGCTGTCGCTGCTGGTGTTTACCGGCATGTTCACGGCCTACACCTATCTGGCGGACATGCTGGAGCGGTTGGCGGGTTTCGACGGGCAGATCGTCGGCTGGACGATGATGGCGTTCGGGGGGGTGGGCTTGATCGGCAACACGCTGGGCGGTCGCATGGTGGACCGTAGCCCCTTGGGTGCCACCGCGCTGTTTTCGTCGTTGATGGCGGCCGGGCTGGTGTTTGTGGCGCCGGTGATGCAATCGCATGGCCTGCTTGCCGTGGCGCTGGGCCTGTGGGGCATCGCGCAGGCGGCGCTATTCATTGTTTGCCACGTGCGCTTGATGAAGGCCGCCCCCGAGGCGCCCGCCTTTGCGGCGTCGCTGAATATATCGGGCGCCAACATCGGCATTGGCCTGGGCGCCGTGGTGGGCGGCCATGTCATTGACCAATACGGGTTGGCCTCGCTGGGTTGGGCCGCTGCCCTGATCGTGGCGGTTTCAGTCGCCCTGGCGCTGGCGCTGATGGTCGCGTCGCGCACGCAGCCGTCGACCAAAACCGCCTGCGCGAACGCCGCCTGAACCCCGCTTGTGTCCACCGCGCCACGCCTGGGCAACGGCCGGTGGACAGTACAGCAGGCTATGGCATTTACCAGTACAATAGAAAGTTCTTGGGGCCGATCCGGATTCGACGTGGGTCGCGAAACAACTCAGGGCATGCCGAGCACCAGTTCGCTCGTTAAACCACTGGAAACACTACAAACGCCAACGACGAGCGTTTCGCTCTCGCCGCTTAAGCGGTGAGCCGCTGCACTGATCTGTCCTTGGGTCAGGCGGAGGAAGGCAACTTCCTAGGGGGGGTAACCCTCGAACCGCAGCAGCGACATTCACAAGGAATCGGTCTGCGCTGGGGTCACACGGCTCAGATTTAAATTACGTGAATCGCTTTGGTCCGGCCTGTCGGTTGGCTAAGTCCAAAGTTAAAACTAAATAAATCGACTACGCATGTAGAACTGATTGCAGAGGGCTTGCGGACGGGGGTTCAATTCCCCCGGCTCCACCAAATTCCGCTTTATTGCACAGTGCTTAGCAAATGGCCAACTCTTCGGAGTTGGCCATTTTTTTGCCTGTTCACAACACATACGGGATACCGGAAGTAACAAATGGGGGTATATCCCCAAGGTTCACCGGGGTGGAAATAATCCGTCACATATTACGAATAATCTCAATACATAATCAACGCAAGAAAATGCCACCACGTCTGTGAGGTCATTCTTGTGATGAAAGTCCTATCCATCTTTGGGACCCGTCCCGAAGCGATCAAGATGGCGCCGCTTGTCACCGCCCTGTCCCAAGAGCCGGCGATTCAGAGCGTGGTGTGCGTGACCGGGCAACATCGCGAGATGCTGGATCAGGTGCTGACACTGTTTGGGCTGCACGCCCAGCATGATCTGGACATCATGGTGCCGAACCAGACCCTGAATGGCCTGTACTCGCGACTTATTGCCCGCGTGGACCATGTTCTGGAAGCCGAACAGCCCGACTGCGTACTGGTGCATGGCGATACCAGCACCGCTTCGGCTTGCGCATTGGCATCGTTTCACCGGCGCGTGCGGATCGGGCACGTCGAAGCCGGCTTGCGTACCGGCAATCTGGCGATGCCCTTCCCCGAAGAAATGAATCGGCGCGTGGTCGACGCGATCGGTGACTGGCTGTTCGCGCCCACCGCGCAATCGCGCGGCAATCTGTCGCGTGAAAATTTGGCCGGGCGGATCACCGTCACCGGCAATACCGTGATCGACGCATTGGCGATGACGTGCGCCAAGCTGGATCCCACGGGGCCGCTTGCACGGCAGTTGGAGGCCCGCTACGGCTGGCTGGATCCCACGCGGCGGCTGCTGCTGGTGACTGGCCATCGGCGCGAGAGCTTTGGTGGCGGGTTCAAGAATATCTGCGCCGCGCTGGCGGAACTGGCGCGCCGGGACGATTTGCAGATCGTCTACCCGGTCCATTTGAATCCGCAGGTGCGCAATCTGGTGATGACGGACCTGGCCGGGCTGTCGCATGTGCACCTGATTGATCCTCTGGATTACCTGGATTTCGTCTGGTTCATGCAGCGCGCCCACCTCATCCTTACCGATTCAGGTGGGGTGCAGGAAGAGGCGCCGTATCTGGGCAAGCCGGTTCTTGTCATGCGCGACGTGACCGAGCGCCCCGAAGCGGTTGAAGCCGGCACCGTGGCGCTGGTCGGCACGGACGCCCGGCGCATTGTGACCGACGTGAATCGCCTGCTGGACGACGCCGACCTGCATGCGTCGTTCTCAAGACGCATCAACCCTTACGGCGACGGCCGCGCCAGCCAGCGCATCGTGGATGCGCTATGCGGCCGCGCCGTCTCTGAATTTGATCCCTACGGGACCGCCATCACCCCATCCGCCTGATGCATCCCGCGACGCATTCCCGCCCCGGAGTCCGCATGCACCACCCCGCCCTGCACTTTCCTGTTGCCCGAACCCTACGCCGCGCGCTGATGGCCGCGGGACTACTGCTTCCCTTGGCCGCCCCAGCCAGCCCGGCCGGCGACGCGCTGCGACGCTTGCAGAACGACGACTGGGTAACGCGCAACATCACGCTGCAAGACCTGGGCATTTCCGAGCCGGTTGTCCTGACCAACAGCGATGCGCACCACGAGTTCTTTTTGCCCGTGCCTCGCGGCGTGCCCATCTTGGACGCCACCCTGGGTTTCGATGCCAAATACACCAAGGGTGAACCGGGCCGGACCAACATGGTGCTGTGGCTGGACGGCATACCGCAAACCGCTCAACGGATTGCAGACGGCGATGGGTCGGTGACGCGCAATCTGACGATCGAGCAGCGCAACCGCCAGACCGGCTTCCTGCGTCTGGGTGTGGACTGGCAGTCGGAGATCGCGCTGCGCCACTGCGAAAGCAACCGCGCCACCGCCAACGCGCTGACCATTTCGCCGCAAACCCGGTTGAGCTACCGCTACGACGCCTCGGCCCTCAAGAATCTGGATGACGCCTGGGGCACCCTGCCCGGCAAGCCCGTGCTGATGGTGGCAAGCGCCAAGCTCGACCAGCAGGCCTTCGATAGCGCCTGGCGTCTTGGCGTGGCGCTGGAACGCACGGGCAAGCGCGTCGCGGTCCGGGCGTTCCCGTCGGTGGGCGACGAGGTTGACACGCGCGGCCTGCAAATGCCGGCGGGCCTGGAACGGGTGGCTGCCTTTGCCGCGATAGCAGGCAAGGAAAAGCACAAGCTTGCCAGCCCGGCGGAACTTGGCGCCTTGCTGGTGCTGGGCGCCCCCGCCGTCAGCGCTGACGTGGCGATTATGGATGCCGCATTTCGCGCCCGCTACAACGAAGCGCTGGATGCGTTGCAGGCGCAACTGGCCTCCGACAGCGACGCGGCCGACGCTTTCAAGACGTGGCGCCAGGCGCGCATGCCGCTGGCCGGCGCCGACCTGCCCGCCAAGGACATCCGGTTGCTGCCGCTGGGCCGGCAAGCCGTGATCGCGGTGGCCGCCGATGCGGGCGCGCAAGCCGCCGGTGCCTTCGACAGCGCATGGCGCCGCATCCTGGTAACCCGCCAGGTCAACGTCAAGGCCGCCACGCCGCCGCTAAGCGCTGATGGGGCATTGCGCCTGACGTCGTTGGGCGGATCCGCCGACAGCTTCGATGTCGTATCGCGCGGCGACTGGACCACCACGTTCCCGCTGGCGGCCGTCTCGTCAGGCGGCCTCATGCCCGACGAGCTGGTGATGGATCTGGCCGCCGCGCCCGGCGCCTCGTCCACACGACCGGTGGCCTCCGTCTTCTGGAATGGCATCCTGCTGACGGCCAAGCAGATGGACGCGGACGGCAAGCCCGAACGCCTCAGGGCGCGCGTACCCGGCTACGCGCTGGGCGTCAACAATGCGGTGCGCGTCACGTTCCAGCGGCAGCCGGTCTCGGTGGACTGCAATGAGATCCCGCAGGGCTACCCCGTCAACGTCCTGCCGACCAGCTATGTGAAGCCGGGCAAGGCGCAACCGGACGGTAGTTTTGTCGGGCTGCTGCCCTTGATGGCGGGCAACCCGCAACTGATCATTCCCGACAGCTATCTGGCCGACGCACCCGACAACATCAAGCGCGTGATCGGCATTGCCTCGGCCAGCGGCGTATCGCCGACGCGCGCGGAACTGTCGGTGGCGCCCGCGGGCCAGGCGGTCCAGCCCGGTCGCCCCTTCCTGGCGATGGAAGTGGCGGTGGATGGCGCCGAACCCATGGTCAAGGTCACGGACCGCAAGCAGTTGACGGTAGCCGGCAAGACCGCGACGTGGCTCGACATCTCGGGGCTGGACAACCTGAGCACGGCGGAAGTGGTGCGCGGCAATGGCCAGGACGGGTTGCTGTGGCACACGCTGGGCCAGCACCCCGGCATGCTGGACGCCCCCTTCGTGCTGAACCGCGGCAACGTCGCCGTCATCGGCGCCACGGGGCCGATCGCCTGGATAGACAGTGCCAACCCCGATGCCAGCCATCCACCGGGCGCGGGCGAAAGCGCGTTCTTCGAATGGCGCCGCTACGTCTCCTGGAGCGTGCCGGCCATCAGCATCGCGCTGCTGGTCCTGATCCTGGTCCTGATCCTAGCCCGGCGCGTGAATCGCAGGAAGACCAGGGACACCAAGTAAGCCAGCCAGGTCTTCCCCATGTCTTCCCTTTACTGGCCCTACTTCATCGCGGACTATTACCGCGGGCTGGAAGTGGTGACCGCCATCGTCGGCGTCATCATCCTGCTATCCAGCCTGGATGATCTGTTCATCGACGCCTGGTTCTGGGTGCGAGAGCTGCGGCGTTCGCTGACGGTCAAGCGCCGCTACACGGCCTTGTCCGCCGAGGAATTGCGCGCCAAAGCGGAACAGCCGCTGGCGATCATGGTGCCCGCCTGGCTGGAGTACGACGTGATCTCGTCGATGCTTGAAACCATGGTGTCGACGCTGGAATACAAGAACTACATGATCTTCGCCGGCACCTACCAGAACGACCAACGCACGATCGACGAGGTAGAGCGCATGCGACGCCGATACCGCCAACTGATCCGCGTGGAAGTGCCGCATGACGGGCCGACCTGCAAGGCGGACTGCCTGAACTGGATCGTGCAGGCGATCTTTGCACAGAACGCGAAGCAGCCCGAGCCGTTTGCGGGCGTCATCCTGCACGACAGCGAAGACGTGCTGCACCCGCTCGAGCTGAAGTACTACAACTATCTGCTGCCGCGCATCGACTTCATCCAACTGCCTGTCACGTCGCTGGAACGTCACTGGCACGAGCTGGTTGCCGGCACCTACATGGACGAGTTCGCCGAGTGGCACACCAAGGACCTGGTGGTGCGCGAAAGCCTTTCGAAGATGGTGCCGTCGGCGGGCGTGGGCACCTGCTTTTCGCGCCGCGCGCTGGAAGAACTGGCGGCGGAGACCAACAACCAACCTTTCAATACCGACACACTGACCGAAGATTACGACATCGGCGCGCGGCTGGCGCAACGCGGCATGAAGCAGATTTTCGGGAAGTTCCAGGTGGAATACGTGACGCGCCGGCGTGCCTGGTTCGGCCTGGGGCGGGAAAAGGTGTCCACCATCCGCATGCCGCTGGGTGTGCGCGAATACTTTCCCAACACCTTTCGCACCGCCTATCGGCAAAAGGCGCGCTGGACGCTGGGCATCGGCCTGCAAGGCTGGCAGCAAGTGGGTTGGACGGGGTCGCTGGCCAACCGGTATCTGCTGTTCCGGGACCGCAAGGGCCTGGTCACGTCATTCATCGCGATTCTTGCTTACGTGCTCCTGGCCAATTTCTTCCTGTTTTTCCTGGCGGATAAATTTGGTTGGTGGACGGTGTATTACCCATCGTACTTCCGGCCCGGCGGCTGGCTGGTGACGCTGATGTGGATCAACGCCGTCGCCCTGCTATTGCGCGTGGTGCAGCGCGCGTACTTCGTGGGCCACATGTATGGGTGGGAACACGCGGTGCTGTCCATACCCCGCATGATCGTGGGCAACTTCATCAACGCCATGGCGGCGGCGCGTGCCTGGCGCCTGTTCATCATGCATCTGATCACCGGCAAGCGCCTGGCTTGGGACAAGACCATGCACGACTTCCCCAGCACCGACCAGTTGTCGCAACAACGCCAGCGGCTGGGCGAGCTGCTGTTGTCGTGGCAGGCCATCGACCAGGACACGCTGGCGCGCGCGCTTGAGATCCAGGCGCGCGAAAAAAAGCCCTTGGGCCAGATCCTGACCGAACAAGGCTGGCTGGACGAGGGCACGCTGAACGAAGCCATCGACTTCCAACAAACGGGCCAGGTGGCGCCGCAGCCACACGCCAACGACAAACCCGCGACGACATGACCCCGCTGACCCGCTCGCTCATCCTGTCCGCCGCGCTGGCCTGCGTGTGGACAGCCCCGTCCGCCACGGCACAGACGGCAGCGAAGACCGAGGCCCCGCTGGAAGGCGCGGCGTACCGCTTCGCCGAAGAGGCCTACAAGAATTTCGACGCAGGCAAGTACGAGCTGGCCGCGCAGCAGGCAGAGTCGGCCATCGTGTTGCGACCCGACGTGGAACGGCTGCACCTGCTGCTGATCTACGCGCTGCAAAAGCAGGGAAAGATGAAAGAGGCTGAACAGGCCGCCACCAACGCCGTCAAGGAAGGGGTGGATACGCCCGCATTGCGGCAGGCCCGCGCCAACCTGCGCCCCGCGCCCAGCCCGGCCGTCACGCCGGTGACACCGACCGCCACAATCACCACACCCGCCACCACATCCACCACAACACCCCCCACCACCGCCACATCCACCGCAAAACCCACTGCGACACCGACCCCGCCCGCCTCCCGACCCGCCTCTGCCTACAGCCGCGCTTACCCCATCGCCACCCGCGCCTACGCCGACTACAAGCGCGGCGACTACGCCGCTGCCGCGCGTGGCGCCGAACAGGCCTTTCGCATGGATCCCAAGCAAGGCGCCTGGGCCATGCTGTGGCTGGACGCGCTGGAAGCCCAGAACCAGTACGCACAGGCCGAAGCCGCCGCCGACAAGGCGATTGCGCTGGGCGCCCCCAACAAGAAAGAGCTGGCCACCCGTCGCCAGACGATGAATACGCGCATGGCCGCCAAGCAGGCTGACGCGGCGTACCAGGCGCTAAGCGCCAACCGCCCGGACGACGCCGTGCCGCTGGCGCGCCAAGCCGTGGCCCTGGCGCCCGACACCGCCAGCCACCGCTTGCTGTTGATCAACGCCCTGATGCTGGACGACCAATTGGCCGCTGCCGAAGCGGCCGCCACCGACGCCATCACACAAGACAACGGCAACGCCACGGCGCTTGTCATGCGCGGCTATCTGCGCCAACGCCAGGGCAAGACTACTTTGGCGAATGCGGACTTTGACGCCGCACTCAAGCAAGGTTTGCAAGACGGTGCCCAACGCCGCAACATCCGCCTGCTTGCCGCCGACGCGGCGTTGGCGGCCGGCGAGAATGCGCGCGCGTTGGCCTTGCTGGAACCCTTGGGCCAACAGGACAACGCGGCCGATGCACGGATAAAACGCGCGCGCTCCCGCCCCGCCGTGCCCGCCACCTTGACGCTAGGCAACTACCCCGCGCCGGTGCAGGACTGCCGCGACACGCCTGCCGGCACTGTTTGCCAATTGCTGCCGTCCGACACCGCCGGCAATGGCGGCCCTGCCGCGCTGGCCTACGCCGCCTACGCGCGGGAAGAGTATGCCGAAGCCATCGCCCAGGCCCGCCAGGCAGTCGCGCAAGAACCCGAAAACCAGGAGTACCAACGCCTGTTGACGACCACGCTGGCGGCCGGCAAGGGTGCCGAATTGGTCGAGGCAGATCAACGCATGAGCAAAGCGCTGGAGGCCCAGCCTGACGACCCCACGCTGCTGATGCAGCGGGGCTATCTGTATCAACGCATGAGGCAGCCCGCGCTTGCGCTGCGGGATTTCGAGGCCGCGCGCGCCACCGGCAAAGCGCCACCCACCGTAATACTGGACGAAGGCTACGCGCGAGCCGGCGCGGGCGACAAGCGCGGTGCGGTCGACAACTTGAAGCAGGCTATCGATGAAGCCGATGCCGGCAAGCTGGCCCTGACGCCGCAACAGCGCTTTGACACCCGCAGCGGCATCGGCGAACTGTCGCGTGAATGGGGCGGCTACGTTTCCGCCGGCTATCGCGGCGCGCGGCCAGCATCGTCGGGCTTGGGCGGTGCGGCCATCACTGTGCCGGGCGACGCCATCTTCAGCACGGCCGAGATCTTCTGGCGTCCCGCGGATTTCATGAACTCCGCTACGCAGACCTTCGAACTGTATGGGCGCGTTTCCAATACGCTTTATGACAACGGCGGCACCACCACGGGCCAGACCGTGGCCGACCCTTGCGGGGGCAGCATCGATGTCGCCGAAACCCGCAACAAAGGCATCGCCGGCTTTCCCACCACGATCGGATCCCTGGGCATGCGCTTCACGCCATCCACCGACGTGGGGCTGACGTTCGGCATCGAACGCCAGTTCAACCTGGGCACCGCCACCCGCCGCGGCACCTTTGCCCCCGCGCCCGCCGCCTTGCGCTGCGCCTTGAATCAGACCAACCAATCGCCGCACTACGAAACCACCGCCGACAACGGCGCCTGGCTGGCCTACGTCACCTACGGCCTGTACGAAGGCACGACGCTGCGCATCGACCGGCCCGACTGGTTCACCATGGAAGGCTATCTGCAGGCCGGCTATTCCTGGCAGGACATGCCCGCGAAATTCTGGTTGCGCGACAACGTCACGGGCGAAGACAGCGAAAAGGTCTCTGGCCGCATGAAGCGCGACCAGGCGTTCGGCGCTGGTGAATTGCGCGTGGGCCGCAGCTATCGCATGGACGCCATCAGCGACCGGCTGGTGCTCTTTCCCTATGCGGTGGTGGGCGCGGACTGGCTGTGGAATAAAAACCGAGCATCCGCCAATTTTCAGGGCGAGTCGTTCAGCGTCGACCAGTTAGGCAACGGCTCATCGTGGTCGCTGGGCGCCGGGCCTGGCGTC
Organism: Achromobacter spanius; assembly: GCF_029637605.1. NCBI lineage: Bacteria > Pseudomonadati > Pseudomonadota > Betaproteobacteria > Burkholderiales > Alcaligenaceae > Achromobacter > Achromobacter spanius. The sequence goes on along the minus strand of NZ_CP121261.1, from coordinate 6,110,164 downwards.
AACGTGCGTTACTGGTTCCGAGAAGACCACTACAACGCGCCACGGTCTTATCTGGACCTGACCACGCAGTACCGCTTCAACATCGGCGGAGGCTCAGCCGACCGGGCGCGCGGCCTGTTCATCAACCTGACCCTGTCGTACTGACATCCGTACTGACCGCGCGCGGGCGTTGCCGCCCTGCCCGGCAGGCCTCAAACGCGCGCCGCCAACCAGGCTTGCATCAGTGCCCGCGCCTCGGGCGTGTTGTCGATCACCCAAGGGTCTATCGCAAACGCCACCACCCGCTTGGCGCCGTAGCCGCGAGCCACCTCCCATTGCTGTTCGACGCGATCGAAATCCGCCGAGCGCGCCTTGAAGGTGGAGCTGTCCGTACTGCCCGAAGGCAGCTCTTCGAACAATTCCAGGATCAAGTCGAACGAGGCGCGCCGCGCCAGCAGCATGTCATGCAAGGGGGCAAGCGATTGGTAGTTGGCCAAGCCGGCCACGCCCACGCCGTCCTGGATCATCGGGTGGATGCGTACTCGGTCCAGGATGCCGCTCCACAGCTTCGCCAATGACCCCTCGCCAGGCAGGCGGGAATAGTAGGTCGATATGCAGGGCACACCCGGGCTGGTGGCCTGCGCCGTGCGTGAGTAGGCATCCAGCCAGGGCATCAACAGCGCCTGCCTTTCGGCGGATGCCCAGTTGTATTGCTCCAGCTCGTAAGGCACATACCAACCGCGAAAGGCTCTGCGCTTGGGCCAGGATGCGGCCTGCATGTACGCCACGCCGCGAGCCCGCGTCTGGTCCAGATAGGCAGTCAGCGCCGCTTGATCCGACTTGGCCAGCACGTCCCACCAGCGCTGGTCATAGGGCAGGCCCACATGCACGCCCAGGCCTTGGTGCTCGGCCTCGTCAAAGATCATGCGCAGGACGGCGTCGGACGCCATCCAATCGTCCGGCCGGCCACCTTGCAGGCCCACCCATTGCAGGAAGATCTCGCGACATCCCAAACGGCGATAGGCCGACAAGCGCACACGCCAGTCATCGGGGCTCAGGTCCAGGTGGCTGCGCCACAATTGCAGGAAGGTGGCGTTCAAGGACAGGGGCGGCGCGCAGGCGACCAAGGGCGCCAACGCGCCAAGCGCCAGCGCCTGAAGCAGGCGCCGGCGCGAGGAGGATGGAAGCAGACGGTACGTCAGGGGAAAGCCCCGTGCCGCCCTTAGCCGCGGTTGCCGAACATGCCGGACAGCGACGCCAGCAGATCGGTCGGGTTGAACTGTTGGCCAGGTTGCACTTCGCCTTCCGGCGTGGCCTTGTCCACCAATTGCGGCAGCAGCGAAGACAGCGAAGCCAGCACCGAATCGGTGTCCTGCCCGGTCTTGGCGGACAGCTCGTTGACGACGCCGGGGTCCAGCACGGAACCCAACTGGTCGGCGCTGACGGGCAAGTTCTGGCCCGGGCCTACCCAAGACGCCACAACTTCGCTCAAGCCGCCTTTCTGAAAGCTGGCGATCAGGCCACTAAGGCCACCCGGGTATTTGTTCAATTGCTCGATCAGCGCCGGCAGCAGCGACGCCGAGCCTCCTTGCTGACCGCCGCCGGCCATCGAGGCCAAGGTATCCAACAGGCTCATCGCCGTGCTCCTGAAAAGTGGGAAAACCAGTATAGGGCCCTGGCTGGCGTCGCGCGTGTCAGGGTGGTTACCTGGCGCCGGATCTTTGCAAAACTTGTAAATCTGGCGGCCGGGGCGGTCAGCGCGGTGTGGCTGAGGTAGGGGCCGAGGCTGAAGCCCGCAGCGCCTGTAGCGCCTTCTGCCCCGCCCGCCCGTCCGCGGGCATGCCCAGCTCGCGCTGCGCGGCCTGCAAGGCCTGGCGCGTGCGGGTGCCGACCATGCCATCGGGTTCACCCAGCTCATAGCCTTTGGCGATCAAGAGGCGCTGCAACTCGCGCCGTTCCGCCCGGGACAAGCCCGGGTCGTCCGTCGGCCAGGGTTGGACCAGCGGCCCACCGCCACGCAGCCGGTCAGACAGATGGGCGATGGCCAGCGCATAGCTTTCCGCGGCGTTATAGGAATACAGCGCATCGAAATTGCGCGTGACCAAAAACGCCGGTCCCTTCCTGCCCGCCGGCAACAACAGGCCGGCGGGCGTCTCGCCCCCGGGCAAGGCCTGTCCGTCCACGCGCGTCACGCCCTGCTTGACCCATGCCGACATCGGACGCTTGTTCTTGCGCCCCGCCCCCGCCGTGTTCAGTCCGGCGGGAAGACGCACCTCATAGCCCCAGGCCAATTGCGGATTCCAGCCCGCGCGCTTCAGGAAATTGGCGGTGGAGGCCAGCGCGTCAGGCACGCTATCGACCAGGTCGCGGCGGCCGTCGCCATCGAAATCAACGGCCAGCCGCAGATAGGTGGACGGCATGAATTGCGTTTGACCAAAGGCGCCGGCCCAGGAACCCACCAGCCGTTCCGGTGCGATGTGCTCGTCCTGGATGATTTTCAAGGTGGCGAAGAATTCGCCCCGGAAATACGCTTGCCGCCGGCCAAAGCACGACAGCGTGGACAAGGACGTCAACAAGGGCCGGCCACCGAGTGTGCGGCCGAAATTGCTTTCCACGCCCCACACCGCCGCGATGGTGGCCGGGTCGACGTTGTAGCGCGAGGCGGCGCGCGCCAGCTCCGCTTGCCAGCGCGCCATGCCCGCCTGGCCGTCCGCCACCCGCTCGTCGTCCACCAGACCCGCCATGTAGTCCCAGATGGGCGTCTTGAATTCGGGCTGCGCATCCAGCAGATCAATGACCGTCATATCGGGCGACAGCCCGGCCGTATGCGTCTCGAAGGTGGACGCGGACACGCCCGCTTTCTGCGCCGGGCCGCGCAACTGCGACAGGCAGGTGGCGTAGGCGTCCGCGGCCTGCGCCGCCGCCGGCCATGCCAGCGCGGCGCTGCAAAGCGCCAGGGACAGGAGCTGCTTTCCAGCGCGATACGGGTGTTTCATGCCGGGGAACTTCATGCCTGAATACTTCATGCGGGGATGCTTCATGTTCAACGTTCCTTGGGTGCTGAAAGCGCGGCGTCGCCTTCCAGTCGTCGGGTCCAATCTTCCACCTGCCCCGCCTGCGCGCGCTTCTCGAACAGCGCGCGCCAATTTGGCGACAGCTCGGGCATCGTGGCCAGGGCGTGCAGCACGTCCGCATCCAGCACGCGCCGGTTCAGAATGTCTTGCACGCGGGACAACGGCCATTGCGGGTGGGGCCGCTCACGCAGGGCCAGCGCATCGCCCGCGCATAACCAGCCCGCTTGCAGCACCCGGTAGTACCAGCCGGTCATGCCGCTTGATTGCACGCGCGCCGCCATGCCGCGCTGGCCGAATCGATGGTCCAGCTTCCAGCACGGTTGGCGTGCCTGCGACACCTGGACCAGCGCCGTGCCGACACAAAAGACATCGCCCACGCAGACATCCGCCTCGGTCAGCCCGGTGGTGGAAATGTTCTCGCCGAACGCACCCGGGGCATCCAGCACGGCACGCGCGCCCAGCTCGGCGCGCCACGCCGGATAGTGGTCACGGGCGTAATGGTGCAGCGCCTTTTCCGGGCCGCCATGAAAGCGGCGGTCGGCTTGTTCGTCGCCGCGCAGGCCTTCGGCGCCTAGCCACAAGCGCTCGGCCACGGGATGCTTGTCGATGCCGCTATCGCGGCCGGAATCCCCCAGCGGGCGCACCGTGCCCGTCAGCAGGGCATCAATGGTGATGGGTGTCATCGGCTATTCACTTCCGGCTGATCAGCTTGCAACGCGGCCAATTCGGCGTCGTCGAACCCCGCCGCGCGGCGCGCTTCAAGATTGAACGGGCCGCGCAACCGGGGCGCGCCATAGCGTTGCGCCAGCTCGGCGTAACACGCCACGGGCTCCTTGCCCGCTTGCGCGCACAGGTGCTTGAACCATTGGTTGCCGATGGCGACATGCCCGATCTCGTCGCGCAGAATGATGTCGACGATGGCCGCGCTTTCCGCGTCGCCCGCCCCGGCCAATTTGTTGCGGATCATGGGCGAGGCATCCAGCCCGCGCGCCTCCAGCGTACGCGGCACCAGCGCCAGGCGCGCCAGCAAGTCCGCGCTGGTGCGCTCGGCCATGTCCCACAAACCGTTGTGCGCGGGGAAGTCGCCGTAGGCATGTCCCAAGGCCACCAGCCGCTGGCGCAGCAGGTCGAAGTGATAGGCCTCTTCGCGCGCAACACGCAGCCAGTCCCGATAGAAGGTTTCGGGCATGCCGGCAAAACGCCACAGAACGTCCAATGCCAGATTGACCGCGTTGAACTCAATGTGGGCAAGCGCGTGCAGCAATGCCGCGCGGCCCTCGACCGTGGCCATGGAACGGTGCTTGACCTGGGCCGGCGCAACCAGTTCCGGGCGTTGCGGCCGGCCGGGCAAGCCGGCGGGCGCCGCGAATTCCCGCTGGCAGTCCAGCAGCGCGCTATCCGCGATACCGCGCACGGCCGCCATTTTCTCAGGCCATTCCTGCGCGGCCAGCGCCGCCAGCGCCTGTCCGCGCAAGCAGTCGTCGACGTGCCCGCGCGGCATTGCGGGCATTGTGTTGCTGTCCATGGTGATTTCAATCCCAGGTGGCGCATGCCACCGTAAACCCTGAAAAAGCCCACGGTTTCAAACCCGTGCGCTGTCGATGACTTTATCATTCACGGATGGATTCCCTGCGCCTGACCATTGAAACCGACCTGTCCCGCATCGACGCCCACGCCTGGGACGCCTTGGCCGGTGATCAACCCTTTCTACGGCATGCGTTCCTGTGCGCGCTGCACGAAACGAAATGCGCCGCGCCGGCCTCGGGATGGGCGCCGCATTACCTGGCCCTGTGGCGCGACGATGCGCTGGCGGCGGCCGTGCCGCTTTACCTGAAGTCGCATTCGCGCGGCGAGTACGTGTTCGACTACGCCTGGGCTGACGCCTTTCAGCGCCACGGCATGCGCTATTACCCCAAGCTGCTGTCGGCCATTCCGTTTACGCCGGTCACCGGGCCGCGCCTGCTGGCGGCCAACGACGAAGACCGCGCCACGCTCGCGCGTGGCCTGGTGGCCTTCGCCGAGGAAATCAAGGTGTCGTCGCTGCACGTGCTGTTTCCGTCGGACGCCGACATGCGCGTGCTGCGCGACGCGGGGTTCATGGTGCGCGAGAGCGTGCAGTTTCATTGGACCAACCCCGGCTATGCGGATTTCGACGCCTTCCTGGCGATGATGAGCCACGACAAGCGCAAGAAAATCCGGCAGGACCGCAAGAAAGTCGCCGCCGCCGGCGTGACGTTCCGCTGGCTGCGCGGCGCCGAGATCGGCCCCGCTGAACTCGGCTTCTTTTACGACTGCTATTGCCGCACGTACTTCCAACATGGCAACCCCCCGTATCTGAACCGCGATTTCTTCCAGCGCGCGCACCGCGAACAACCCGACGCCTTCGTGCTGGTGCTGGCCGAACGTGAAGGCGAACCGGTGGCGATGGCCTTGAACCTGGCGGGTGGCGACGCGCTATACGGTCGCTACTGGGGCGCGACGGAATACGTGCCCGGACTGCATTTCGAAACCTGCTATATGCAATCCATCGCGTACTGCATCGCGCATGGCATCAACCGCTTTGAAGGCGGCGCGCAGGGCGAACACAAGATGGCGCGCGGCTTGCTGCCCACGCCGACGTGGTCGGCGCATTGGGTGGCGCACCCGGGCTTTGCCGAAGCCATCCAGAACTTCCTGGATGAAGAGACTTCCGCCGTCACGGATTACCTGGGCGAATTGGAATCCCATACGCCGTTCAAAGGCAACGCGTAGCGCGCGTACCCGCACCGCGCCTGCCTCCTACAGGAAGCGGTCCAGCAGCTTGCGACTGTGCTTGTCCAGGGACAGGATGTCGCGCACCAGATAGAAGATGCCGTGGCTGTCGGCAATCAACAGCGTCTGCGGGCTCAGGCGGCGGATGTCTTCCTCGCCGCGCAGCGTGAACGATGTCGGGCCGCGGTCCGTTTCGACCTTCCAGGTGCTGGGCGTGGCGTAGGTGGATACGCTGCTCAGCTTGCGGATTTCGGGCATGAATTCGCGCCCCGCAAGCTCTTCCTCGATCAAGGCGCGCTGCGGCGCCGGCACGTCGGACAGGTGTTCGATCCACAGCAGTTCATGGCCGTCGCTGGTCACCAGCGACAGGCCTCGGCCGGCTTCACTGATCGGGAACGCGCGCACGGGGATGACCCCTTCGTGCGTCTCGCCGTCGGCGGAGATGAATTCCAGGCGCCCGAAGGCATTGCGGCGCAAGTCAAAGAGAGGCAACGAGGAAGGCAAGGTCATGAAGTGAATAATCCCGGTTCCGCGTCAGGCCACGGCGGCCATGTCTTCGCTGCCCGACGCCTGCGCGTCGGCTTCCGCCTGGCGCGCCTGTGCCTGGTAGAGGCGATAGTAGGCGCCCTCGCGGGCCATCAATTCTTCGTGCGGCCCCTGCTCCACGATCTGGCCACGGTCCAGCACGACCAACCGGTCAGCCTTGCGCAGCGTGCTCAAGCGGTGCGCGATGGCGATGGTGGTGCGGCCCCGCACCAGGTTGTCGAGCGCCTTCTGGATTTCTTTTTCGGTGGTGGTGTCCACCGACGACGTGGCTTCGTCCAGGATGAGGATGCGCGGGTCGATCAGCAGCGCGCGCGCGATCGAGATGCGCTGGCGTTCGCCGCCCGACAAGGCCTGACCGCGCTCGCCCACCAGCGAATCGTAGCCATGCGGCAGGCGCAGGATGAATTCATGCGCGTGGGCCGCGCGCGCCGCTGCCACGATTTCGTCGCGCGTGGCGTCGGGCTTGCCGTAAGCGATGTTCTCGGCAATGGTGCCGAAGAACAGGAAAGGCTCTTGCAGCACCAGCCCGATGTTGCGCCGATAGTCCGTCACGCGCACCGAACGGATGTCGATGCCATCCACCAGCACCGCGCCTTCGGACACATCGTAGAAGCGGCAGATCAGGTTGATCAGCGTGCTTTTGCCCGAACCGCTGTGCCCCACCAGGCCGATCATTTCGCCCGGCGCGATGCTCAGGTTCAGTCCACGGATCACCTGGCGGTTGCCATAGCGAAAGCCCACGTCGCGCAATTCGATGCGGCCATTGATGTGCGGCAGCGTGGCGGGCTTTTGCGGTTCAGGGACGCTGGACACGTGGTCCAGCACGTCGAAGATGCGCTTGGCGCCGGCGGCCGCTTTCTGCGTGACCGAGACGATGCGGCTCATCGAATCCAGGCGCAAATAGAAGCGCCCGATATACGCCAGGAAAGCGGCCAGCACCCCCACCGTAATCTGGTTCTGCGACACCTGCCAGATACCGAATATCCACACCACCAGCAAACCCACTTCGGTCAGCAGCGTGACCGTGGGCGAGAACAGCGACCAGGTGGTGTTCACGCGGTCATTGACTTCCAGGTTGCGGTTATTGGCTTCGCGAAACCGCGCCACCTCACGCTTTTCCTGCGCGAATGCCTTGACCACGCGAATGCCGGGGATCGTGTCGGCCAACACGTTGGTGATCTCCGACCAGATGCGGTCGACCTTTTCAAAACCATGACGCAGCCGGTCGCGCACCGCGTGGATCATCCAGACGATGAACGGCAGCGGCACCAGCGTGACCAACGCCAGCCAGGGGTTGATGGTCACCAGGATCACCGCCGTCATGACGATCATCAGGATGTCGGTGGCGAAGTCCAGCAGGTGCAACGACAGGAATACGCAAATGCGGTCGGTCTCGCTGCCAATGCGGGAAATCAGGTCACCCGTGCGCTTGCCGCCGAAATATTCCAGCGACAACTGCTGCAAGTGTTCATAGGTGGTGGTGCGCAGGTCGGCGCCAATGCGTTCACTGACCCAGGCCAGGATGTAGGTCCGGGCCCAGCCCAGCCCCCATGCCAGCAAGGCGGACGCCAGCAGTCCACTTAAATAAAGGCGGACCTTGTCGTAGTCGATCGGCGCGCCGTTCTGGAACGGGATCAACACGTCGTCCATCAGCGGCATGGTCAGGTACGGCGGTACCAGGGTCGCGGCCGTGCCCAGCAAGGTCAGCAGGAAGCCCGCCAGCAAAGGGCCGCGATATGGCCGCGCGAAACGCCACAGGCGCAACAGCGCCCAGGTGGACGACGGCGCGGCCAGTTCCTGGTTGCAGGTAGGGCAATCTTCTTCGCCCGCCGGAATGACGTTATTGCAAACGGTGCAGTTGCGTTCCTGGGGCGCGTCTTCGCGTTGACCCGACAAGCGGATCGCCTGCTGCGATTCAAATTGGGCCAGCAGGCGCAGCGCGGCCGGATTGCGGGCCAGGGTGAAGCGCCAGATGGCCAGTCGCGCAGTATTGTCGTGCAATTCCAGCACGGCGGCGCCCGCATGATCAGTGAGACTTAGCGTCAGTTGCGGCCCATAGGCCCAGGATTCCCAGCCGTTGTCAGCGGAGTTGCGGGACAGCAGGCGGCGGTCGGTGGCGGCGACCAGCCCGGGCTGGAACTTCAGCCGCTGGTCCAGGTCAATTTCAACCCATGCCAATAAGGTTTCGTCGTCCGCGAGTTCAGCGCGAATTTCATCCCGCCAGCGGGCAGGAAATGCATCGGCAAGGCCGGAAAGCAGGTGTGGTTTTTTCATTGGAACGCATACCGGGCCAGGACTCTGCCCTACTAGGCGGCAACCGGTTTACCACCCACGGCGGCAAACGTGTCCCTTCCTTACAACACAACGAATCGACGCCTTGAAGGCGTCGTATAGTAGCAGCCGATTTTTCTAATTAGGAATATCTGGGATCCCCCACTCGTTGGCATTATTCTTGAAGCGCAACCCCGAAAATTCGTAATAGATTCGCGGCCTTACCTAGGGGCGTCCGCGCGTGCCAACCTGCTTCTCACGTAAATTAAAACATGAAAAAGAAAGACATTGAATTTCTCGATGTCGTGGCTTTGCGCGGCCCGAACATTTGGACCTATCGCCCGGTCCTGGAAGCATGGGTGGATATTGGTGAGCTGGAAGACTACCCCTCCAACACCATTCCCGGGTTTTACGAGCGCCTGTCCGAATGGCTGCCGACGCTGATCGAGCACCGATGCAGCCCCGGCGTGCGCGGCGGCTTCCTGGCCCGCCTGAAAGAAGGCACCTGGCCCGGCCACATTCTTGAACATGTCACCCTGGAATTGCAGAACCTGGCCGGCTTGCGCGGTGGTTTCGGCAAGGCCCGGGAAACATCGACTCGCGGCGTCTACAAGGTGGTGGTGCGTGCCTGGCAGGAACAGGTCACGCGCACCGCCTTGAACGAGGCCCGCGACCTGGTCATGGCGGCCATTGAAGACCGCCCGTTCGACGTGCCGGCCACCATTGCCAAATTGCGCAGCCTGGTGGACAAGCACTGCCTGGGACCCAGCACAGCCTGCATCGTGGATGCCGCCGATGACCGCGATATTCCGTACATCCGGTTGTTTGAAGGCAACCTGGTGCAGTTCGGCTACGGTTCGGCGCAGCGCCGCATCTGGACGGCCGAGACCGACCGCACCAGCGCCATCGCCGAAGGCATTTCGCGCGACAAGGACCTGACCAAGGAGCTCTTGTCGACCTGCGGCGTGCCGGTGCCGGAAGGCCGCCTGGTCGACAGCGAAGACGACGCCTGGGACGCTGCCGAAGACATCGGCCTGCCGGTCGTGGTCAAGCCCTACGACGGCAATCATGGCCGGGGCGTATTCACCAACCTGACGACCCGCGAAGACGTGGTGGCCGCCTACCGCGTGGCGGTGGACGAAGGCAGCGGCGTCATCGTCGAACGCTTCGTGCTGGGCAACGAGCACCGCCTGCTGGTGGTCGGCAACCGCATGGTGGCCGCCGCCGCCGGCGAACCTGCCTGGGTGACGGGCGACGGCACGTCCAGCATCACCGAACTGATAGACAGCCAGATCAATATCGACCCGCGCCGTGGCCGCACCGAGAACCATCCGCTGAATTTCGTGCGCCTGGATTCCGCCGCCCGGCTGGAAATTGCGCGTCAGGGCATGTCGGAAGACAGCGTGCCGGCTGAAGGGCAGCGCGTGCTGGTGCAGCGCAGCGGCAACGTCGCCTTCGACGTGACCGACCGCGTGCATCCCAGCATTGCCGCCACCGTGGCCTTGGCCGCTCGCGTGGTGGGCCTGGACATCGCCGGCGTGGACCTGGTGGCCGAAGACATCACCCGGCCGCTGGCCGAGCAGCGCGGCGCCATTGTGGAAGTCAACGCCGGCCCCGGCTTGTTGATGCACTTGAAACCGGCCGACGGCGAGCCGCGCCCGGTGGGCCGCGCCATCGTCGACCACCTGTTCCCGGAAGGCGACGCGGGCCGCATCCCCATCGTGGGTGTGACGGGCACCAATGGCAAGACCGTCGTGGCGCGCCTGGTCGCGCGCTTGCTGCACCTGTCGGGCAAGCGCACCGGCCTGGCCTGCAGCGAAGGCTTGTACCTGGACCGCCGCCTGGCGCACAAGGGTGACCACGCCGACTTCGCCTCCGCCACCCGTTTGCTGATGAACCGCAACGTGGACGCCGCCGTCATCGAGAACGACAGCGGCGTCATCCTGGGCCAAGGCCTGGCCTATGACCGCTGCCAGGTGGGCGTGGTCACCAACATTGACGACGCCGACCATCTGGGCGACTTCGACATCAACGAAACGGAGCGCATGTTCAGTGTGTTCCGCACGCAGGTCGACGTGGTGTTGCCGACCGGCGTGGCCGTGCTCAACGCACGCGACCCGCGCGTGGTCGACATGGCCGAGCTGTGTGACGGCTCTGTGATCTTCTTTGGCATCGACCCCGCCCTGCCCGCCATTGCCGCCCATCTGCAACAGGACGGCCGCGCGGTGTTTGTGCGCGACGGCGCCATCGTCCTGGCGCAGGGCACCCGTGAAGAACGCTTGGCGGATGTTGCCGCCATTCCGCTGACCCACAGTGGGCGCGTGGCCTTCCAGGTGGAAAACGTGCTGGCCGCCGTGGGCGCCGCCTGGGCCCTGGACATTCCCGTGGCGCTGATCCGCGCCGGCATCGAAACCTTTGACATCGACCAGGCCGACGCGCCCTGGCAGTTCACACTGTTTGAACGCAACGGCGCCACCGTGGTGGTGGACGACGTGCACAACACGTCGGCCTTGCGCCCGCTGATCGCCGCCATGGATCAATTCCCCGCGTCGAGCCGCGCCGCCGTCTATTCCGCCGGCGCCGACCGCCGCGACGCGGACCTGATCGAACAAGGCCGCCTGCTGGGCGAAGCCTTTGACCGCGTTGTGCTCTATGACGACAACACGGTGCAAAGCAAGCGTCCCACGGGGCAGGCGCGCGCGCTGCTGCGCCAGGGCTTGTCGCAAGGCAGCCGCGTGAAAGACATCCAGGACCAGCCTGACCATGGCAAGGCCATCGAGAGCGTGCTGAACGGCATCGGCGCGGGCGACTTCGTCCTGCTGCAATCCGACGAAGCCTTCTCCGGCCCCACCATCGATCTGGTGCGCCGCTGGATTCAACAATACTGACAGGAACACCTGCCATGGAAGTTTCCCGTATCCGTGCCCTGCGCGGCCCCAATCTGTGGAGCAAGAACACGGCAATCGAGGCCATTGTTTCTTGTGCCGACGCCGAGTGTTCCATCGACAACCTGCCCGAGTTCGAAGCCCGCCTGCGCGCGCGGCTGCCGCAAATCGGGCTGATGCGCCCCGAAGGCCATCAAGACGCCGTGTCCATCGCGCATGTCTTGCAGATTGCCGCGCTGACGATGCAGGCGCACGCGGGTTGCCCGGTCACCTTTGGCCGCACGTCGTCCACCATCGAACCCGGCGTGTTCCAGGTGGTGGTGGAATACAGCGAAGAAGCCGTCGGCCTGCTGGCGATGGAACTGGCCCAGCAAATCGTTGGCGCCGCGCTGGACGACGCACCGTTCGACCTGGCCGACGCGCTCAAGCGCTTGCGCGATCTGGATGAAGACGTGCGCCTGGGACCCAGCACCGGGTCCATCGTGAACGCCGCCGTGGCGCGCAACATTCCCTATCGCCGGCTGACGCAAGGCAGCATGGTGCAGTTCGGCTGGGGCAGCAAGCAGCGCCGCATCCAGGCCGCTGAAACCGACCTGACCAGCGCCATCTCGGAATCCATTGCACAGGACAAGGACCTGACCAAGATGCTGCTGGACGCCGCTGGCGTGCCGGTGCCGATGGGCCGTTCCGTGACGTCTGCCGAAGCAGCCTGGGAAGCCGCGCAGGCGCTCGGCGGCCCGGTGGTCGTCAAGCCGCGCGACGGCAGCCAGGGACGCGGCGTGGCCGTCAATATCGAAACGCGCGAACGGGTGATCCAGGCCTTCGAGGCCGCCGAGGAAATCAGTTCGGAAGTCATCGTCGAACGCTATATTCCCGGCCACGATTTCCGCCTGCTGGTGGTGGGCGGAGCCATGGTGGCGGCGTCGCGCCGCGACCCGCCCCAGGTTACGGGCGACGGGCAGCACACCATTCGTGAACTGGTCGATCAGGTCAACGCCGATCCCTTGCGCGGCGATGGGCATGCCACGTCGCTGACCAAGATCCGCTTTGACGACATTGCGCTGGCCACGTTGCACAAGCAGGGGTTCGACGCGGACTCCGTGCCCGCGCCCGGCACCCTGATCTTCCTGCGCAACAACGCCAACCTCAGCACCGGCGGGTCGGCCACCGACGTTACCGATGAAGTCCACCCCGAGATGGCGGCACGCGCCGTGTCCGCGGCCCGCATGATCGGCCTGGACATCTGCGGCGTGGATGTGGTGGCCGAAAGCGTGCTCTTCCCCCTGGAAGACCAGCATGGCGGCGTGGTGGAAGTGAACGCGGCGCCAGGGCTGCGCATGCACCTGAACCCCTCGTTCGGCAAGGGCCGCCCCGTGGGCGAAGCCATCATCGCCAACATGTACGCCGACGGCGACGACGGCCGCATTCCGGTGGTGGCCGTGGCCGGCACCAACGGCAAGACGACCACGGTGCGCCTGACCGCCCATCTGCTGGGCGCGGCCGGCAACCGCGTCGGCATGACCAATTCCGACGGCGTGTACGTCAACAACCTGCGCATCGACACGGGCGATTGCAGCGGCCCGCGCAGCGCGCGCAGCGTGCTGATGCACCCGGACGTGGATGCCGCCGTATTCGAAACGGCGCGTGGCGGCATCCTGCGCGAAGGCCTGGCGTTTGACCGCTGCAACGTGGCCATCGTCACCAACATCGGCATGGGCGACCACCTGGGCCTGGGCTACATCAGCACGGTGGAAGACCTGGCAGTGGTCAAGCGCGTCATCGTCCAGCACGTGCATCCGACGGGCACCGCCGTGCTGAACGCCGCCGACCCCATCGTGGCCGAGATGGCCGGCAGTTGCCCGGGCTTCATCACCTACTTTGCCGAGGACCGCAACCACCCGGTGCTGACCACGCACCGCGCGCAGGGCCTGCGTTCGGTGTACCGCGACGGCGACGCGATCGTGGCCGCGCAGGGCGCACAAGAAATGCGCTTCCCGCTGGCCGACATCCCGCTCACGCGCAACGGCACGATTACCTTCCAGGTTGAAAATGCGATGGCGTCGATTGCGGCCGCCTGGGCCCTGGGCCTGGACAGGGACGTCATCCGCCATGGCTTGGCCACGTTCGTCAACGACGCCCAAACCGCGCCCGGACGCTTCAATGTGTTCGACTATCGCGGCGCCACGGTCATTGCGGACTACGGCCACAATCCCGACGCGATCCTGGCCTTGGTGCGCGCGGTGGACGCCATGCCCGCCAAGCGCCGTTCGGTGGTCATCAGCGGGGCGGGCGACCGCCGCGACGAAGACATCCGCATGCAGACGGAAATTCTGGGCGCGGCGTTTGACGACGTGCTGCTGTACCAGGACCAATGCCAACGCGGACGCGCCGACGGCGAAGTGCTGGCGTTGCTGCAGGAAGGCCTGGTGGACGCCCCGCGCGCGCGGCACATTGAAGAGATCCACGGCGAATTCCTGGCTATCGATACCGCGTTGGCGCGGCTGCAAGCCGGGGATTTGTGCCTGATCCTGGTGGACCAAGTGGAAGAGGCGCTGGACCACATCGCCAAGCGCATCGCGCAGCCGTGACGCTGGGCCACGGTGGATAGACCCGCGCGGTAACTCAGCCGCCACACACGCAAACGGGGCGCTCAGGCGCCCCGTTTGCATTGCCTGGCCAGGCAGCCATACGGCCACTGGCATACGGCCCATGGCCATACCAAGCACCGCCCACGGCCTTGGCCACCGCGATCAGGTGCTGGGCGTGGCCACCGCCTGCGTGGGCGCCGTGGCCTGGTACCGATCCGTCACGTGCGTGCAGCCCACTGCCGCCATGGCGGCCAGCGTCAGCAAAATCGCGCTGCAAAGTCGTTGCGTCATGCGTACCCCTTCCTTTTTCGTTGATGAAGCATGAAGTGTTGAACCACTGAGTGTTCCGTCACGACTATACCGGCCCACCCTCAAGCCAACCAGTGCCGCGCGTCTCGAAAAACCCCGCATCTTCCGTTACGAGGCCCGTTCAAAAGGGGACAAGACATTGCCGGAATGTAACTCCTGCTCTATGACCGCCCTGCTCATTTTTCCGTCGACAAGCGCGTCAGGAACCCAGCTTTCCGCTGTTACATTTGCCGACAGCGGGGTTTGACAGCCCCCGGCCGGCTCGTACGGTAGGGGCTAACTGATCAGTGTCCTAGTCAACCGCGACTGCAAGACTTATAGGCCATGAGCCTTGTGTCGCACGCAGAGAAGAAGAGAGGTCACCATGAATAACGACATCATCGCCGGCAAGTGGAAGCAAATGACTGGCAAGGCCAAAGCGGCCTGGGGTGAACTCACCGACGACGAATTGACCCGCACGGAAGGCAATGCCGAACGCCTGGCCGGTCTGATCCAAGAGCGCTACGGCAAGACCAAGGAAGAAGCGCAAAAGGAAGTTCGGGATTTCTTCGACCGCAATCCCTGAATCCCGCCCCGCCTTGATCGGTCGAAACCACTGGAGAAGCTGACATGTTGCATTACGCCGTAGTTTTCTTCGTTATCGCGATCATCGCGGCGGTTCTCGGCTTTGGCGGTATTGCCGCCGGGGCCGCGGGTATCGCCAAGATCCTGTTCTTCGTATTCCTGGTGCTGGCGCTCTTGTCCATCTTGAGCGGCGCCTTGAAAAAGAAATAGAACACGTCGATAGAACGCATACCCCTACACAAAAAGTTGATGGTCTGTCGCGCCGCCATCCGTCGCGGCAGACCCTACAGACAAGGAGCACGACTATGGAATTTCGCAAGCTGATCGCCGCCGCCGCACTGGGAACTGGCGCTGTCTTCACTTCCATGGCTTTTGCTGCGAATGACGGCAAGCCCGAACAATCGGTGGGCGAATACGCCTCCGACGCCACAATCACCACCAAGATCAAGGCCGCCTATGTTGCCGACAAGCAATTGAGCGCCCTGGATATCGCCGTGGAAACCAACAACGGCGTGGCGACGCTGACCGGCACGGTGGGCACGGCGGCTGAAGCCGATCACGCTGCCAAGGTTACCCGTGGCATTGAAGGTGTGAAGCAAGTGAAGAACAACATCAAGGTCGACGCGACCAAGAACAAGTAAGCCAGAGCATGTAGCAGGACGGCCCCGTTCCATACCGAGGCCTAGAGAGAGCACGGCGCCTGTGTCTGACACAGGCGCCGTTTTTTTGGACGTATCGGTGCAGCCGGCGCGCCGTCAGATACTGATGGTGCCCCGACCGATTTCCAATGCGCGGCCCCCCACCTGGATGCGGCCATCGGCCAGTACGTCCAGCAGCAGGCGGCACGGCCTGCCCATCTGGTCGCCCTGCTCAACCAGGATGCTGACCGGCAAGGTTCGTTGTTGGTGTAGCAGCCAACCGCCCAGGTTGGCGCAGGCCGAGCCCGTGCCGGCATCTTCGTCGACACCCCCGCCCGCCTTCGCGAAGAAATAGCGCGCCACCACCACCTGGCGAGCATCGCGCACATTGCCTTCATCAAACGCAAACACGTACAGCGTCTTGCGGCCCAGGCTGCTGGCTTGCCAGCGGCCAAGCTTGGAGGCATCCGGCACCGCCCGGCGTACCGCATCCACGCTGGCCAGCGGCACCAGCAACTGGTCCGCGCCGGTATCCACCCAGATCGGGTCGGCCGCGAGCTCATCCGTGGTGAGCCCAACCAGCGCCGCGATATCGGCGCGGTCCAGTTCGGGCGTCGCCGTTTGTACGCCGCCGGGGCATGGCGCGGTGAATGTCCACGCGTCGCCTTGTGCTTGCACCGGCACGATGCCCGCGGCAAATTCCAGCGTCAGGGCATCGCCCGTTTGCCGAAGGTCGCGCACCACTTGCGAGGTGCCGATGGTGGGATGGCCCGCGAACTTCATTTCGTAGCCAGGCGTGAAAATACGCACGCGCGCATCGGCGTTATCGGACGGCAGGATGAAGGTGGTTTCGGAAAGATTGAACTGCGCCGCCAGGTTCAGCATCGTCGCGTCGTCCATGCCGCGCGCGTCTTCGAACACGCAAAGCTGGTTGCCGCTGAAGGTGGTTGATGCAAATACGTTAAGCAGGCGAAAGGCGTAGGAAGTCATGGACTGGCGTGTAGGATCAAAGCGCCGGCGGGCCGGCAAGGCGTTCCACTTTATCGCAGCGCCGCGTTGCCAGCCATCAAGCAGTGCTTACCAGATTGCAAAGAAAAACACCCATGCCAGGCAGAACGGCGCCAGGCCCGCCGCCAGCACGATCCACGCGGCCAGCTTGCGCACGCCACTGACCGCACGCGGCTTGAGCAGGCGGGCAAACAGGCGCAGAGTCCATAGCACGGCCAGCGTCAAGAGCGTGAAGCGCACCGGCCCAGCCCAAGCGGCTTGCACCCCTTCGTGCTTGAGCAGGTTGATCGTGGTGGCGGACAGGCCAAGAAACACGCCGATGCCCGCCGAAGGAATCAGCGCCTGCGCCAGCTTGTGCACGCCCGGACGAATCCAGCGCGAAGCAGGCGCACCGGCCACGGCCGCCGCGGGCGCAAGCCGGTCCGCGATCCACAACGACAGGAAGCTCGCGCCGCCCACCACGATGGTCGCGCCCACGACAAACATCAGGATGCCCGCGCCGTCCAGCCACGAGAAGCTGTCGTTCACGTCGGGGTAGTGCGTCAAGATGAACCAGGGCGCGTTGTCCATCAACGGCCACATGATGTCGCGCTCGACCAGCCAGGTCGCGGCCCATTGCTTGGCGGTCACGTACCAGGGGCTGGCGCTCCAGAGAAACGCGCCGATGGCGATGCCCATCAGGCCAAAGCACAGCAAGGCCGTCTGCCAGGCGTCGCCGTCCGCGACATGCACGATTTCTTCTTCGGGCGAACGCGGCGTCAGTTCAATGGCGCCACGGTAGCCGCTGCAGCGGCCGCACATGTGGCAGTCGCCCGCGCCCTTCATGTGGCGCAGGGGCACCAGCGGCGCACAGTTGATGGGTTCGATCCGGATGACCGGATGGCGCCACTTTTCTTCATCGACCTTGAAGTGCCAGGGCGCCAGCTTGGCCAGCAGATTGAACACGCCGTTGACCGGGCACAGGTACTTGCACCACACGCGCTTGCTGCGGCCATAGCGCCACCCGACGATCATCGCCGCCACCGTGGACCCGCCCAGCACGACCAGCACGGCCAGCGGATATTGATAGACGCTGACCAACTGGCCGTAGACCGTCGTCAGCGCGAAGGCCACGAAAGGCCAGCCGCCCCAGCGCATCCATTTCGGAATGGCGCGCCCCTGCCCGCGCTCACTGGCCCATTCGGTCAGCATGCCTTCGGGGCACAGCCAGCCGCACCAGGCGCGGCCCAGAATCGGCATCGAGATCAACACGAACGGCCACCACACGCCCCAGAACGCGAACTGCGCGACGACGGTCAGGTTGTTGAACACCGATGCCGCGTTGTCGGGCAAGGGCATGATCGCGGGCACGATCAACAGGAACGCGTACAACGCAACAATGCCCCACTGCAGCTTGCGCAACAGCGGGGCATGGTCACGAAGAAAATCGGCGATCCGGGAGGTCACCCTCCCGAGTACAGCAGCCATGGTCAAACCTTCACATTGTTCAGTCCGGCATCACGTCGGAATCAGGATGCATTGCGGGCTGGGGCTGGCACCCGGGCGGGCTTGTCACCCACCCAGCGCAGCAGCGCCCAGACCACGAGCCAGTACGCCACCCACAGCAAGACCGAGGTCAACGCCGGGTAGGCCCGGTAGCCCGCGAAATCGGCCAGCACCTTGCCCACGCCGCTGCTGTCGTCCAACAGCCACGAGCTGTCCCACACGGGGTCGATGATCGTCGGCAGGACGTCTAGCGAGATCAGGTGGTCCAGGCCGCCAACCAGCAGGGAACCCGCCAGCAGCAGCAATAGAATTTCGGTCACGCGGAAGAAGCGGCGCCACGTAATCAGCTTGCCGCCCAGTTGCAGCAGCCAGAACGTCAGCAAGGCCACCGCAAAGCCGGCCACACCGGCCAGGGCCAGCATCAGCATGTCGCTGCCGCCTTCGCCCGCCGACACGGTGCCGTACAGGAACACCACCGTCTCGCTGCCTTCGCGCGCCACGGCAATGGCCACCAGCACGAACAGGCCCCACCAGTTGTCGTTGGCGACCGAACTGCGCGCGCCGCTTTCCAGTTCGCTTTTCAAGGTGCGGCCATGCTTCTTCATCCACACGACCATCTGCACGACCAGCGCGCACGCCGCCAGCGACATGATGGCCTGGAACCATTCCTGGCCTTCGTCGCTGAGCCAGGACGACACGCCCAGCAGCACCAGCGCCAAGGCCACGGCCAGCGCCAGGCCTGCCGCGACGCCGCCCCACAGGTAGTTCAGCCCGCGCTTGCCTTCGGGCGTGGCGCGCAGCCAGGTATACAAGATACCCACCACCAGCAACGCTTCGACGCTTTCACGCCAGACGATAAAAAGAACCTGTTCCATGTGTAGCTACCGCTTATTCCTTGGGCTTGACGACCAGGGTGCCTTTCACTGCTTGGTGAAAGTCATCAAAGAAGGGATATTCGCCGGGGCGGGAAATGGTGATGACCACAAAGGACTTCACCCCCGGGCCCAGCACTTTTTCCTTGCGCAACGGGATGCTCTCGAATTCCACCGGCTCGTTGCTTTCGTTGATGAGTTCAATCTTGAAACGGCCGGCAGGCACTTCCAGGGTTGCCGGCTCGAACGTGCCGTCCGGCTTGAACCTGAGCGTGAATGTCGGCAGTTCGGCCGCCTGCGCGGGCGCCATGCCAGCCAGGCTGGCCAGGCCGATCAAACCGGCGGCAATCAGGCGATGCAGGCGGCGCACGATCAATATCCGCCCTTCTTGCCGGTGCCGGCGTAGACGAATTCGTAATCCAGCTCAAAGGGCTCGAACCACGGACCCACGCCGGTTTCCTTGTCGATGTGGCGGCCGAAGTGGGCCATCTTGTTTTCGGACGGCGGCAGGACCGTGTACTTCAGCTTGTACTTGCCCGGGCCTTCCAGCTTGACGTTGTCGCCATAGTGCGGGCCGTCATTGGCCACCATGGGCATGAAGGTGCCCTTCTGCACGTTCTGGCTGCCGACCTTCTGGATCTCAAAATTCACGACCAAGTACGGCACCCACTCGCCTTCGGGAAAGCCGGTCTTGTTGCCGGCCGTGGCGTGGATGTCGGCCTCAAGGTGGACGTCCGAATCCTTGGCGGGACGCATCATCCCGGGCGGGTCCATTTCGATCGGCTGCAGGTACACCGCGCCAATTTCCATGCCGCCCTTTTCTGCCGGCTTGCCGATGGGGTATTCGGCCGCATTCGCGGCGGACACGCTCAGGGCGACGATGGCCAGCGCCAAGGCTTTCTTGATCATGTGGGTAATCCTTGAGACACAAATGAATGGCGGTTCACGAAACATAAACAAGAACCGTTTGCATTAATGTAACGAAAAAAACTGACATCACCCTGAACCGAAAGGCCCGAAATGCGTCAGTTCATTGCGTTTGCTCAAAGGAAAAAGCGGCCACAAAAAAGCCGGCAAGGCGAGTGCCATACCGGCTGCTGGCGGGCTCATGGGCAACGAATGCGCCCTCGCCCGCGGCGACGAATTACTTGCGACCCTGGCCCGGCGGCGTGCTGCCAGGCGTGAACGGAAACGTCGAGAACATCGCGCGCGTCTGGTCCTGCATCTGGTCTTGCATCTGCACGAACAGGTTTTTGCTCTGGTCGATGTAGTTGTTCATCATGTTTTGCAGCATGGGCGTTTGCACGTTCATGAACTGCGTCCAGGCTTCCGGTCCGAACTGGCTGCCGTACAGGCCTTTGGACTGTTCTGCCATGCGCGTCTGGATTTCCATGAAGGCCTGGATGTTCTTCTCAAGGTAAGAACCCATGATGCCCTGCATGGCATGTCCGTAGAAACGGATGATCTGCGACAGCATGTTCGACGAGAACATGGGCATGCCGCCACTTTCTTCTTCCAGGATGATCTGCAGCAGGATGCTGCGCGTCAGGTCTTCACCGCTTTTGGCGTCGATCACCTGGAATTCTTCGTTGGCCAGGACCAGTTGCTTGACATCTGCCAGAGTGATGTAGGTGCTGGTCCGGGTGTCGTATAGGCGACGGTTGGGGTATTTTTTAATCAGGCGCAGGCTGGCGCCGGTTTGTGCTTGCGTCATGTGTGTCCCCGGATCGGGCGATCTCTAAGACTTCGAATAAGGTGGAGTGTAATGCTGGAAGGCCCTCTCCCCGAGACCTTCCAGCGCCTTGGGCCGCCGGGGCGGCCCGCTGACCGTCATCAGCCCATGTGCAGGCCGCCGTTGAGCGAGAAGTCCGCTCCGGTGGAAAAACCGGATTCGTCCGACGCCAACCACGACGTCATCGACGCGATTTCCTCGGGCGTGCCCAGCCGGCGCACCGGAATGGTGGCCACGATCTTTTCAAGCACTTCGGGACGGATGGCGCGGACCATGTCCGTGCCGATATAGCCGGGCGAAATCGTGTTGACGGTCACGCCCTTGCTGGCCACTTCCTGCGCCAACGCCATGGTGAAGCCGTGAATGCCCGCCTTCGCCGTGGAATAGTTGGTTTGGCCGAACTGGCCCTTCTGCCCGTTCACCGAGCTGATGTTGATGATACGCCCCCACTGCCGTTCGACCATGCCCTCGATGACCTGCTTGGTCACGTTGAACAGGCTGTTCAGGTTGGTGTCGATCACCGCGCGCCAGTCGTCAGCGCTCATTTTGCGGAACAGGCCATCGCGGGTGATGCCCGCGTTATTGACCAGCACGTCGACGCCACCGAGTTCGGCCGTGACCTTCTCGAAGGCCTTCACCGTGGATTCCCAGTCCGATACGTTGCCCACCGATGCGTGGAACGTGTAGCCCTGCGCAGCTTGCTCATCCAGCCATTGCTGGTAGTTGCGGCTGGGGCCACAACCTGCCACGACGCGAAAGCCATCCTTGGCCAAGCGCTGGCAAATAGAGGTGCCGATACCGCCCATCCCGCCTGTTACGTAAGCCAGTTTTCCGCTCATTGGACTTCCTCCTGTGTGCGACGGACGCCTCGTTGATTAACTTTCTTCTTGGTCCCGGGCAAACCGCGTGTTGCGATTTCAGGCTGCCCGCACCTTTACATACCTGCCAGGCGCCGGCTCGATCGGCTGGTGCTTGGCATTGCCTAATTTTGTACGTGCCTTGACCTGCTTGCCCGCGTGGTCCGCCAGCCAGGCCGTCCAGTCCGGCCACCAACTGCCGGCCTGCTCCGTGGCTTGCGCGAACCAGGTATTCGGATCACCCGGCATGTCATGGCCCTTCTGGCCCAGTTTGTCGGCCACCCAGTAGCTGCGGCGCTTCTTGGCGGGCGGATTCACCACGCCCGCGATGTGACCCGACGCCCCCAGCACGAAACGCTGGGTCCCGCGCAGCAACTGCGTGGAGGCATAGGCCGACACCCACGGCACGATGTGGTCTTCACGCGAGCCGAATATATAGGCAGGCATGGTCAGGCGCGTCAGGTCCAGCGGCATGCCGGCCGCTTGCGCGCGGCCCGGCACTTTCAGGTTGTTTTCCAGATAGGTATTGCGGAAATACCAGGAGAAGAACGGGCCCGGCAGATTGGTGCTGTCGCCATTCCAGAACAGCAGATCGAACGGCGGCGGCTTCTGGCCTTTCAGGTAGTTGCCGACCACGTAGTTCCAGACCAGCTCATTGGGCCGCAGGAACGAGAACGTGGTGGCCAGGTCGCGGCCAGGCATCAGCCCGCCGTTGCCAAGCTGATGGTCGCGCAGCAGCGCATGGGCTTCATCGACAAAGACGTTCAGGATGCCGGTGTCGTGGAAGTCCAGCAGCGAGGTCAGCAAGGTCAGCGAGGCCACCGGGTGTTCGCCACGCGCCTCGGCCAGCGCCAGCGCCGAGGCCAGCATCGTGCCGCCCACGCAGAAGCCCAGCGCGTTGACCTTGGGCTGCTTGGTGATGTCGCTGGCCACGCGCAGCGCTTGCAGCACGGCGTCGTCCAGGTAATCGGTCCAGGTGGCGCGGTCCACGTCGTCGGCATCGCCCGCCACCGGGTTGCGCCAGGAAATCAGGAACACCGTTTGGCCCTGCTCAACCGCGTAGCGCACGAAGGAATTCTCGGGCTGCAGATCCAGGATGTAGAACTTGTTGATGTTCGGCGGCACGATCACCAGCGGGCGCTCATGCACCGTGGCCGTCGAGGGCGCGTATTGGATCAGTTGGAACAGCTTGTTCTCGAACACCACTGCGCCGGGCGTCACCGCCACGTTGCGGCCGATTTCGAACTGGGATTCGTCGGTTTGGGTGATGCGGCCTTTCTTGACGTCGCCCAGCAGGTTGGACAAGCCTTCATTCAGGGCCCGGCCGGCGCTTTCCACAATGGATTGCTGGGCGTCGGGATTCAAGGCCAGGAAGTTTGACGGCGACAGCGCGTCGACCCATTGCATGATGGAAAACCGAAGCCGATTGCGCATGGGTTCGCTGACCTGGGCCGCGTCGACCATGCGTTGCATGGCGCGCGCCGACAGCAGGTAGGTATGCGCAAGAAGCAGATGGGAATTGTTGGCGGCCCAGGCATCGCCGGCAAAGCGGCGGTCGGCCGGGGGCACGAGCGCGCCGCGCCGGGCGTCGTCACAAAGGCGCTGCCATTCGCGAGAGAATTCGGCCTGAATGTCGGCCAGGATTTCCGGTGCCACGCTCACCGGAATGGGACCTGCGGAGAGATTGGCGTTCACTTCCACACCTTGTTATCGACACTGCTCAATTGATGTTGCATTCCGGGTCCATCACTGTCAATGCGGGTATACAAGGAGTTTCGCGGCAGGCATTCAAACCTTCCGCGAAAGCCTTGCGTCAGATCAAACCGGGTCGAGCCAGGCCAGCAACGCCATGCGTCCGGTTTCGGTGTCGCGGCGGTACGAAAAGAAGCGCTGCCCTTGCGATACCGTACACATGCCGCTCAAGGACACCTCTTGTACCCCGGCGCGGCGCAGGCGGAAATCCGCCAGACCGGCGAGGTCGGCCAGCCACTTGCCAGGCAGGCCCGGCCGTGGCGAGAAATAGCGCGCGGTGGCGGGGTCATCCGCCGTGAAGGCGTCCAGCACGTCCTGCCCGACTTCAAAGGCCTGCGGGCCGATGCCGGGGCCGACCCAGGCGCGCCAGCCGGTCGCCGTGGGCGCCTTGGCGCGCATGGCCGCCAGCGTATGTTCCAGCACGCCACCCGCCAGGCCTCGCCAACCGGCATGCGCCGCGCCCAGCACCTTGCCGTCCGCATCGGCGATAACGACGGGCAGGCAGTCGGCCACCATGATGGCCAGCACTCGGCCCGGCTGCGAGGTCACGCTGGCGTCCAGCGCCGGTTCGTCGGGCAGGTCGGGGGAATCGGCATCCACGACTTCGCTGCCGTGCACCTGGCGCAGCCAGAGCGGATCGGCCGGCACGGCGGCGCGTACCCGGCGCCGGTTCTCGGTCACGGTGTCGGGGTCGTCGCCCGCGCGCAGCCCCAGGTTCAGGGTGTCGTGCGGCGCCACGCCCACGCCACCGGCTCGGGTCGTGCAGAAATACGTTACGCCGGGCCACGTCGGGCCGGTCACGACGGGCAGGCTGGCTATCACGCGGTCCATGCAATCGTCTCCTGAACCTGTGTCATGTCGTCGGGAACGTCGGCGGCAAACTGCACCTCGCCGTTGCCGCCCGGATCGTCGAAATGCAGGGCGCGGGCGTGCAGCATCTGGCGCGTTGCCCCGGCAATGTTCTTGCCGCCGTAGATGGTGTCGGCCAGCAGCGGGTGCCCCAGGCTGGCCATGTGGACGCGGATCTGGTGGGTGCGGCCGGTTTCCAGTCGGCAAACTACTTCGGTGACGCGGCCGCCCGGGTCGACTTGCCCGCGACGGGCGGGTGCGTAATTGGTAATGGCGGGTTTGGGCGCGACCGGGCGCTCAACGCTCATGCGGATGGGCACGCGGGCGTCTCGGCCGATGGCGCGGTCGACCTTGCCGGCCGCCGCCACCCAGCCATGCGCCAGGGCCACGTATTCGCGGCCCATGCTGCGCGCCTGCAATTGGCGCACCAGATGCGTCTGGGCCTTTTCATTGCGGGCCACCACCATGAGTCCGGAGGTGTCCTTGTCCAGCCGGTGAACGATGCCCGCCCGCGCTACCGCCGCCAATTCCGGGTAGCGATACAGCAGGCCATTGAGCAGCGTGCCGCTCCAGTTGCCGGCGCCGGGGTGCGTGACCAGGCCCGCGGGCTTGTTGACCACGATCCAGTCGGGGCTTTCGTCCACGACGGTGAATTCAACGGGTTCGGGAGTGAAGGCGCGCGCATCGGGAGCGGGCTGGGCCCAGACCAGGAGCTCGTCGCCCGGGCCCACTGTCTGGCGAATCTTGCCGGGCGCGCCGTTGACGTGCACATTGCCGGATTCAATCCAGCCTTGCAGGCGGCTGCGGGAATGGTCAGGCAACAAGCCCGCCAGCACCTTGTCAAGCCGGTCGGCGCGGGTACTGGAAGGTACCGTTACAAGTTGCGGTTCGCCGCGAGTTTCGGCGGGGTTTTCATCAGGAAGGCCCGGGAATTCGTCGTCGGAAACGAGATCTGTGCCGGCGGCTGTATCAGACATGGAGACAAATCATATAATCAGCCTGCCATGCTAACACCAAGGATACGATTCTCGTGATTCACCACCCCGCAGCTCCCTTGAACCCCGCATCCCGAAGCGGGCCGGTTTTGCGCGTGGTTATCGCGCTATTTGCCGTATTGGTCATCGCCGGTTGCGGCTCGACCAACACCAAATATGACAAGACCACCAACTGGAGCGCCGAACAGCTCTACGCCGACGCCAAGGCGGAAATGTCCTCCGGAGGCTGGAAGGAAGCACGCGAACGCCTGACCGCCATCGAAAGCCGCTACCCCTTCGGCGTGTACGCCCAGCAAGCCCTGCTTGAGCTGGCCTACGTCAACTGGAAAGATGGCGAAAACGAACAGGCCCTGGCTGCCATCGACCGCTTCCAGCAGCTCTACCCCAACCACCCCGGCACCGACTACGCGCTCTACCTGAAAGGCCTGATCAACTTCACGCCCGCCAGCGCGTTCATGTCCAACATCACGGGCCAGGATCCCGCCGAACGTGATCCCAAGGGCCTGCGCGCGTCCTACGACGCCTTCAACGAGCTGATCAAGCGCTACCCGGAAAGCAAGTATTCGGTCGACGCCGAGAAGCGCATCGCCTGGCTGGTCAACACCATCGCCATGAACGAAGTGCACGTCGCCCGCTACTACTACGAGCGGGGCGCGTACGTGGCCGCCGCCAACCGCGCGCAAACCGTCATCACCGACTTCGAGGGCGCCCCCGCCACCGAAGAGGCGCTTTATCTGATGGTTGAGTCCTATGACAAGCTGGGCATGACCGACCTGAAGAACGACGCCGAACGTGTCTACGACAAGAACTTTCCCGATAGCACATTCAAGACCCAGGGCCTGAAGGCTGACCGCAATTGGTGGAACCCGTTTGACTGATTGAGTTTGACTGATTGGTTGACCGATCAGTCGGCTTTAGCGCATGGGAAACGAACAGCCCCTTGGAGAACATCCAAGGGGCTTTTCTTTTTGCGCGTGGGGCATGGGAGCCGCCGCGCTAGGCGTCCGCGCCGCTCTGCTTGCGCTGGTAGAAGGCCAACACCTCTTCCAGTTCGCGCGTGCGGGCAAACGGCGGCAGGCCGCGCCACAGGCGCTTGCCGTAGGGCTTTTCGACCAGGCGGGCGTCGCCCACCATCAGCACGCCCCAATCTGATTCGGTGCGGATCAGGCGGCCCGCGCCCTGCTTGAGCGAAATGGCGGCTTCCGGCAATTGGTATTCCGAAAACGGGTTGCCGCCCTGGGCGCGGCACGCACGCAGGCGCGCTTCGATGACCGGGTCGTCGGGCGGCGCGAACGGCAGCTTGTCGATGGCCACCAAGGTCAGCACGTCGCCCGGCAGGTCAATGCCTTCCCAGAAACTGGCGCTACCCACCAGCACCGGGTGCTTCAGCTTGCAGAAGCGGTCCAGCAGATCGCGGCGCGTGCCCTCGCCTTGTTTCAGGAGTGGCCAGTCATGGCCGGCGTCATCAAAAGCATCGGCCAGCAAGGTGGCCACTTTCTCCACGGCGCGCAGCGTCGTGCACAGCACCAGCGTGCCGCCAGGGCTGGCTTCCAGCAGCGGCATCAGCGTGTCGACGAAGCGGTCCAGGAACTGCGGCGATTGCGGCTCGGGCATGCCGCGCGGCACGAACAGCAGTGCCTGCTCGGGATAGTTGAAGGGCGATTCCCACTTGCCCGTGCGCGCGCGCTCCAGGCCCAACTGGCTGGTGAAGTGCGTGAACTCGCCGTTCACCGACAGCGTGGCCGAGGTCATGATCCAGGCTTGACCGGGCTTGCGGTACTTGGAGAACGCTTGCGCCACGGACAGCGGCGCGGAATGCAGGCGCACATGGTGCTGGCCGTGTTCGACCCAGCGCACGGCCGGCCCCGTCCATTGTTCGGCGGCCGCGGCCACGCCTTCCAGGATGGCGGCGGGCGTCGACGGGCCATCGGCCAACGCGGCCTGAGGTGCATGGTCGGGCGCGGGTTGGGACGTGGGTTCGGAAACGGAATAAGGCGCGGGCTCTGGCGCCTGGTCATCGCGGCCCCAGCCTTCGTCCTCGAAGCCGGTTCCTGCGCGCCCGGGTGTTGCCCAGCGCTTGAGCCGCACCGAGATCTCGGCGCCGCTGCGCGCGGCCGCCATCAGGTCGGGGTGCTTTTCAGCCACCGCGCCCAGCGCCTTGGTGGCGCTGTCCACGGCCTCGCGCAAGGTGGCCAACGCCTCGTCGAATTCTTCGGGGTTGGGGATGGCCTCGAACGTGGCCTTGCGGCCGGGCATGCGGTCCAGCGGCGCACAGGCCAGGCGCAATTCGCGCGCGGCGGTCTCAAGATGGCGGCTGACGTCGCTCCATTTGGCGGCCTCGCGCGCATACGCCAGCCCGGCCACTTCCAGTGCGCGGCCGAAGTCCATGAGTTGATGCGTGGACACGCTGTTGCCCAGGAAACGGGTGGCGGTGTCGGGCAGTTGATGGGCTTCGTCAAAGATGACGGTGTCGGCTTCGGGAAGCAGGTCGGTCACGCCCTCTTCGCGCAGCACCAGATCGGCCATGAAGAGCGCGTGGTTCACGACCACCACGTCGGCCTCTTGCGCCTGGCGGCGCGCCTTGACCACAAAGCAATCGCGGATGCGCGGGCATTCCTGGCCCAGGCAGTTTTCGCGCGTGGACGTCACGCGCTGCCAGATGTCAGCGTCTTCAGGCACCTGGGCAAGATCGCTGCGGTCACCCGTTTTGGTAATGCCCGCGAACACCTGGATCTGGCGCAACTGCTGGATTTCGGTGCGCGACTTCAAGGCGCGTTCGTCGCCCTGCAAGCGTTCAAGGTGATAGTGGCAGACGTAGTTGCCGCGCCCCTTGAGCAAGGCGGCGGTAACGGGCGCGGCCAGCGCGGCGCGCACACGCGGCAGATCGCGCGCGAACAACTGGTCTTGCAGCGTGCGCGTGCCGGTGGAAATCAGTACCTTGCCGCCCTGGATGAAGGCAGGCACCAGATACGCCCAGGTCTTGCCAATGCCGGTGCCCGCTTCGGCCACGAGCGTGGCGCGGTCCTGGATGGCGTCGCCAATGGCTTGCGACAGTTCCACCTGCGACGGGCGTGGCTTGTAGCCGGGCATGGCTGTCGCCAAGGGCCCGTCTTCATCAAAAAATTCGGAAATATCCAGGTCCAGCATTACGGCAGCCTAGTGTCGGTCGGAGTCTATGGTGAACCGGTACCGGTTACGGTTCGGGCGCCAGACACTGATGTGGGAAAGGACCAAATGATACCCTTTGCCAGGCTCGCTTTCCGTGCGGACGAGGGACGGATCCATCCACCCTGGCACGTTCCGTAACAGCGGCTTATGGCACAATCCGCCCCTTGTTTTTCCTTTTTGCCGTCGTATAGAGATGTCTGAAACTTCCGCTATCACGAACGTCGCCGCCGGCGTCGACAACGCCCGCATCGTCGCGCAGCTTGCCACCGAACTTGGCGCGCGCGTCTCCCAAATCGCTGCCGCGGTGGAACTGCTGGATGACGGCGCCACCGTGCCCTTTATTTCACGTTATCGCAAGGAAGCCACCGGCGGCCTGGACGATACCGTGCTGCGCAACCTTGAGGTGCGCCTGGGCTATTTGCGCGAGCTCGAAGAGCGCCGTGGCTCCATTCTTGAATCCATCTCGCAGCAGGGCAAGCTGACGCCCGAGCTGCAGCAGGAAATTGCCGCCGCCGACACCAAGCAGCGCCTGGAAGACTTGTACGCGCCGTACAAGCCCAAGCGCCGCACGCGCGCCCAGATTGCCCGCGAGGCCGGCCTTGAGCCCTTGGCCGACGCCATCCTGGCCGACACGGCCTGCGACCCCGCCGCGCTGGCCGCGCAGTACCTGAACCCCGAAGCGTCCATCAACGACGCCAAGGCGGCGCTGGACGGCGCGCGCGACATCCTGGCAGAGCGCTACGCGGAAAACGCGGATCTGCTGGCCGACATGCGCGAGCACCTGTGGTCCACCGGCCTGATCTATTCCAAGATGATCGACGGCAAAGAAACCGAAGGCGCCAACTTCCGCGACTGGTTCGACTTCAACGAACCCTTGCGCACGCTGCCTTCGCATCGCATCCTGGCGCTGCTGCGCGGCCGTCAGCAAGGCGTGCTGGAACTGCGCCTGGGGCTGGAAGCCGAGCTTGAAGCGCAGGTGCCGCACCCCTGCGTGGCGCGCATCGCCAATTTCCTGAAACTGGGCAATGGCCTGTTCGCGCTGGACGCCACGCCGCGCGCGCGCTGGCTGGGTGAAGTCTGCCGCTGGACCTGGCGCGTGAAGCTGCTGACGGCATTCGAAAGCGAGCTGATTGGCCGCCTGCGTGAAAGCGGTGAAGCCGAAGCCATCCGCGTGTTCGCCGCCAACCTGAAAGACCTGCTGCTGGCGGCTCCCGCCGGCCCCAAGGCCGTGTTGGGGCTGGACCCCGGCATACGCACGGGCTGCAAGATCGCCGTCATCGACCAGACCGGCAAGGTTGTCGATACCACCACCGTCTATCCGTTTGAACCGCGCCGCGATCGCGACGGCACGATCAACACGCTGGCCGCGCTTGTCGCGCGTCACAAGGTCGATCTGATCGCCATCGGCAACGGCACCGCCTCGCGTGAAAGCGAAAAGCTGGTGGGTGACATGATGGAACGCTTCCCCGACCTGAAAGTCACCCGCGTGGTGGTGTCCGAGGCCGGCGCATCCGTCTATTCCGCGTCGGAAACCGCCGCGCTGGAATTCCCCGACCTGGACGTGACGCTGCGCGGCGCCGTGTCCATCGCGCGCCGGCTGCAGGATCCGCTGGCGGAACTCGTCAAGATCGATCCCAAGGCCATTGGCGTGGGCCAATACCAGCACGACGTCAACCAGCGCGAGCTGGCCCGTTCGCTGGATGCCGTGGTCGAAGATTGCGTGAACGCCGTGGGCGTGGACGTGAACACCGCATCGGCCGCATTGCTGGCCCGGGTCTCCGGCTTGAACTCGCTGTTGGCCAAGAACATCGTGTCCTGGCGCGATGAAAACGGCGCGTTCCCCACACGAGACATCCTGCGCAAGGTGCCGCGCTTTGGTGAAAAGGCCTTTGAACAGGCCGCGGGCTTTTTGCGCATTCCCAACGGGGACAACCCGCTGGACGCCTCGTCGGTGCACCCGGAAGCCTATCCCGTGGTCGAACGCATCGTGGCGAAGATCAAGGCCGAGGTCAAACAGATCATCGGCCAGCGCGACGCCCTGAAAGGCGTATCGCCGTCTGACTTCACGGACGAGCGCTTTGGCTTGCCCACCGTGCGCGACATCTTTGCCGAACTGGAAAAGCCCGGCCGCGACCCGCGCCCTGAGTTCAAGACGGCCCAGTTCAAGGAAGGCGTTGAAACCCTGAACGACCTGTACCCGGGCATGGTGCTGGAAGGCGTGGTGACCAACGTGGCCAATTTCGGCGCGTTCGTCGACATAGGCGTGCATCAGGACGGCCTGGTCCACATTTCGGCGCTGGCCGAAAAATTCGTGAAGGACCCGCGCGACGTCGTGCGCGTAGGCCAGACGGTCAGCGTGAAGGTCCTGGAAGTGGATGCCGCCCGCAAGCGCGTTGCGCTGACCATGCGGCTGAACGACACCGCGGCCCCCGCGCGCCGCAGTGGCGACGCCCCCAAGGGCGGTGACCGCCCCCGCCGCGCTCAAGGCGACGGCGGCCGTGGCAACGCGGCTGGTGGCGCCAGCGGCATGAACAGCGCCATGGCGGACGCCTTCGCCAAGCTCAAGCGCTGATCTTCCCGCGTCTGTTGACCACAAAGTCAGGGCCCAACGGCCCTGGCTTTTTCATTGGGTCCCGGGTTTATTCATTGCCGGCTTTGCCCTAGGACTTTCCCGTAGATTGGCCCATTTTCTTGCGCGCGCTCAATCAACAATTCGAAAAATAAGGGAAAATATCGAATTGTGTCCGAATAATAAAAGCCGGTGGCATTGGGGAACACGGCAGACACAAGCATCCATGATCAGGCGAACCGCGGCGCGAACCGTCTATCAGGCAAGAAGCAAAAGAAAAAGCGCCCCCATCCCGTAGA
Source organism: Achromobacter spanius (assembly GCF_029637605.1). NCBI lineage: Bacteria > Pseudomonadati > Pseudomonadota > Betaproteobacteria > Burkholderiales > Alcaligenaceae > Achromobacter > Achromobacter spanius. Next base: position 6,078,973 of record NZ_CP121261.1, on the reverse strand, counting down.
GCCCCCGGAGAGCCATTCGTCATGCGCACTACCATTACGCTTGCCGCCAATGAAGCGGCAACCATTACCGAAAAAGAAGCTGGCCATAGCGGCACCTACGCCGAAGTCACGCTTGGCCAATACGCGCATCTGATCGTTGACGGCGTCGAAGTCGCCTTCAAGCACATCACGCTGGAACGCCTGGGCACCCGGGTGATTGAATTGCGCAATGGCGCCCAGCTCCAAGTGGGCGCGCTGGGCTTTGCCAGCATGGGCGCCAGCATCGTGTACCGCATCGGCGCGGGCTGCGCGCTGACCTTTGACGCCAGCCAGTGGGACCCCGAAGTGGTCGCCAACACGACTTTTGATTTCGCCAGCCAAGGCAGCGGCACACTGAAGTACTTTCCCTTCATCAACCCGGAATGGCTGGACTGCCCCAACGTAACCGGCTATTCGGAAGGCGACCTGCTTGAGATCGCAGGCCAAGGCAGCGCGCAGCGTTTCCAGGTGCGCGACGGCCGCATCGTGGCGGGCGCGCGGTCGGCCTGAGCCTTTACGGAAAGCGGCTGCGGCGGGAGTAGCAGCGGGCGCAGCATCATGGATGGCAACGCAATGCGCCGCCATCCAGCAAGCGCCTACTCTTGCGCCAACGACGCCAGCGCTTCGCGCACGCGCGTCAGGCGCGCTTCGGCATCGCCCTGCACACCCTCGGGCGCTTCGGCAACCGTCACGCCGTCAATGACGGCCGTATAGCCCTCACCCGCCACTTGCAGTACCTGATCGGCCGATTCCGATTGCAGGCGGCGCATCAAGAGGCCCGCTTGCTTGGGGTCGGCGAAACGCTGCGACAGCAGCAATTCTTCACCGTCGGCAGCCAACAGGCGGAAGCGGAAGCCGCCCGTGTCATCGCGGAAGCTGACGAAACGCGCGCCCTTTTCCTTGTCTTTCTTGCCTTGCGGCTTGCCCGACACGGCGCCGGCGTTCAGATTGCGCAAGCCGACCGCCACGCGCAATTCCTGCATCAACGGCAGCGCCTGCTTGCGCGCCTTGTCCGCACCCGCTTGCAGGATGTCTTCAATACGGCCCGGGTTGGCGATCAGGTCCACGTACTTTTCGCGCATCGGCGCCAAGCGTTCTTCCAGGTGCTCGTAAAGCGCCTGCTTGGCGTCGCCCCAGCCCATGCCATCTTCCAACTGCTTGCGAAACACCGCCGATTCCGCCTGCGTGGCGAACGCGCGGTACAACGTGTACAGGTGCGAGCTTTCGGCGTCCTTGGCTTCGCCGGGCGCGCGTGAATCGGTCACGATACGCATCACCGACGCGCGCAACGCCTTGGCGCCGCCTTCGAACAGCGGGATGGTGTTGTTGTAGCTCTTGGACATCTTGCGGCCATCCAGGCCCGGCAAGGTAGCAACGTCTTCTTCGATGGCCACTTCAGGCAGCGTGAAATAGTCGCGTCCGTACAGATGATTGAAGCGTTGGGCGATGTCGCGGGCCATCTCCAGGTGCTGGATCTGGTCGCGGCCGACCGGCACGCGGTTCGCGTTGAACATCAGGATGTCCGCCGCCATCAGCACGGGATACGAGAACAAGCCCATCGTGACGCCGTCATCCGGATCCACGCCCTTGGCCACGTTCTGGTCCACGGACGCCTTGTAGGCGTGCGCGCGGTTCATCATGCCCTTGGCGGTGACGCAGGTCAGCAACCAGCACAGCTCGGGAATTTCCGGAATGTCGGATTGGCGGTAGAACGTTACCCGTTCGTGGTCCAGGCCCACCGCCAGCCAGGTCGCGGCGATTTCAAGACGGGAACGCGCCACGCGGGCCGGGTCGTCGCACTTGATCAGCGCGTGGTAGTCGGCCAGGAAGAAGAATGCGTCCACACCCGGCTGCGTACTGGCCTCTACCGCTGGCCGGATGGCTCCGGCGTAGTTGCCAAGGTGGGGGGTGCCAGTGGTGGTAATGCCGGTAAGGACGCGGGTATTCATGGGACGAAGAGGCGTATGCGAGGGGAAACGAGCAGTGTAACGTGCCGGCGCCACGACGGCCCCGGCGGTTCAGCGCAGCGGTGCCGGTCAAGCCGCGAACGTCCGCCACGGCTCGAGATGGCGGGGTTCGGCCCGAAGATCGGCTGGCTTACCAGACCGCCAACAACGGAGCGGCCAACGCGCAAACCCCGCCCGCCGTCAACGCCGCGCGCGGCCGGAACGTCAGGAACCAGATCAGCAGCAGGCCGGCAATGCTGAGAATGCCGATCCATTCCACCGTGCCGTAGCTCCAACCCCACACCGTCGCGGACGCATAGAGCGACAGGGCCAAGGCGATCCAGCCGAACACCCGCAATGGCACGCGATGGCGGCGCGGCAGGGCTCGGTCGAACAGGTCTTCGTAGTGACGATCCATGCCCAGGCACAAGGCGGAAAAGCCCGCGTAGGCAAGGCAAAAAGCGGCAAGCGTCATGGCGTATCACCTCGCGGTTCGTAAACGGCGGCGTTGGGAGCAGACTGGGCCGCAGACGTCGCGGCGACGGGCGATGGGCTGCGCGGCGTGCCCGCAGCCTTGGCCGGCGCCTTGGCAGATGCCTGGGCCGCAGCCTTGGCTGGCGCCTTTGCCGGTAAGCGGCGAGCCCGAGCCGCCTTGCGCGACATCCAGGCGAACAACAAGGCGCTGGCCAGGCAGCTCAGGTCGAAACCGGCCATGACCCAATCCCCTTCGGGCAAAGACACCCCCAAGTGTCGCGACGTGGTCAGTGCGTTGACCACCGGCACCAAGGCCAGCGCGGCGGCGGCGATGGCCAGCAGGTCTTGCCACTTGCGATGCTGGAAAAGAAAGGCGTAGACCAGCGACAAGGCCCAGGCCGAGAAGAACGCGCGCGACTCCCAGAACTGGCGCCCGGGCAGATCCACGGGCAACAGCCGGTTGGCCAGGAAAAACGCGGCCACGCCAAACACCACGCCCGCGATGGTGCCGGCGTTTAAACCATCAACCAGCCGCAGCGAAAACGCTTCGCGCGCATCTTGCGGACGCGCCTTCTGACGCCGCTTGGCAATCCACAACACCAGCCCCGTACCCACCATGCCGGTGCCCGCCAGGCTGACCAGGAAATAGAACCAGCGCAACAGCGGCTCGGCGAATAGGCCCAGGTGCAAGCCAGTGATGGTGCCGGCGGTTCTTGCGGTCGCGCCTAGCGTGTCCTGCCCTTCAAGCAGTTGACCCGTTACACCGTCAAAACGCTTCCAGGGCGCCAGCAAACCAAACGACACCCCATCGGCGGCGGCGCGCGTCAGGGTCACGGTGGCGCCGGCATCACCGGGGTTGTTGACCGTGATGCGGCCCACGCGCCCGTGCCATTCCTGTTGCGCCTGCTCGACCAGCGGCGCGATCTGTATCAGTGGCGCGGGCTGGTTCAGCGGCGGCGTCACCTTGAATGACTTGAAGACCTCGTCCGTGTATTGCCGCGGGGTTTCATAGACGGCCTTGATGCCCGCCGGCATCAGCATCACCATGAACAGCACCAGGCCGCTGAAGGTGATCATCAAGTGAAACGGCAGCCCCAGGACCGACAGCACATTGTGGCCGTCCATCCACGCGCGTTGCCCGCCCTTTTTAGGGCGAAAGGTAAAGAAATCAGTAAATATCTTCTTGTGCGTGATGATGCCGCTGATGATCGCCACCAGCATGAACATGCCCGCGATGCTGGCCAGCCAGCGCCCCCACGGGAACGCGGTTTCCAGTTCGAAATGAAAGCGGTAGAAGAATTCGCCACCGCGCGTTTCGCGGCCCGTCACCGCCTGCCCGTTGGCGGGGTCCAGCTTCACGCGCACGAACCCGCGCTCGCCCGGCTTGGGCTTGGGCACTTGATACAGCAGCAGGATCAACGGCTCGCGGTTCGACGGCGGCGTGATGAACCAGCGCTTGGCGTCCGGCGCATGCTCGGCCAGGTAGCGCTGCGCCACCTCGACCGACTGCACGGCGGGCGCCGACTTCACCTGGATCTCGGGCTGCATCCAGTGTGTGATCTCGGGCCGGAAAAACGCCAGCGAGCCGGTCAAGAACATCGCGAACAACACCCAGCCGAATATCAACCCGGCCCAGGTATGCAACCAGGACATTGATTGACGCAGGCCTTCTTCGCCCTGCGCTTTGACCTTTCCTGCCTTCATGCCACCCCCATCGAGCGACCGGCCAGGAACAAGCCGCCCAGCAGCAAGGTCGGCACCAGTATGCCGGCCCAGGCGCGCCAGGCGTTGCGCGTGGCGAACACCCAGATCACGCCGCAGGCGTAGACCACGAAGGACAGCATCTGGGCCGTGGTGACGGCGTCTGCCCGCCCCATGGGCAGCCAGACCGCCAGGCAGGCCGCAGCCGCCGAGGCCAGGGCATAGCCGCCCAGAATGGCGGCAAGCGCCCTGGAAAATACGGCCATGCGATAGCGCATCATGCCTGCGCCGGCTGCGGGAGCTTTCACTTGTTCACATTGAAGGTCGTGGTGGAAACGTAGCGGATCTTGGCGTAGGACTTGCCGTCCGCCTCACCCGCCTTCTCTTCGACGTGCGCGGCTTCCAGCACGTACTGGCCCGGCCACGGCGTCGTGATTTCGATGCGGCCGTTCTCATCGCTCCAGAAACGCTTTTCCCATTTCGGGGGGCCGAAGACGGTGACTTCCGTCTTGGCCAAGGGCTTGCCCTGGAATTGCAGGACGAAAGAATTGGCGCCGGCGGCGGTCGGCACCAGTTCCAGGTCCAGCTTGGCTTGCGTGTCGGTGCGGCCGGCCTTGGCGCCGTACTTCACCAGGGTTTCCTTGAACTGGATCGGTTGAGCCAGGCGGACGTCGCCTTTTCCGCTAGCCGCGAACGCCACGAAATCAGCGCCCTTTTCCGAAGTCTTCAGTACCGTGCCGTCGGCGGCGGTCACGACCGGCGCTACCAACACTTTGCCCAGCAGGCCATCCTGCTTTTCGCGCAGGTCGTCGGCCCATTCGCCAAAATACGCCTTGGCCGGTCCCTCGGCCCCGCGTTCCAGCCAAACAAAGTGCGCCTGCGCAGCGCCCGCGCTGCCCATCAGGGCAATGGCGGCCAAGGTTCTTGCGAATTTCATTATGGGTTTTCCTTTAGTCCGATATTCCGAGAACAGGCAAGCCCCGCGGCCGATGCCTATTCGGAATTGCGTGAATTATAACTATTCTCAGTACGGGCTTCATCAAAAAATTGGGACGGAGTACAAGTCGTTGATTCGCCCACGTTGCCCGGTGGCGCGCCGACATGGCCGAGGCGCGCAGCACCGGACCCCTTACCAGCGATAACGCAGGCTGGCCTTGACCGAACGCTGGTAGCCATACCAGCACCAGGAATCCCCTGTGCACGACGCGATGTATTCCTTGTCGAACAGGTTCTGGACGTTCAGCGCCACCTGCATGCCCTTCAACGACGGCGACACCCGGCCCAGGTCATAGTCCAGCATCAAGTCGACCAAGGTCACGGACGGCACCTTCAGGGTGTTGGTGTCGTTGACGAACGACGAGCCGATGTAGCGCACGCCGCCGCCCACGCCCATGCCCGCCAACGGTCCATCCTGCAACTGATAGCGCGCCCATGCGGAAGCCTGCTGCGACGGCACGCCGGGTGGCGATTTACCCTGCAGGTTCAAGCCGGCCAGGTTGGGGTTGGCCTTGGAGTACTCGTTGTTCATCAAGGAATACGCCGCCACCACCGTCAAGCCACGCATCGGTTCGCTCTTGGCTTCCAGTTCGATGCCCTGCGTGCGCAGTTCACCCGCCTGGATCGAGCAACGCCCGCCCGCCGTGCCGCAGATATGCGTGGGATCCGGATCGGTCGTCGTCATGTTTTCGCGACGGATGTCGAACGCCGCGAATGTCAGCAGCGTGGCGCTGCCAGGCGGCTGGTACTTGATGCCGACCTCGTACTGATTGCCCTCGATGGGCTTGAACGGCGTGTTCTGCCAGCCCGTGCCCGACTGCGGCTCGAACGATTCCGAATAGCTGAAGTAAGGCGCGACGCCGTTGTCGAAGTTGTAGATCACGCCCAGACGGCCCGTGAACTTCTCGGCATTCAAGGAAGACGGCGCGACGCGGCCAGTGGCGATCGTCGTGGTCTCGCCCACGGTGCGTGCCCAGTCGTAGCGTCCACCCAGCAGCACCGACAAACGATCGATCTTGATCTGGTCCTGGAAGTACAGGCCAGCCTGGTACTGCGTTGAGGTGGCGTCGGACGAGAAGGCGGGGCTGGCGATGTGCTGGTGATTGTCCGGGTTCAGCACGGACAGCGGCGGCGCGCTGCCGTAGCCCGCCAACGTGTCGGTCTTCACGTGCTGATAATCAAAGCCCAGCAACGCCGTGTGGCCGAAGCGGCCGGTGTTAAAGCGCGCCTGCAGATTGTTGTCGATGGTCAGCGCGCCCACGTCCACGTCCGTGGCGATGGATGCGCGTTGATGGTACAGATAGGTCTTGTCCGTGTATCCGTAGTTGTTCGTCATGGCGCCGTAGACGCTGCGGTACTGGGCCTCGGACCGTGTCCAGCGCAGGCTTTGCGTGGCCTTGAACGTGTCGTTGAAGCGGTGGTCCAGCACATAGCCCAGCGAATAGCTCTTGCGATCGCTCTTTTCGAAGTTGGCGTCGCCATCGTAATAGTTGGCCGGCAGGCGGATACCGTCCGGCGCCGACAGCAGCGTGCGCATGGCGGGCACCGTGCCGTAAGAGCCCATGTCCGGGTCGCGCTGGAAGTTGGTCAGCACGGTCAGCGAGGTGTCGCCATTGGGCTTCCACGTAAAGGCCGGCGACACGAAGTAGCGCCGTTCCTTGGTGTCCTTGACCTGGCCGTCCGACATATAGCCCGCGCCGACCAGGCGGTACAGGTACTTGCCTTCTTCATCCATGGGGCCGCCAAAGTCAAAGTTGGCTCGGCGGTAATCGTAATTGCCAACCTGCACCTCGACCTCGCGCAGCGTCTCTTCCAACGGACGCTTGCTGACCTGGTTCACCACGCCGCCCGGGCCGCCCTGGCCATACATGACCGAGGCGGGTCCCTTCAACACGTCCACGCGCTCCAGGCGGTAGGCGTCCACTTGCGGCAAGGCGTCACGGCCGCCGAACACGCGCAAGCCGTCCAGGTAAGACGAAGCCGAAAAGCCGCGCACGCTGAATTGGTCCAGGCGCGTGGCGGTGGCACCGCGCGATTCGGTGGCCACGCCCGCCGTATAACGCAAGACCTGGTTAAGCGTTTGCGCGCCCTGCTCCTTGATCTGCTCGCGCGTGATCACCGACACCGATTGCGGCGTTTCGATCAGGGGCGTGTCTGTCTTGGTGGCGCTGACGCTGGCGCTGGCCACATAGCCCACAGTGGGCGCCAACGCGCTTTCCGACATGCCCGACACCGTCACCGGCGCCAGCACGTGCGCATCGCCCGACGCCGGCGCGGGCGCCAACGTCCAGGTATTGCCCGATTGCGCACGCGCCTGCAGCCCGCTGCCAGACAGAATCCGCGCAAAGCCCGCACCCACCGAATAGGTGCCGTTCAGCCCATCGGAATGACGGCCGCGCACCAATGCCGGGTCGAACGACAGCACCACGCCGGCCGTGCGCGCGAACTGCGTCAGCGCGTCAGCCAAGGCGCCGGCGGGAATCTGGTAGCCGCGCTGCGCGTTGGCGGAGACGGGGGCGGCGGCGGGCGCGGATTGCGCCCACACGGCCGGCATGCCGACGGCAAAGGCGCCCGCGCAGGTGGCGGTCAGCACGGCCTTGCGGCCAGCCGTCAATGTGGCGCGCATGCGCGGTTGAGATGAAGCAGACACGAAACTCTCCCTGTACGGTGATCTATCTCTGCCTTTCCGTACGGGAAACGAAAACCTGCAATGCGTCGGGCAAAAAAGTTTGTAACGGTCAGATCTGGCGCGGTCCGACCTGCAGCCAATACTGGGTGTGCCGGCTGACGGTAATGGGTAGCGCGGGTTCAAGCGCCCTGAGCGCGCGCTCGGCATCGTCCAGGGGAAAGACGCCTGACAGCCTCAGACCCGCCACCGCCGGGTCCACCCGGATCACCCCAACGCGCTGGCGCGCCAGATGGCGCGCGAAGTCATCCAGACGCCATTCCTTGGCGACCACCAGGCCGTCCACCCAGGCCAGCCGATCCGGGTCCGAGGCCTTGCGTACAACGTCATGCGCGTCTGAGAACGCCAACCGTTCGCCCGCGGCGGCTTGGGTCCAAGCCCCATCCCGCAGCAAAGCGACGCTGCCCTCATACACGCCCAAGCGCGAATCCGTATCCGTGCGTCGCAGGTCGAAGCGGGCGCGCTCGGCTCGCAATTCGCCATGGCCCGAGTCCACGCGCAACGCATCAACGCCAGCGCGCGACTCGGTGTCGACCAGCATCTCGCCACGCAACAGGTCGATGCCGCGCTCGCTGCCCGACACACGCACGCGCACCGCGCTATCGCTGTTCAAGGTGATGCGCAAGCCGTCGGCCAACGCCACGCTGCGGCGTTCGCCAACGCGCGTGCTCAAGTCGGCCGCCAGGCGCTGCCAGGGCGTGTGCCGATAGCCCGTCCACCCGATCGCGGACATTGCGGTAACCGCGAGCAGCGACCGCAATACCGCGCGGCGCCCCGAAGACGTCGGAGCATTCAGCGCCGCATGGGCCAGCGGCGAAGGCACCCGTCGCGCATCACGACCGATCGCTTCCAGACGGTCCCACGCCTGCCGATGCGTGGCATCCGCCTCCAGCCAGATCCGACAGGCTTCCCGGTCGTGCGCATCGGCCACGCCGCTTTGCAGCTTGGCCCACCAGGCGATGGCCTGGCGCACGACCGGGTCTGGCGGCATGTCGCGCGCGGCGTTATTCATAGAACGCCGCATAGCACGCGGTCATCGCGCGCACCATGTACTGTTGTACCGAACTCAGGGAGACGCCCAGGCGTTCTGCGATGTCGGGATAGGTCAGCCCATCCAACTGCGACATCAAGAACGCGGCGCGGGCCTTGGGAGGCAGGCCGTCCAGCAAGTGATCCAGGCGCACCAACGCCTGTAGTTGTTCGGCCTGCGTCTCGGGCGACGGCGCATAGGCCTGCGGCAGCGTGGAAAGATAGCCCAGGTAGGCGTATTCCAGCGCGGCATGGCGCTGGTGGTCCACCACCAGCCCCTTTGCAATCGTGGTCAGCAAGGCGCGCGCGTCATGGGCGCGCACGGCCTTGCGCCCCTGGATCACCCTGACGAACACATCCTGCGCCAGGTCTTCCGCGCGGTGGTCGCAGCCCAGCTTGCGGCGCAGCCAGCCGAACAGCCAGGGGCGATGCTCGCGGTAGAGACTATCGACGCGACTATCGACGCGACCATCGACGAGGCCATCAATGGCGGCGACGGCGGCGTCGGCACACGGGGCCGATGAGGAAAGAAAGGGGGGAGGCACGATTGAGACTGCGGTGCAGGACCTGAAGTCTCAAAATGTTAAGTGATAATGACTTGCATTACCAATGCTATCTTCAGGCGGCCCGCGCCACGCGGGCCGCTTGCGGCATTGCTACAACGTCGCCGCCAGCCGGCGTTCCGATTCCAGGTATTCGCGCGACTGCATTTCCAGAATGCGCGACACGGTGCGGTGGAATTCATTGGCCAGCGCGCCTTCCGTGTAGATCTCTTCGGGTTCGCACTCTGCCGACATGATGAGCTTGACGCGGTGGTCGTAGAACACGTCGATCAACCATGTGAAGCGACGCGCCTCGGACGCCTGGCGCGGCCCCATCTTCGGCACGCCGGACAAGATCACGGCATGGAAGCGGCTGGCCAGTTCCAGGTAGTCATTCTGCGAACGCGGGCCGCCGCACAGCGTAGCGAAGTCGAACCACACCACCGCGCCCGCCAGCGCCACCGCGCGAATCTCGCGGTGTTCGATGTGCAGCAAGGGCTCTTGCGGCGGCGTATCGGCCAGGCTATCGAAGGCCTTTTGCAGCGCGGCTTGCGCGCGCTCGTCCAGCGGCGTGTGATAGCACTGCACCTGCTCGAGCGAACGGCGGCGGTAGTCCACCCCAGCGTCCACGTTCAGCACGTCCATGCGCGACTGGATCAACGCAATGGCCGGCAGCACACGGTCGCGGTGCAGGCCGTCGGTGTATAGCGTGGACGGCTCGTAGTTCGACGTCATGACGAACGACGTGCCGTACTCGAACAGCTTCAACAGCAGCCGGTGCAGGATCATGGCGTCCGCCACGTCCGACACATGGAATTCATCAAAGCAGATTAGGCGATAGCGCTTGGCGACCCGCTTGGCCACTTCATCCAGCGGATCCTGCATGCCCTTCACTTCTTCCAGCTCGCGATGCACGCCCCGCATGAATTCATGAAAGTGCAGCCGCGCCTTGCGCACGACCGGCACGGTGGCATAGAAGGCATCCATCAGGAAGCTCTTGCCGCGCCCCACCCCGCCCCACAGATACACGCCGCGCGGCACATCGGGGCGGTTCAGCAGCTTTTTCAGCGCGTTCGAGCGCATCGACTTGAACTTGACCCATTCGTCGTAATAGCGCTGCAAGCGGTCGATGGCCTGCTTTTGCGCGGCATCGGGCTTGTAGCCGCGTTCGGCCAAGGCGTGTTCGTAGTATTCGCGGACGTTCATGGGGCTTAACTCAACCAACCAAAATGAAAAAAGGGCGGGTCCTTGAACCCGCCCCCTGTCTAGCTCAGGTCAAGAACGCTTAGAAGTTCAGCGCGCGCTTGTCCACGGCCAGAGCGGCTTCCTTCACGGCTTCCGACAAGGTCGGGTGCGCGTGGCAGATGCGGGCGATGTCTTCGGCGGCGCCGCGGAATTCCATGATGGTCACGGCTTCCGAGATCAGCTCCGAGGCCATCGGGCCCACGATGTGCACGCCCAGGACTTCGTCGGTCTTGGCATCGGCAATCACCTTGGCAAAGCCCGTGGTGTCACCCAGCGCGCGGGCGCGGCCGTTGGCCAGGAACGGGAAGCTGCCGGCCTTGTACTCGCGGCCTTCGGCCTTGAGCTGTTGCTCGGTCTTGCCGACCCAGGCGATTTCCGGCGACGTGTAGATAACCCACGGCACGGTGTCGAAGTTGACGTGGCCATGCTGGCCGGCGATGCGCTCGGCAACCGCCACGCCTTCTTCCTCGGCCTTGTGCGCCAGCATCGGGCCGCGCACCACGTCACCCACTGCCCAGACGTTTTGCAGGTTGGTCTTGCAGTCGCCGTCCACGGCCACGAAGCCGCGTTCGTCCAGCTTCAGGCCCACGGCGTCGGCGTTCAGGCCGCCGGTGTAGGGCACGCGGCCGATCGAGACGATCAGCTTGTCGACCACCAGCTTCTGCTCGGCGCCCTTGGCGTCGACGTAGGGCACGGTCACCGACTTGGCGGTGGCCTTGATCTCGCCGATCTTCACACCCATCTGGATGTTCAGGCCTTGCTTGGTGAACGCCTTCAGCGCTTCCTTGGCGACCTGGCCGTCAGCGGCGGCCAGGAATTCCGGCATCGCTTCCAGGATGGTCACTTCCGAACCCAGGCGGCGCCACACGCTGCCCATTTCCAGGCCGATCACGCCAGCGCCGATCACGCCCAGCGTCTTCGGCACGCCACCGATGTTCAGTGCGCCGTCGTTGGACAGCACGACCTTTTCGTCGAACGGCAGGCCGGGCAGTTCACGCGCCGACGAACCCGTCGCCACCACCACGTGCTTGGCAACCAGGTCTTCTTCGGCAGTGCCGGTGACCTTGATGGCCCAGCCACCTTCCACTTGGCCGCTGAACGCGCCCTTGCCGTGGAAGAAGGTGACCTTGTTCTTCTTGAACAGGTACAGGATGCCGTCGTTGTTCTGCTTGACCACCGTGTTCTTGCGGCCGATCAGCGTGTCGAGCTTCAGGCTGACGCCCTTGACTTCGATGCCGTGCTCGGCGAAGTGGTGGTTGGCTTGCTCAAAGTGCTCGGACGATTGCAGCAGCGCCTTGGACGGAATGCAGCCGACGTTGGTGCAGGTGCCGCCGGGAGCCGGGCCGCCTTGGCCGTTTTGCCAGGCGTCGATGCAAGCGACCGACATGCCCAGTTGGGCTGCGCGAATGGCGGCGATGTAGCCGCCAGGGCCTGCGCCGATCACGACGACGTCAAATTGTTTGGACATAGTGTTCTCGCGGATGAGTGTGGGGTGGAACACGCCCCGCCCGACGTTTGCGAGCCGGAGGCAGGCAGCGGGCCTGCCGGGGCGCCGCGGGCCGGAAGGCCCGGGGCGGCGCCGCGCGGGGCGTCGAGATTACAGGTCCAGCAACAGGCGCTGCGGATCTTCCAGGGCGTCCTTCATGGCGACCAGGCCCAGCACGGCTTCGCGGCCGTCAATGATGCGGTGGTCATAGGACAGGGCCAGGTAGTTCATCGGACGGATGACGATCTGGCCATTTTCCACAACCGCGCGATCCTTGGTGGCGTGCACGCCCAGGATGGCCGATTGCGGCGGGTTGATGATCGGGGTCGACAGCATCGAACCGAACACGCCACCGTTGGAGATCGAGAACGTGCCACCGGTCATTTCTTCAATGCCCAGCTTGCCGTCAGCGGCGCGGCGGCCGAAGTCGGCAATGGTCTTTTCGATTTCAGCGATGGACAGTTGGTCAGCGTTGCGCAGGATCGGCACCACCAGGCCACGCGGGCTGCCGACAGCGATACCGATGTCGAAGTAGCCGTGATAGATGATGTCCTTGCCGTCGATCGACGCGTTGATCAGCGGGTACTTCTTCAGCGCGGCCACGGCGGCCTTGACGAAGAACGACATGAAACCCAGCTTGATGCCGTGTTCCTTTTCGAACTTGTCCTTGTACTTGCTGCGCAGATCGATGACCGCTTGCATGTTCACTTCGTTGAACGTGGTCAGGATTGCGTTTTCTTGTTGCGACTGCAGAAGGCGCTCGGCGATGCGGGCGCGCAGGCGGCTCATCGGCACGCGCTGTTCCGGACGGCCGTCCAGCGACAGCGTGGTCGGGGCCGGCGCGGCCGGGGCCTTGGCCGGAGCAGCCTTGGCGGCGGGTGCGGCGCCGGCGGCCAGGGCGTCGCCCTTGGTCACGCGGCCGTCGCGGCCGGTGCCCGACACGGAAGCGGCGTCAACGCCCTTCTCGGCCAGGATCTTGGCGGCGGCGGGCGATGCCACGCCAGCGGCGGCCGACGAGGCCGGAGCAGCGGCGGGAGCAGCGGGGGCTTGTTCAGCAGCCTTGGGGGCTTCGGCCGGCGCGGTCGCGGCGGCGGCCGCCTTGGCGGCGGTGTCGATACGGGCCAGCACTTCGCCCGAGGTCACGGTGCTGCCATCGCCCTTGACGATTTCAGCCAGCACGCCCGAAGCGGGGGCCGGCACTTCCAGCACAACCTTGTCGGTTTCGACTTCGATCAGGATTTCGTCCGCTTCAACGGCAGCACCCGGCTGCTTCTTCCAGGTCAGCAGGGTCGCTTCGGAGACGGATTCGGAAAGTTGGGGGACAACGACGTCGGTAATAGCCATTTTGTTTGTTCCGTAAAGTTTGTGTTCTGGTCACGCTGCGCGGCAAGGTTCGAAACCGGGTTCCAAAACGCTTGCCGCGCGCGGCGCGTGCATCAAGTCAGGGTTACTTCGTCAACATGACCTTGAACTTGGGAGCGAAAGCCGTTTCGATCAGGGCCTTCTGCTGCTCCTGGTGCTTGGCCAGGTAGCCCACGGCCGGCGATGCCGACGCGGCGCGGCCGGCGTAGCCCAGCTTCTGGCCTTCCACCATGTTCTCGTACACGTGATGCTGAACGTAGAACCAGGCGCCTTGGTTCTGCGGTTCATCCTGAACCCAGATCACTTCGGTGGCCTTCGAGTACTTGCGCAGTTCGGTCTCGAACGACTTGTGCGCAAACGGGTACAACTGCTCGACGCGGACGATGGCGACGTGGTCGGCGCCACGCTCGCGGCGGGCGTTGACCAGGTCGTAGTACACCTTGCCCGAGCAAGCCAGAACGCGCTTGACCTTGCTGGCGTCGATGGCCTCGTCGACTTCCCCGATCACCGGCTGGAAGCTGCCGCCGGCCAGGTCGGTCAGGGGCGAACCCGCGTCCTTGTTACGCAGCAGCGACTTCGGCGTGAACAACACCAGCGGCTTGCGGAACGGGCGGATCATCTGGCGACGCAGAACGTGGAAGATCTGCGAGGCAGAGGTCGGCTGGACCACTTGCATGTTGTTGTCGGCGCACAGTTGCAGGAAGCGCTCGATGCGGCCCGACGAGTGCTCGGGGCCTTGGCCTTCGTAGCCGTGCGGCAGCATCAGGGTCAGGCCCGACTGGCGGCCCCACTTGGCTTCGCCGGAGCTGATGAACTGGTCGATCACGACCTGGGCGCCGTTGACGAAGTCGCCAAACTGGCCTTCCCAGATGGTCAGCGTGTTCGGTTCAGCGCTGGAGTAGCCGTATTCAAAGCCCAGCACCGCCTCTTCGGACAGCACGGAGTCGATGACGGTGAACGGCGCCTGGCCGTCCGACACGTTTTGCAGCGGAATATAGGTGCCGTCATTCCAGCGTTCGCGGTTCTGGTCGTGCAGCACGGCGTGGCGGTGCGTGAACGTGCCACGGCCCGAATCCTGGCCGGTGATGCGGATGGCGTAGCCCGAGGACACCAGGGTGGCGAAGGCAAGGTGTTCGCCCATGCCCCAGTCCAGGTTCAGTTCGCCCTTGGCCATCGTGCGGCGGTCGTTCAACAGCTTGGCGACCAGCGGGTGCACCGTGAAGCCTTCCGGAACCGTCGTGATGCGCTCGCCGATGCGCTTGAGTTCAGCCAGCGGCACGGCGGTGTCGGCCTGGTCGGTCCACTTGGCGCCCAGGAACGGCGACCAGTCAATTGCGTACTTGCTCTTGTAGTCGGTCAGCACGGGTTCGATCGTGCGCTGGCCGTCTTCCATCAACTGACGGTAGTCCTTGACCAGTTGATCGGCTTCGCCTTCAGCCAGCACGCCTTGCGTGGTCAGCTTGTCGGCGTACAGCTTGCGCGTGCCGGGGTGATGGCCGATGCGCTTGTACATCAGGGGCTGCGTCAGCGACGGGGTGTCTTGTTCGTTGTGGCCCAGCTTGCGGAAGCAAACGATGTCCACGACGATGTCATGACGGAATTGCAGGCGGTAGTCCAGAGCCAGCTTGGTGACAAACACCACGGCTTCGGGGTCGTCGCCGTTGACGTGGAACACCGGGGCTTCAATCATCTTGACCACGTCGGTGCAATACAGCGTCGAACGCGAGTCACGCGGGTCGGACGTGGTGAAGCCGATCTGGTTGTTGATGACGATGTGCAGCGTGCCGCCCGTGCCGTAGCCGCGGGTTTGCGCCAGGTTCAGCGTTTCCATCACCACGCCCTGGCCGGCGAAAGCCGCGTCGCCGTGCACCAGCACCGGCAGCACGGTCTTGCCTTCGGCGTCGCCGCGGCGTTCCTGGCGAGCGCGCACGCTGCCTTCGACCACGGGGTTGACGATTTCAAGGTGGGACGGGTTGAACGCCAGCGACAGGTGGACCGGACCGCCACGGGTGGACAGGTCGGACGAGAAGCCGTTGTGGTACTTCACGTCGCCGTCGGTCAGGCCTTCGGCGTGCTTGCCTTCGAACTCGGCGAACAGGTCGCCGGGCATCTTGCCCATGATGTTCACAAGCAGGTTCAGACGGCCACGGTGGGCCATGCCGACCACGATTTCCTGGACGCCGTTTTCACCGGCGTGGTTCACCACTTCGTCCATCGACGCGATGAAGCTTTCGCCGCCTTCCAGCGAGAAGCGCTTCTGGCCGACGTACTTGGTGTGCAGGAAGCGCTCGAGCCCTTCGGACTCGGTCAACTGCTGCAGGATGTGGCGCTTTTCTTCGGCCGAGTAGGCCGGCGCGCCCAGCGTGGTTTCCAGGCGTTCCTGGATCCAGCGCTTGGCGGCGGGGTCGGAGATGTGCGTGAATTCAGCACCAACGCTGCGGCAATACGTGTCGCGCAGCGCCTTCAGGATGTCGCGCAGCGTCATGGTGCTGGCGGTCGTGAAGTAGGTGTTGGTGGCCGAGTAGGTTTGATCCAGGTCGGCTTCGGTCAGGCCGTAGAAGGCCGGATCCAGTTCCGGGATCGGCGGGCGCTCTTGGCGCTTGAGCGGATCCAGGTCGGCCCAGCGCGAGCCCAGCGAACGGTAGGCGGCAATCAGCGATTGCACCGACACCTGCTTGCTGGCGACGCTCAGGTCGGGTTCGGCGGAGCGTTGCACGAAGGCATTGGCCTTGGCGCGCTGGGCGAACGATTCGACGATGGGAGCGTGGGCCTGGTCACGAGTGGACTCTTGGCCGTCGGTAGCGGGAGCGTGCTGCAACTGGTCGAAATATTCGCGCCAGTTATCAGGAACCGAACCGGGATTGTCGAGGTAGGCTTCGTAAAGCTCCTCAACATATGGCGCGTTACCGCCAAAGAGATAAGACGTGGATAGAGATTCTATTTCCGAAGACATATCGCTTCACCTTTGCGAGTGCTTCACTCGACACGATGCAGGAAAAACCTTCCGCGACACGGGCTTCCCGTTTAGCGGATCGCAGGGGCAGAAGGCGCGTACAAGCCTTGAAAGCCGTATGCCGAGCAGTATAACCCTTTGAGTTTACGGGCGTCTTGAGACATTTTTGTGGCGCAAAAAGCCCTTTCGGAATGCCTGCATGCTGCAATGGAATGTCCGCTCAACCCCTGACATTGCGACGTCTACGCGCCACCAATTTCTGGCATTCCAAAATGCCGCAGTGCGTCATTATTGAACACCGTGATGCGCGAGTGTTGCGCATTAGCCGCGTCACACCGGCAAGGCCGTCGTCGACAAGATCTCTTTCAACACAAAAAAAGTGCGAATCTGGCGTACGCCCGGCAGCTTGATGATCTCGCCCGCATGCAGCTTGTTGAAGCGGTCCAGGTCACGTATGCGCAGCATCAGAAAGTAGTCGAACTCGCCCGCCACCAGATGGCATTCCAGGCAGCCGCTGATGCCGCGCGCCGCTTCCTCGAAGTCGGTGAAGGAATCCGGCGTGGAGCGGTCCAGCACCACCCCCACGATGACCAGCGTGGCCATGTCGACCTCGGCGGGTTCAAGCAGCGCGACCGTCTTTTTGATGATGCCTTCAGCCTTCAGCTTTTCCACGCGCCGCAAGCACGCCGCGGGACTCAGGTGGACGCGCGCGCTGAGATCCAGGTTGGTGATCTGCGCGTCGTCCTGCAAGACGCGAAGAATGTGTCGGTCGATACGGTCCAGTCCGGAAAGCGCGGGCATTTAATGCGTCCCCAAAAATATTATCTGGTTAATGTCGGATTTGAAAAAATATTAAATCGAAAATCTGATTACTCATCGATTTTTATATTCCATCTTGCCCTCAATACGCAATTGACCACTTCCACCCGCGATTCCTATGATTTTTCCCATCCGAGCCTCACTCGCCGGCCGGAATGCCTTCATCAGGAGCCCGCATGGATCTGCAACGTTTTCCCCGACATCGCCTGACCTTTGGCGACACCCCCATCGAAAAACTTGAACGCCTGTCCGCGCACCTGGGCGGCAAGGTCGACATCTACGCCAAGCGCGAAGATTGCAATAGCGGCCTGGCGTTTGGCGGCAACAAGCTGCGCAAGCTGGAATACCTGATCCCGCAGGCGCTCGAGCAAGGTTGCGACACGCTGGTCACCATCGGCGGCATTCAATCCAACCACACCCGCATGGTGGCCGCGGTGGCCGCCAAGCTGGGCCTGGCTTGCGTGCTGGTGCAGGAAAATTGGGTGGACTATTCCGACGCCGTCTACGACCGCGTCGGCAACATCATGATGAGCCGCCTGATGGGCGCCGACGTGCGGCTGGTGGACCAGGGCTTTGACATCGGCTTTCGCCGCAGTTGGGAAGAGGCGCTGGAAGACGTGCGCAAACGCGGCGGCAAGCCCTACGCCATTCCCGCCGGCGCGTCCGATCACGAACTTGGCGGCTTGGGCTATGTGGGCTTTGCCGAAGAGGTGCGGCGCCAGGAAGCCGACCTGGGCTTCAAGTTTGACTACATCGTGGTCTGCGCCGTCACTGGCAGCACGCAGGCAGGCATGGTGGTGGGCTTTGCGGCGGACGGCCGGGCCAACCGCGTCATCGGCATCGACGCCTCGGCCACGCCCGAACAAACCCGCGCGCAGATCCTGCGCATCGCGCGCCGCACCGCGGATATGGTGGGGCTGGAAGCAGGCATTGCCGACAGCGACGTGGTGCTGGATACGCGCTACGCCTATCCCGCGTATGGCCTGCCGTCAGCCGAAACCAACGACGCCATCCGCACCTGCGCGCGGCTTGAAGGGATGATGACCGACCCCGTGTACGAGGGGAAGTCCATGCAGGGCATGATGGATCTGGTTCGCCGAGGCGAGATTCCGGCTGGGTCGAAGGTTCTGTATGCGCACTTGGGAGGGGTGCCGGCGATCAACGCCTACAGCTTTCTGTACCGCAACGGCTGACGCCGACGGCCCGCCCGCCGGCTTCGGGGTTATGGGCTGGCCGGCCGGCGACTTGCGCTGACCGGCCACGCGCTGGCTATTGGGTCTTTGCGCCGGCTTGAAACCACGCACCGATCAACGCGCGTTCATCGTCGGTCATGCCGGTGGAATTGGCCATCGGCATGATTTTCGACACCACCACTTGCTGGTACACGGCCTGGGCGTGCACCGCTATCTGCTCAGCGGAATCCAGGCGCACGTTCTTCATCTGCACTTGCTCCCCGTGGCAAAGCAGGCAGCGCTGGTCGAACACCTGGCGCACTTTTGCAAACGCCACCTCGGCGGGCGCGACCACCGCCGCCGACGCCGCCACGGGCGCGGGCCGCATCCACACAATGGTCAAGCCCAGCACCGCCACGCCCAGCAGCACATACGGCAGCGGATTGCGTGCGTTGCCCAGCTTGAAACGATGGCGCACCACGAAGAACTGGCGTATCGCCGCGCCGCCCAGCATGATCAGCAGCAGCACGATCCAGTTGTAGTGATGGGTATAGGTGAAGCTGTAGTGGTTGCTCATCATGGTGAACACCACCGGCAGCGTGAAGTAGGTGTTGTGCACGCTGCGCTGTTTGCCGCGCTGGCCATGGACCGGGTCGACCGGCTTGCCCGCCCGCATCGCCGCCACGTTCTTGCGCTGGCCGGGGATGATCCAGAAGAACACGTTGCCGCTCATGGTGGTGGCCATCATCGCGCCAACCAGCAGGAACGCGGCGCGGCCCGCGAACCAATGGCAGGCCAGCCAGGACGCCAGGGCGATAAACACTGCAACCAGCACGCCTACGATGGTGTCGCCATGCTTGCCCCGGCCGAACACGCGACAGATGCCGTCGTAGACAATCCAGAACACGACGAAGAACGCCAGCGCCACCGCCACGGCCGTGCCGGGCTGCCAGTCCATTTTTGAGCGGTCAATCAGGTAGGTACTGGCGTTCCACAGGTACGACACGGTGAACAGCGCAAAGCCGGTCAGCCAGGTGCTGTAGCTTTCCCAGAATGACCAGTGCAGATGTTCGGGCAGCTTCTTGGGCTGCACCGCGTACTTCTGCATGTTGTAGAACCCGCCGCCATGAACCGCCCATTGCTCGCCGCCCACGCCCTTGTCGAGCGACTCGGCGTCTTGCGGCTTTTCCAGGCTGTTGTCCAGCATCACAAAGTAGAACGAAGTGCCGATCCACGCGATGCCGGTAATGATGTGGGCCCAACGCAGCAACAGGTTGACCCAATCCAGGTAGTAGCTTTCCATACACGCCCCCGCAGTGGGCGGGCCTTGATAGGCTCCGCCGCACTGCCTACCACCGCGGGCGCTGTAAGCAGAAGATAGATCGCGCACAAGGCCTGGTTGATAAGCCCCGCACCGCTGCGATCAAGATCCGCGAAATTGTATGCAGGTTTTGTTTACAACGCTATGGAAGGCGGGCCATCCTGGCATCAGGAATACCCTGATGCCAGGCATCGGGCGATCACGACCCACGATAGGTGGAATAGCTCCAGGGGCTGACCAGCAGCGGAACGTGATAGTGCTGATCAGCATGCGCCACGCCAAAATCCAGGCTGACCAGATTCAGGAAATTGGGCTCGGGCAAGGCCACGCCCCGGGCCTTGAAGTAGCCGGCCACATCGAACACCAGCCGGTAGGTGCCCGCCGTCAGCTCGGCATCGTTGAACAGGGGCTTGGCGCTGCGGCCGTCGTGGTTCAAGGTGAACAGGCTGAGCAGCGTGGCCACCGCGCCTTCGGTGGAAGGCTGGGTGGAATACAGCGCAACCGCCATGCCCTCGGCCGGGCACCCGTGCATGGTGTCGAGTACGTGCGTGGTCAATCCCATGGTGTCTCCTGTGGGTCGGGCGTTGCGCCCGGTGATCTTATGGTTATCCTTAATGATGTACATAAATTGTATACAGCTATTTGCTTTCCAGCTATTGTTTAGCCCATCATGAAACCGTTCGCCCACCCGCGCCCTGCCGCGCTCATCGGCTTTGTGCCCCACGGCTCTGTGCCCCACGGCTCTGTGCCCCACCGCTCTGTGCCCATTCCTTCATGAACACCTACGATTCCACGCTTCCGTATCCCCGCGACCTCGTCGGCTATGGCCGCAACCCACCCCACGCGCAATGGCCCGGGCGCGCGCGTATCGCCGTGCAGTTCGTGCTGAATTACGAAGAAGGCGGCGAAAACAGCGTGCTGCATGGCGACCCTGGTTCCGAACAATTCCTGTCGGAAATGTTCAACCCGGCCAGCTACCCCGACCGGCACCTCAGCATGGAAGGCATCTATGAATACGGGTCGCGCACCGGCGTATGGCGCATCCTGCGCGAATTCGAAAAACGCCAACTGCCGCTGACCGTATTCGGCGTGGGCATGGCCTTGCAGCGCCATCCCGAACTGACGGCGGCATTCACCGAACTGGGCCACGAAATTGCCTGCCATGGCTGGCGATGGGTGCACTACCAGAACGTGGACGAAGCCACCGAGCGCGAACACATGCGTTTAGGCATGGACGCCATCACGCAACTGACCGGCACGCGGCCGCTGGGTTGGTACACCGGGCGCGACAGCCCCCGCACGCGCCGCCTGGTGGCGGACTACGGCGGTTTTGAATACGACAGCGACTACTACGGCGACGACCTGCCCTTCTGGATGCAGGTACAAAAAAGCGACGGCGCCGTCGTCCCGCAATTGATCGTGCCCTACACGCTGGACTGCAACGACATGCGCTTCGCCCTGCCCCAGGGCTATTCACACGCCGACCCGTTCTTCCAGTACCTGAAGGACAGTTTCGACGTGCTCTACGCCGAAGGCGACGAAGCGCCCAAGATGCTCAGCATCGGCATGCATTGCCGGCTGCTGGGGCGCCCGGGCCGCATCACGGCGTTGCAGCGGTTTCTGGACCACATCGCCAGTCATGACCACGTCTGGGTGTGCCGCCGCCTGGACATCGCCCGGCACTGGAAAGCCACCCATCCCTACCTACCCAACCGTTGAGCGCGACAACCATGCCCCATACGCTGGAACAACTCAATGCCGCCACGCCCGAGGCGGCGCTGGCCATTCTTGATGGCCTGTACGAACATTCGCCGTGGATCGCGCGGCAAGCGTTGGCGGCGCGTCCTTTCCGGTCCTTGGCGCATTTGCAGGACCAGATGCGGCAGGTGCTGGACCAGGCCGATATCGAAGCGCAGTTGGCATTGATCCGCGCGCACCCGGAACTGGCCGGCCGCGCCATGCTGCAAAACAGCCTGACCGCGGAGTCCACCAACGAACAGGATCAAGCGGGGCTCACGCATTGCTCGCCCGACGAACTGGCGCGCTTGCAGCAACTGAACACCGACTACCACGCGCGCTTCGGCTTTCCGTTCATCCTGGCCGTACGCGGCGCGCGCGGCACGGGTCTGAACCGCCAGCAGATCATCGATGAATTCTCGCGCCGGCTCGACAACCCGCCCGACGTTGAACGCCAGGAAGCGCTGCGTAACATCCACCGCATTGTCGAGATCCGCCTGGCGGATAAATTCGACGTGGACCTGAGCCTGGGTAACGACATCTGGGACTGGCAGGAACGCCTCAGCATCCATAGCGACCCCGGCTACGCCGAAAAGGGCCAGCTTACCGTCACCTATCTGACCGAGGCGCACCGCGCCTGCGCGCAACGCATTTCGCACTGGATGCGCGATTGCGGCTTCGACGAAGTGGAAATCGATGCGGTGGGCAACGTGGTGGGCCGCTACCGCGCCGACCACGCCGACGCCCCCACGCTGATGACCGGCAGCCATTACGACACCGTGCGCAATGGCGGCAAATACGATGGCCGCCTGGGCATCTTCGTGCCCATGGCCTGCGTGCGCGAACTCCACCGCCAGGGCCGCCGCCTGCCCTACCACCTGGAAGTCATCGGCTTTGCCGAAGAAGAAGGCCAGCGCTACCGCGCAACCTTCCTGGGGTCCGGCGCGCTGATCGGCCACTTCAAACCCGAATGGCTGGACCAGCAAGACGCCCAGGGCGTCACCATGCGCGACGCCATGCTGCATGCGGGCCTGTGCATTGACGACATCCCCAAGCTGCGCCGCGACCCGTCGCGCTATCTGGGCTTTGTCGAAGTCCACATCGAACAAGGGCCGGTGCTGTACGAAATGGGCCTGCCGCTGGGCATCGTCACGTCCATCAACGGCAGCGTGCGCTACCAGGCGCAGATCTTCGGCATGGCCTGCCATGCGGGCACCACGCCCATGAACCGGCGCCGCGATGCAGCCACCGCCACGGCCGAACTGGCCCTGTATGTGGAACAGCGCGCGGCGCGTGACGGCGATTCGGTCGGCACCATCGGCATGCTGGAAGTGCCCAGCGGGTCCATCAACGTGGTGCCGGGCGAATGCCGCTTCAGCCTGGACTTGCGCGCCCCCAGCGATCCACAGCGCGACGCGCTGGTGAACGACGTGCTGGCCGAACTTGACGCCATCTGCCAACGCCGCGGCCTGCGCTATGCGCTTGAAGAAACCATGCGCGCCGCCGCCGCGCCCAGCGACCCCGCGTGGCAACAGCGCTGGGAACGCGCCGTCGATGCGCTGGGCGTGCCGGTGCATCGCATGCCCAGCGGCGCCGGGCACGACGCCATGAAGCTGCATGAAGTCATGCCCCAGGCCATGCTTTTCGTGCGCGGCCAGAACCACGGCATCAGCCACAACCCCCGCGAATCCACCACCCGAGACGACATCCAACTGGCCGCGCAAGCCATGCAAGGCCTGCTGGACGATCTTGCCAACGACATCAAACGCTAAACCGCCATGACTGACTACGCCCGACTAGACGCCTGGGTCGACGCCCACTTTGACGAGCAGGTGCGCTTCCTGCAATCGCTGGTGCGCGTACCCACCGACACGCCGCCCGGCAACAACGCCCCGCACGCGGTCCACACCGCCGAATTGCTCAAGGAAATGGGCCTTGAAGCCGAAGCGCACGCCGTCCCCACGCAACAGGTGCGGGACTACGGCATGGAATCCATCACCAACCTGATCGTGCGGCGCGAGTACGGCCCCGGCAGGCGCGTGGCGCTGAACGCCCACGGCGACGTGGTGCCCCCCGGCGACGGCTGGCAGCACGACCCCTATGGCGCTGACATTGAAGACGGCAGCCTGTACGGCCGCGCCGCCGCCGTCAGCAAAAGCGACTTCGCCAGCTTCACCTACGCCGTGCGCGCATTGGAAGCCGTGGCCAAGCCCAGCCATGGCGCCGTTGAACTGCACTTTACGTATGACGAAGAATTCGGCGGCTTGTTGGGCCCCGGCTGGCTGCTGTCGCAAGGCCTGACCAAGCCCGACCTGATGATCGCCGCCGGGTTCAGCTATGAAGTGGTCACCGCGCACAACGGCTGCCTGCAAATGGACGTGACGGTGCACGGCAAGATGGCGCATGCCGCCATTCCGTCAACCGGCGTGGACGCGCTGCAAGGCGCGGTCAAAATCCTGAATGCGCTGTACGCACAAAACGCGCGCTACCAGGACATTAGGTCGGACGTGCCCGGCATCAGCCATCCCTACCTGAATGTCGGACGCATTGAAGGCGGCACCAACACGAACGTGGTGCCCGGCAAGGTCAGCTTCAAGCTGGACCGGCGCATGATCCCCGAAGAAAATGCCGTTGAAGTGGAAGCGGACATCCGCCGGATCATCCAGGAAGCGGCGGCCGCCACGCCAGGCATCACCATCGACATCAAACGCCTGTTGCTGGCCAATTCGATGCGCCCGCTGCCGGGTAATCAGCCCCTGGTGGACGCCATCCAGAAGCATGGGGAAGCGCTGTTTGGCGAACCCATACCCGCAATGGGCACGCCGCTTTATACCGACGTGCGCCTGTACGGCGAGGCCGGCATTCCCGGCGTGATCTACGGCGCCGGCCCGCGCACCGTGCTGGAATCACACGCCAAGCGCAACGACGAACGCGTCGTGCTGGAAGACTTGCGCCGAGCCACCAAGGTCATCGCGCGCACCTTGTCAGACCTGCTTCAGCCGGTCTGAGTTACGGCAAGACATGACGCCGCCCATGCGCGGCGTCATGTTCCATCACTGCTGTACATCCCGAACTTTCCTACATAACGTAACTAATAATGTCTATTTGATTCGGGTTTTCCTCTATTTCGAGAACCCCGCCTGGCTGTATACATTCCTCGTACACAAGAACTGCTTTTCAGGATTTTCCCGACCGACATTTCACTCCGCCAGGAGACTTTCCCATGCAGGCTGCATCGCCCGCGCCGTCCAGCGCGTCTCAAGACCTCCACCCCGTTGACCAGCGTCTGCCCTCGGGCAAACTGGCGGCGTTGGGCCTGCAACACGTGTTGGTGATGTATGCCGGCGCGGTGGCCGTACCGTTGATCGTCGGCCGCGCCTTGAACCTGACGCCCGACGAAGTCGCCATGCTGATCTCGGCGGACCTGTTCTGTTGCGGCCTGGTGACCTTGATCCAGACCTTGGGCGCCACGCAGTGGTTCGGCATCAAACTGCCCGTCATGATGGGCGTCACGTTCGCTGCGGTAGCCCCCATGGTGGCGATGGCCAACGCCAACCCCGGCCCAGGCGGCGCACAACTGCTATTCGGGACCATCATCGGGGCGGGCATCATCTCCATCCTGGTTGCCCCGATGATCAGCCGCATGCTGCGCTACTTTCCGCCCGTGGTAACGGGCACCATCATCACGGTCATCGGCATCACCTTGATGCGGGTCGGCATCAACTGGGTGTTCGGCAACCCGTCCGGCCCCACCGCGCCCGTCATCGTGGACCCCATCTACGCAAAGTGGCTGGCCGACGTTACCTCGCCGGGCAGCGCCATCCCGCCCGTGCCGCAAGGCTTCGCCATCATGCCGTCGATGCCCAACCCGCGTTATGCCGACCTGACCGGCTTCGGCATCGCCGTGCTGGTGCTGGCGTCCATCCTGCTGATCGTCAAATTCACGCGCGGCTTCATTGCCAACATCTCGGTGCTGCTAGGCATCGTGATCGGCGCCATCGTGGCCTCGGCCACCGGCATCATGACGTTCGAGAAAATCGGCCAGGCCGACTGGTTCGACATCGTCCTGCCCTTCCATTTCGGCATGCCAAGGTTCGACCCCATGTTGATCCTGAGCATGGCACTGATCATGGTGGTGGTGATGATCGAATCCGCCGGCATGTTCCTGGCGCTGGGCGAAATGACCGAGCGCGAGATCAGCCAGGAGAACATGGCGCGCGGGCTGCGCACGGACGGCCTGGGCACGCTCATCGGCGGCATCTTCAACACATTCCCGTACACCAGCTTTTCGCAGAACGTCGGCTTGGTGGCGGTGACCGGCGTGAAAAGCCGCTTCGTATGCGTGGCGGGTGGCATCATCCTGCTGGTGCTGGGCCTGCTGCCCAAGATGGCGGCGCTGGTGGAATCACTGCCCACCGTGGTGCTGGGCGGCGCCGGCATCGTCATGTTCGGCATGGTTACCGCCACCGGCATCCGCATCCTGTCGGGCGTGGACTTCAAGGGCAACCGCCACAATTCCATGATCGTGGCGGTGTCGATCGGCATCGGCATGGTGCCGCTGATCGCGCCCAATTTCAAACAGTGGATGCCGCACTCGCTGCACACGTTGATTGAGTCCGGCATTCTGCTGGCGTCGCTATCGGCCGTGCTGCTGAACCTGTTCCTCAATGGCGCCACGCACGACCAACGCGCCATCATCACCGCTGCGCTACAGGCCGAAGAACACTGATCGGGTTGTTGACCGTCGCGGCCGGTCCCTGTTGGGGCCGGCCGGCCCTTTATGCCAGCCGCATCACCCGGCGCCAGAACATGACCGCCACCAAGACAAAGACGGCCAGGCCCAGATAAGACGCCGTCGCCGAGAAATCCTCGCCCGCGATCGCCAAGGGCGCATCAGTACCGGCCGCGCCGATGATGCCCGCCATCAACACACCCACCAGGCTCTCGCCCACGATCAGGCCCGAGGCAATCAGCACGCCGCGCCGGTTCGGCGCATCGGCGAATTGCTCATACGGGGTTCCGGCGGCGACCGCACGGCGGCGCAAGGCCCGCTCCAGCAACCAAGCCAGCACCGCGCCCGCGACAATCGGCGCCGCCACGGTCGGCGGCAGATAGATACCGATGCCCACCGCCAACACCGGAATGCGCGCCACGCGGCAGGTACGCTTGAGAATTTCGTCCACCACGATCAGCGCAACCCCCACGGCCATGCCGATCAGGATCATCGTCCAATTCAATTGGTGCGTGAAAATGCCGCGCGTAATCGCCAGCATCAGCGTGGCCTGCGGCGCTGACAGCGCTTGCGTGGGGTCCATGCCTTCGCGTGGCATCGCATCCGCGAAACCGTAGGCGTTGTAGAGCAAGTCCAGCACGGGTGAAATCACCGCCGCGCCAACCACGCAGCCTATCAGCAGCGCCACCTGCTGGCGCCACGGCGTTGCCCCGACCAACCAGCCCGTCTTCAGGTCCTGCAGGTTGTCGTTGGAAATGGACGCCACCGCCACCACCGCTGAGGTGCTGAAGATGGACAGCGCAATCGCCATCTGCACGCCGTTCTGCGCCTGGAGCAATTCGCCGCCCAGGGCCAGCATCAACAGCGACACCAGCACGATGGCCACGATGCCCACGCCCGAAATCGGACTGGTCGATGACCCCACCAGGCCTGCCATGTAGCCGCAGGCCGCGGCCACCAGGAAGCCGAACACAAAGGCAAACAGCACGGCGTAGGCCACCAGTTTCCAGACGGCGCCGGCCGACACGGGCGCGCCCGACAGGAACACCTGGAAGGTGATGACCAAGACCGCCACCAGCACCAGCGTCACGATCGAAATCCAGCCCGCCGACAAGTCGCGTTCCGTACGCGGCGCCTGGCCCGCGCGCGCCGCGCCCGCCTTGGTCAACGCCGAAAACGAGGCCTTGACGCCGCGTGCCATGGGCACGAACAAGGTCGCCAGCGTCCAGATTGCACCCACGCCGATCACGCCCGCGCCAATGAAGCGCACTTGCGACGACCACAGGCCGGTGGCGTACTGGGCCAGGGATTGCCCGGCCGGCATGTCGCCCATCGCGGTCAGCACGGGTACGGCAATGCCCCAGGAAATGATCAGCCCGGTCAGCATCGCCAGGCCCGCCACGATGCCGATCAGGTAGCCCGCGCCCAGCAGCGCCAGCGAAAAGCCCATGGGCAGCCGGAACACCGCGCCGCCCAGCGCGAACCAGCCGCTGACACTGTCGCCCAGCACCCGCAAGCCGTTGGCCGCAAAGCTGACCACCGCGGCCACCACGCCACCCGCGACGATATCGCCCATGCCGGTCGCGGCGGGCTTGCTGGATGTCTTGTCCGCTGCGTTGCCCTCGGCCGCGTCTTGCGCCCGTTCAGCGCTACCCACGCGCAGGATCTCGGCCGCCGCCACGCCTTCCGGGTACGGCAGCTTGCTCTGCACCACCATCACGTGGCGCAGTGGAATGGTGAACATCACGCCCAGCATGCCGCCGGCCGCGCAAATGCCCAGCGTCTGCCAGAACGGGAAGCCCTGCCAATGGCCCATCATGACCAGCGCCGGCAGGATAAAGATGATGGCCGACAGGGTGCCGGCCGCCGAGGCCTGCGTCTGCACCATATTGTTTTCAAGGATGTTGGCGTCCTTGAACATGCGCAGCACCGACATCGAGATGACCGCCGCCGGTATGGCGGACGAAAACGTCAGGCCCACCTTCAGCCCCAGGAAGACGTTCGAGGCCGTGAAGATCACGGTAATCAGGGCGCCCAGCAAAATGCCCCGGAACGTCAGTTCCGGTAGCGTGACGTTTGCCGGGACGCTGACGGGTTGAGTCATTGAAGTCTCCCGTTGTGAATGCGAATAAACCGCACATTCTAGCGCTTCGGCGTCCACCCAGTGGTCACCACGAGTAAGCGCCGCCAGGCCGCAGAAGCTGCCGGCAAGGGGAACATCGGCAAAAGATTATGCTGAAATTCCCGGCATCTCCCTATGAATTTGATGACTCATGCCACCCACACAGGTCTAGCATCGAGCGATAACAGGAGACAACACCCATGCGCGACGCGAGCCACCCCGCCCCCGGCCATCACACCGGGTCTGACGCCGATCCCACGGAAACCGCCGAATGGCGCGACGCCTTGCAGTCGCTGCTTGAGGCCGACGGAGCAGACCGCGCGGGCTATGTGCTGGATAGCGTGCTGGGGCATGCCGCGTCGCTGGGGTTGCGCGCCAACAGCCAGACGCGCACCGCCTACCTGAATACAATTCCCGCCAGCCAAGAGCCGCCTTTTCCGGGCAATCTGGCCGTGGAAGAACGCATCGCCCGCATCAACCGCTGGAACGCCCTGGCCATGGTGGTGCGCGCCAACCAGGCGCACGGCGAACTGGGCGGCCACATCGCCAGCTATGCCTCCGCCGCCGACCTGTTTGAAGTGGGCTTCAACCACTTCTTCCGCGCGCAATCGGCCGATGGCCCGGGTGACCTGGTCTACATGCAGCCGCACTCCGCGCCCGGCGTCTACGCCCGCGCCTTTCTTGAAGGTTTCCTGGGCGAGGACGACCTGGCGCATTTCCGCCAGGAAATCACCGCTACTACGCGCGGCCTGCGCGGGCTGTCGTCCTACCCCCACCCTTGGTTGATGCCCGATTTCTGGCAGTTCCCGACGGGGTCCATGGGCATCGGCCCCATCAATGCGATCTATCAGGCGCGCTTCATGCGCTACCTGGAGCACCGTTCGCTTGCGCCCGCCAGCGACCGCAAGGTCTGGGGCATTTTTGGCGACGGCGAAATGGACGAGCCGGAATCCATCGCGGCCCTGACGCTGGCCGCGCGTGAGAAGCTCGACAACCTGGTGTTCGTCGTCAACTGCAACCTGCAACGGCTGGACGGCCCGGTGCGCGGCAACGGCCGCATCATCGACGAGCTGGAAACGCTGTACGCGGGCGCCGGCTGGAACGTGATCAAGCTGGTATGGGGTAGCGACTGGGACGCCCTGCTTGCCCGCGACGCCAACGGTGCGCTGGCCCGCGCCTTCTCCAACACGGTCGACGGCCAGTTCCAGACTTTCGCCGCCAACGACGGCGCGTTCAATCGCGCGCATTTTTTCAATCAGCACCCCGAGCTGGCCGCGCTGGTGGCGGACTGGACCGACGAGGCCATCGACCGCCTGCACCGCGGCGGCCACGACATGGTGAAGATCCATGCGGCCTACCATCGCGCGGCCAAGCACAGCGGCCAGCCCACCGTGATCCTGGCGCAAACGAAGAAGGGTTTCGGCATGGGCGCGGCGGGCCAGGGCAAGATGACGACGCATCAGCAAAAGAAGCTGGACGACGAGGCCTTGCTGGCCTTTCGCGACCGCTTCGCCCTGCCGATCTCTGACGCCGACTGTCTGGCACTGAAGTTCTACCGACCCGCCGAAGACAGCGCCGAACTGCGCCACCTGCAGGCGCGCCGCGCCGCGCTGGGCGGCCACATTCCCCGCCGCCGCACCGAAGCACCGCGCCTGACGCCGCCTTCCGCTGAACACTGGGCGCGCTTCGCGCTGGCCGCCAGTGGCAAGGAAATGTCGTCGACCATGGCCATCGTGCGCATGCTTACCGCGCTGCTCAAGGATGGCACCGTGGGCCCGCGCATTGTGCCCATCGTGGCCGACGAGGCCCGCACCTTCGGCATGGCCAACCTGTTCCGCCAGATCGGCATCTATTCGGCGCAAGGCCAGTTGTATGAGCCCGAGGACATCGGCTCGGTGCTGTACTACCGCGAAGCGCGCGACGGCCAGATCCTGGAAGAAGGCATTACCGAAGCCGGGGCGATTTCGTCGTGGACGGCGGCCGGCACCAGCTATTCGGTCAATGGCCTGCCGATGCTGCCGTTCTATATCTATTACTCGATGTTCGGCTTCCAACGCATCGGCGATCTGATCTGGGCCGCGGCCGACCAGCGCACCCGTGGCTTTCTGATCGGCGCCACCTCCGGGCGCACGACGTTGGGCGGCGAAGGGCTGCAACACCAGGACGGCTCCAGCCACATCATGGCCGCCGCCGTGCCGAACTGCCGCGCTTACGATCCCGCCTACGCCTACGAGGTTGCCGTGATCGTCGAACACGGCATGCGCCGCATGCTGGACGAGCAGCATGATGAGTTCTTCTACCTGACCGTCACCAACGAAAACCTGGCGCAGCCGGACATGCCCGCCGACGACGGCGTCAGCGAGGGCATCCTGCGCGGCATGTACCGCCTGCGCGCCGCGCGCAAGCAGGCAGACGTTCGCTTGCTGGGCGCGGGCCCCATGCTGCGCGAGGCCGAAATGGCCGCCGAGCGGCTGCGCGAGCAATACGGCGTGGACGCCGAGGTCTGGAGCGTCACCAGCTTTTCCGAACTAGCCCGCGACGGCCGCGAAGCCGAACGCGCCCGCGTGCTGGGCCTGGACACGGCCAGCGGCGCGGACTGGGTCCGCACCTGCCTGGGCGACAGCCAGGCGCCCGTCATCGCCGCCACCGATTATGTGCGCGCCGTGCCCGAACAGATCCGCGCCTGGGTTCCGGCGCCGTATCGCACCTTGGGCACCGACGGCTTTGGCCGCAGCGACACCCGCGCGCAACTGCGCGACTTCTTCGAAGTCGGCGCCGACTGGATCACGCTCTACGCGCTGGACAGCCTGGGCCGGCAAGCAGACGCCGACAAGCTGCGCGACAAGCTGAACACCCGCACCCGTAAAACCGCACCGTGGAACTCGTAGGATGGGTGTAGCGCGAAAGACCGGTGACAAGAACCCCACCAACGATCGCGCGAAACCCATCAAGCAACGGCGGAATCCTTAAATAGAGCAGCCACAACACGCGCTGCTTTCTTGCCTATCGCGTCTGTTGTTCAGCCGCTGCTTGATGGGTTTGCGCGGTCGGCACCGGTTTCTTGTCCCGGCCATCGCGCGCTACACCCATCCTACGATCCGACGGGAGCTGGCGGGGAACCCGTCGCCACTTAAACATAATCCGACCCGTTCTTGATCAAACGCGCCTGATCGCTGCACTGCAACAACCAAGCGCCCGCGCTTTCTGGTGAAATACGGGTGTTCCCTAAGCATTTCGCAAAGAAACCGGCGGGCCGCGAGCCCGCCGTTTGTCATTCGTTTTTCATCCCGTTTTCTTTCTCAGTTAGTGCCTCAGAGGCCCCGATCCCATGGACGAAACTCTTACCAAATTGGCGTTGGACTATCACGCCTATCCCACCCCCGGCAA
Source organism: Achromobacter spanius (assembly GCF_029637605.1). Lineage (NCBI taxonomy): Bacteria > Pseudomonadati > Pseudomonadota > Betaproteobacteria > Burkholderiales > Alcaligenaceae > Achromobacter > Achromobacter spanius. The sequence goes on along the minus strand of NZ_CP121261.1, from coordinate 6,047,245 downwards.
AATCTCGGTCGTCCCGACCAAGACCTTGGCCAACCAGGACGACCTGTCGCTGGCCTATTCCCCCGGCGTGGCGGCAGCTTGCATGGCCATCTTCGACCAGGGCGATGACGCCGCGTCCAAGTACACCTCGCGCGGCAACCTGGTGGGCGTGATCACCAACGGCACCGCCGTCCTGGGCCTGGGCAACATCGGTCCGCTGGCCGCCAAGCCGGTCATGGAAGGCAAGGGCTGCCTGTTCAAGAAGTTTGCCGGCATCGACGTGTTCGACATCGAACTGGCCGAAAACGACCCCGACAAGCTGGTCGACATCATCGCGGCGCTGGAGCCCACGCTGGGCGGCGTCAACCTGGAAGACATCAAGGCGCCCGAATGCTTCTACATTGAAAAGAAGCTGCGCGAGCGCATGAAGATTCCCGTCTTCCATGACGACCAGCACGGCACCGCCATCATTTCGTCGGCCGCCATCCTGAACGGCCTGAAGGTCGTGAACAAGGACATCGGCTCGGTCAAGCTGGCGTGCTCGGGCGCCGGTGCTGCCGCCATCGCCTGCCTGGACCTGCTGGTTCACCTGGGCGTCAAGCGCGAGAACATCTTTGTCGTGGATTCGCGTGGCGTCATCTGGGATGGCCGCGATGAAAACATGGAAGCCAACAAGAAGCGCTACGCACAAAAGACCGACGCGCGCACGCTGGCCGACGTGGTCAACGGCGCCGACGTGTTCCTGGGCTGCTCGACCTCTGGCGTGCTGACGGGCGACATGGTCAAGACCATGGCCGACCGCCCGCTGATCCTGGCGCTGGCCAACCCCGAACCGGAAATCCGCCCCGAAGTGGCCAAGGCCGCCCGCCCGGATTGCATCATCGCCACCGGCCGTTCGGACTACCCGAACCAGGTCAACAACGTGCTGTGCTTCCCCTTCATCTTCCGCGGCGCCATGGATGCCGGCGCTTCGCGCATCACGGAAGAAATGAAGCTGGCTTGCGTGAAGGCCATCGCCGAACTGGCGCAAGCCGAGCAGAACGATGAAGTGGCCCGCGCCTACGCTGGCCAGGAACTGTCGTTCGGCCCCGACTACATCATCCCCAAGCCCTTCGACCCGCGCCTGATTTTCCAGATTGCGCCGGCCGTGGCCCAAGCCGCCGCCGATTCCGGCGTGGCTGCCCGCCCCATCGAAGACATCGAAGCCTATCGCCAGAAGCTGATGGGCTTTGTGTACCACTCCGGCCAACTGATGCGTCCGCTGTTCGCCCAGGCCAAGAAGGCGCCCAAGCGCGTCATCTATGCCGACGGCGAAGACGAACGCGTGCTGCGCGCCGTGCAGACCGTGGTTGACGAAAAGCTGGCCCGCCCGATCCTGATCGGCCGTCCGTCGGTCATCGAGATGCGCATCACCAAGGCCGGCCTGCGCCTGGTGGCCGGTGAGCATTTCGAAATCGTGGACCCGGAAGACGACGAGCGCTTCAACGAAACCTGGACCGCGTACTACCAGTTGAAAGGCCGCGAAGGCGTCACGCCGGCCATCGCCAAGGCGATGATCCGCAAGCACAACACGCTGATCGGCGCGATGCTGCTGCGTCGCGGCGATGCCGACGCGCTGCTGTGCGGCGTGGCCAGCAAGTACGACAACCAGCTCAAGTATGTCGACGAAATCATCGGCAAGAAGGAAGGCCAGACCTACGCCGCCCTGAACGTGCTGATGCTGCCTGACCAGACGCTGTTCGTCACCGACACCCACGTCAACGAAAATCCGACGTCGGAAGAAGTGGCCAACATCACCATCCAGGCCGCCGACGAAATGCTGCGCTTTGGCGTGGTGCCCAAGATTGCCCTGCTGTCGCATTCGAACTTCGGCAGCCGCGTCACGGAATCGTCGATGAAGATGGCCGCCGCCAGCAAGCTGGTGCAGGAACGCGCGCCCGACCTGGAAGTGGACGGCGAAATGCACGCCGACGCCGCCTTGTCGGAAAAGATCCGTGTGCTGGCCTACCCGGACAGCACGCTCAAGGGTCGCGCCAACCTGCTGGTCATGCCGAACCTGGACACCGGCAACATCACGTACAACATGCTGAAGATGACGGGCAGCAATGGCGTCGCGATGGGTCCCATCCTGCTGGGCGCCGCGCGCCCCGTGCACATCCTGACGACCAGCGCCACCGTGCGCCGCATCATCAACATGACGGCCCTGGCCGTGGTGGATGCACAGCAGGAAGCCGCCGACGCCGCCAAGAAGCGCCGTTGATCACGCGCGGGTCTTGATGCCAAAGGCGCCCTTCGGGGCGCCTTTTTTCATGGCACATTTTTTACCGCCGAAGCCGCATTTTCATGCCGCCTGATCGACGCCGCGCCTCGGGCCGATGGTAAAACCATGCTTGACCTATTTCCTGGAGACGACATGTTGGCCGATGCCCTATATGCCTGGTTTCACTACCTGGCGATCTTCGTATTGGTGGTGGTGCTGACCGCCGAAGCCGTGCTGCTGCGCCCCGACCTGAGCGCCAGTGGCGTAAAGCGCCTGGTGATCTACGATCGCCTGTATGGCGTCAGCGCCGTGCTGGTGCTGATCACCGGGCTGCTGCGGCTGACGCAGGGCGTGAAGGGCGCCGCCTTCTACATGAGCAGCCCGTGGTTTCACGCCAAGATCACGCTGTTTGTCATCATTGCACTCTGTTCGATCCCGCCCACATTGGCCATCTTCCGCTGGGCAAAGCAGGCGCGCCAACAAGCGGACTTCGTGCCCACCTTGCCCGAGATCAAGCGCGTGCGCCGCTGGGTGATGATCGAAGCGCACCTGTTCATTTTCCTGCCGCTGTTCGCGGTGCTGATGGCGCGCCACATCAGCGTGTAAGGGAGGGGCAACGCGCCCGTGCGGGAGCGGCCGGCGCGTTGCCTTCCACGACGAAGGTCGCGAATTCAAAAACGCCAACCTGGTCGTTTTTCACGATGTCGAGAAACGTTCCATCCAGTGCCTGCATGACCGACATGCCTTCGGGCACATCGGCATGGCCTTCACGTCTGGCCACTTGCCCCACCCTGGGGCTGAACACCAGCACGCCGGGAAAGGATTCGCGCCGCCCATCGATGACGCGGCGGATGGACTTGACCCGCGTACCCGCTGCATAGTCAAAGCCACCCCGCCGCACGCGGCAGGCAAGCTCGGCGTCGCTGACCCGCAGCAAGCGCCGCTCGGCATCCAGGTATATCCGGGGCTCGCTCAACATCAGCCCGAACACCTGCACCGCCACGGGATCCTTAACGTCGATGCGCCAGCGGTCCGGGTCGGTCGAGCCGTCCACGTACACCGTGCCGTTTGATCCGTACAGCACCGAGCCCGAGTGGATCGCCAGGCCTTCAATCTGGTTGCCACTACCCAGCCGGCACTGGCTCAAGGCCTTCATCGCGCCGTCGGACTCGGTATCGAACTCGATGTCATGCGTGCTGTCGCAGCGCCAACCCAGCACCGTCTGGTCGCCCTGGCCGGTCAGGATGACGCTACGCGGATACCGCTGAATCAGCGCGTAGCTGTCTTTCTCGTACTCAGCATTCAGATAGCGGCGAACCCGCATCGCCTGCACGCCGAAGACGGGCGTAGGCGCCGGAAATTCGGCTTCGACGTAGGTTTCCCACTGCCCTTCGTCTTGCAGCTTCAAGCGCGTGCCGGCGGGCATGGCCACGCCACCCACGGTAGTTGCTTGTTCCAGCGTCACGTTGCGCGCCGCCTCGGCCCGCTCGATCTCGCGCTCGATTTGCTGGACCATGAAGTGGACCCACACGAAGAAAGCAAAGGGCACCGCCAGCACCATGAACAGCACGGCCGACGTCTTCCAGTATTTGCGGACCGTACGGCGATGGCCGGCACTGATCGCCAGCAACAGGGCCCAAACGCCGAGCACGACGCCGGCAAGCAAGCCAAACCAAAGCAGCAGGTAGAAACTGGCCGGAGGAAGCGAGAAAGGAATCATGGCCAGCATGATATCCGCATATCCGCCGCCCCATCGCCCCCTTGCGCAGGCAACAAAAAACCGCCCGAAGGCGGTTTCTTGTCATTCACTTGCCGAAAGGAAAAGCGGATTAACGCTTGTCCATCGGGGGCACGTCGCGGGTCACCGAACCCGTGAAGAGCTGGCGCGGACGGCCGATCTTGTAGTCGGGATCCGACAGCATTTCGTTCCACTGGGCAATCCAGCCCACCGTGCGGGCCAGCGCGAAGATGGCCGTGAACAGCGAGGTCGGGATGCCGATGGCGCGCTGGACGATACCCGAGTAGAAGTCCACGTTCGGGTACAGCTTGCGCTGGACGAAGTACGGATCCGACAGGGCGATGCGTTCCAGTTCCATGGCCAGCTTGAACAGCGGGTCGTTTTCCAGGCCCAGGGCCGAGAGCACTTCCTTGCAGGTTTCCTGCATCAGCTTGGCGCGCGGGTCGTAGTTCTTGTAGACGCGGTGGCCAAAGCCCATCAGGCGCACGCCCGAGTTCTTGTCCTTGACCTTCTCCATGAACTCACCGACCTTGTCGATGCCGCCGTTGGCTTGCAGCTCTTCCAGCATTTGCAGGCAAGCTTCGTTGGCGCCGCCGTGAGCCGGGCCCCACAGGCAAGCCACGCCGGCCGAGATGGCGGCAAACGGGTTGGTGCCCGACGAACCGCACAGGCGCACGGTGGACGTCGACGCGTTTTGCTCGTGGTCGGCGTGCAGGATGAAGATGCGGTCCAGCGCGCGTTCAACAACTTCGTTGACCTTGTAGTCTTCGCAGGGCGTGGCGAACATCATGCGCAGGAAGTTGCCCGTGTAGGACAGGTCGTTCTGCGGATAGATGAACGGTTGGCCTTGCGAGTACTTGTACGCCATCGCAACCAGCGTCGGCATCTTGGCGATCAGGCGGATGGCCGAGATGTGGCGATGCTGCGGGTTCGTGATGTCGGTGGAGTCGTGGTAGAACGCGGACAGCGCGCCAACCAGACCCGTCAGCACGGCCATCGGGTGCGCGTCGCGGCGGAAGCCGCGCAGGAAGAAATGCAGTTGCTCGTTGACCATCGTGTGATGGGTCACTTGCGAATCAAAGTCGGCCTTCTGTTCCTCGTTCGGCAGATCGCCGTTCAGGATCAGGTAGCAGATGTCCATGAAGTCGCAGTTGACGGCCAACTGCTCGATGGGGAAGCCGCGGTACAGCAGTTCGCCCTTGTCGCCGTCGATGTACGTGATGCCCGATTCGCACGCCGCGGTGGACATGAAGCCGGGGTCAAACGTAAACATGCCCGTCTGGCCATACAGCTTGCGGATGTCGATCACATCCGGACCGACCGTGCCCTTGTAGACAGGGAACTCAATGGGTGCGCTGCCATCCGAGAAGGATAGAGTGGCTTTTTTGTCAGACAGGTTCATGTTTATTCCTCTCACATTAATCAGAGTGCGCGCATCTGGCCAATAATGCCCCGAAGCCTGGGGGTGTCCAGGTCGCCTTCGAGTTCCTTGCGGGCCAGCAGCAGGTCGAGAAGATCGTTGTCTCCCATCTCGAAAAGCTGGGTCAATGCGGCCACATCATCATCGGTAAGTTCGGCCTCGTAAGCGTCAAGATACCGAGTGATGATCAAGTCGTTTTCGAGCAGGCCGCGGCGCGCCCGCCAACGCAGACGCGCCCGCTCCAGTTCAGTTAGCCTGCTCATCGTTACACCATAAAAACAAAAGTCTTCACACTAAAAACTAGACCGTGCGGCGGACCATCAGTTCCTTGATCTTGCCGATTGCCTTGGTCGGGTTCAGCCCCTTGGGACAGACGTCGACGCAGTTCATGATGGTGTGGCAACGGAACAAGCGGTACGGATCTTCCAGGTTGTCCAGACGCTCGCCGGTGGCTTCGTCGCGGCTGTCCGCGATGAAACGATAGGCTTGCAGCAGGCCGGCCGGGCCGACGAACTTGTCCGGGTTCCACCAGAAAGACGGGCAGGAAGTGGAACAGCACGCGCACAGGATGCACTCGTACAGGCCATCCAGTTCTTCGCGTGCCTCGGGCGACTGCAGGCGCTCTTTTTCGGGCGGCGGCGCGTCGTTGATGAGGTACGGACGAATCGAGTGGTACTGGTTGAAGAAGTGCGTCATGTCCACGATCAGGTCACGGATGACGGGCAGGCCCGGCAGCGGACGCAGAACGATGGGTTGCTTCAATTCGCGCAGGTTCGTCGTGCAGGCCAGGCCGTTCTTGCCGTTGATGTTCATGGCGTCCGAACCGCACACGCCTTCACGGCACGAGCGGCGCAGGGCCAGGCTGTCATCGACGTCGTTCTTGATGCGCACCAGCGCATCAAGCAGCATCTTGTCGGTGGGCTGAAGCTCAACGTCCAGCTTCTGCATGTAGGGGCGCTCGTCCTTGTCCGGATCGTAGCGGTAGATTTCGAACTTGACGATTCTCTTGGTGCTCATAATGGGCTCTATCCGGACTTAGAAGGTACGCGCCTTGGGCGGGAAGGACTCAACGGTGAGCGGCTTCATCTGCACAGGCTTGTAATCCAGGCGGCTGCCTTCGGAATACCACAGCGTGTGCTTGAGCCAGTTCTCGTCGTCGCGCGTCGGGTGGTCGTCCAGCGCGTGAGCGCCACGGCTTTCCGTACGGGCAGCGGCCGACTTGATCGTGGCGCGGGCCACTTCGGTCATGTTGGCCAGTTCCAGCGCTTCGACGCGCGCGGTGTTGAACACCTTGGACTTGTCCTTGAAGTAGATGTTGTCGGCGGTCTTGGCCAGATCTTCGATCTGCGTCACGCCTTCGTTCAGCAGTTCCAGCGTGCGGAACACGCCGCAGTGGCGCTGCATCGAGAAGCGGATGGCGTTGCCGATGTCTTGCGTCTTTTCGCCCGAGGTGCGCGATTCCAGCTTGTTCACGCGGTCCAGCGAGAATTCCACGGCTTGCTTCGGCAGTTCCTGGTGCGCGCGCTGGCGCTCCGGATGCGAATTCACGATGTGGTTGCCGGTGGCGCGACCGAAGACGATCAGGTCCAGCAGCGAGTTCGTGCCCAGGCGGTTCGCGCCGTGCACGGACACCGCGGCGCATTCGCCGATGGCGTACAGGCCGTTGACGACCTTGTTCTCGCCGTTCTCGCGCGACAGCACCTGGCCGTGGTAGTTGGCCGGAATGCCGCCCATCTGGTAGTGAATGGTCGGGACGACGGGGATCGGTTCCTTGATCGGGTCGACGTTGCCGAACTTGATGGCGATTTCGCGGATCGAGGGCAGACGCTTGTTGATGACGTCGGCGCCCAGGTGATCCAGCTTCAGCACAACGTAGCTGCCGTCCGGACCGCAACCGCGGCCTTCCTTGATTTCCTGGTCCATCGAGCGGGACACGAAGTCGCGCGGGGCCAGGTCCTTCAGCGTGGGCGCATAGCGCTCCATGAAGCGTTCGCCATCCTTGTTCAAGAGGATGCCGCCTTCGCCACGCACGCCTTCGGTGATCAGCACGCCCGCGCCGGCCACGCCGGTGGGGTGGAATTGCCAGAATTCCATGTCTTGCAGCGGGATGCCGGCGCGCGCCGCCATGCCCAGGCCGTCACCGGTGTTGATGAAGGCGTTGGTGGAAGCGGCCCAGATACGGCCGGCGCCGCCGGTGGCCAACACCGTGGTCTTGGCTTCCAGGATGTAGATTTCGCCCGTTTCCATTTCCAGGGCGGTCACGCCGACGACGTCGCCGGCTTCGTTGCGCAGCAGGTCCAGCGCCATCCATTCGACGAAGAACTGGGTGCGCGCGGCAACGTTGCGCTGGTAGAGGGTGTGCAACAGCGCATGGCCGGTGCGGTCGGCGGCAGCACAGGCGCGCTGCACCGGCTTTTCACCGAAGTTGGCGGTGTGGCCGCCGAACGGACGCTGGTAGATCGTGCCGTCGGGGTTGCGGTCGAACGGCATGCCGAAGTGCTCGAGCTCGTACACGGCGTTCGGCGCTTCACGGCACATGAATTCGATGGCGTCCTGGTCGCCCAGCCAATCCGACCCCTTGACGGTGTCGTACATGTGCCAGTACCAGTTGTCTTCGCTCATGTTGCCCAGCGAGGCGCTCACGCCGCCTTGAGCGGCAACGGTGTGCGAACGCGTGGGGAACACTTTGGACAGCACTGCAACGGACAGGCCCGCTTGGGACAGTTGCAGCGAACAACGCATGCCGGCTCCACCGGCGCCAACGACCACCACATCAAACTGGCGGCGCGGCAAGGATTTCATGACAGAGACCACGGCTTAAATGCTCCAGAGGATTTGCGCGAAGTAAACGACCGTACCGATCAGCCAGAGGATCGTCAGCACTTGCAACAGCAGGCGCAGGCCCACCGGCTTGACGTAGTCCATCCAGATGTCGCGCACGCCAATCCAGGCATGCCAGGCCAACGCAATGAATGCAAGGGAGGCCAGGATCTGGCCAACCGGAATGAAGCCCACGTAGAAATTGAACAGCTTGACCCAGTGTTCATACGTGAAGGCAGGCATCATCAAGATGCCAACAAGCAGCACCAGCGTATACACGGCCATGATGACGGCGGTGATGCGCTGAATGATGAAATCCATGACGCCATAGTGCGCGCCGACGACAAGGCGCTTGGGTCCGTAGTTTTTAGCGGCGGCCATTTACAGCACTCCGAACAGTTTGAGACCGAACACCAGCGTCAGCGCCAGGCTGACACCGAAGACCACGCCGGCGCTTTTCTTGGCCGACAGCTTGTCGATACCGATGTGCAAGTCGAGCAGCAGGTAGCGGATGCCGGCACAGAAGTGATGCAGGTAGCCCCAGACGAGGACCAGGAAGACAAGCTTGACGATCGGGTTGGCCGCGATGGAGGCGATCCAGGCGAACGTTTGCGGAGCGGCCACGCTTGCTGCGAACAGCGGCACGATGACCAAGGGCAAACAGAGGAACAGCAAAATGCCGCTGATGCGGTGCAGGATGGACAGCTTGCCGGCCAGGGGCAGGCGATAGGAGAACGCAACTTGGGCAAGCCCAATATTGCGAAACTGCGGACGTGGCTTGGCAGCGGTGTCGGACATGACGGCCTCGGTGTTTCTGAACTAGGGAATCGTGACGGCGAAAGTGCCGTGGCCCTTTCGGGCAAACACGCTATTTTCGCCCAGAGATTGGGTTGGTATCAAATCGTAGTTAAAAAGCTCATCAATTCAGACTATTGCGGTAGTGATATCGATCGGTCAAGTACAAACCCCGGCGGATTTCCATGGGGCGGTCACCATAGGTGTAAGACACCCGATCTACCTGCAACAACGGCGTGCCGGCGGGAACATTAAGCAGCGGACAGACTTCAGCCGGCGCGATCACCGCGCGCAGCTTCTCGTCCGCGCGCACCATGCTGACGCCGAACTCGGATTCGAACAGACCATAGAGCGGCGCCTTGTTGGCGGTCAGCAGCTCGAGGGTGAGTCCACGGAAAATGGAACCAGGTAGCCAGATGTCGTCCACCACGGTGGGTGTCTGCCCCATGGACAGCAGGCGGCGGATCATTACGACGGTTTCGCCGGCCCGAAGGTCCAGGGCGCGCGCGATCTCCGCGGGCGCGCGCAGGCGCCGGCATTCCAGGATGCGGCTTTCCGCGCGGCCGGCCTCGCCTTCTTCATCGGCGGCCAGGCGCAGAAAACGGTAGCGCACGCGGGCTTCGTGGTGGGTGGCGACAAAAGTGCCCTTGCCTTGGCGGCGCAGCAGCATGTGCTCGGCAGCCAACTCATCGACCGCCTTGCGCACCGTGCCCTGGCTGACCTGAAAACGGGCAGCCAGATCGATTTCGCTGGGGATGAGTTCACCGGGCTTCCATTCGCCGCGCTCAAGGCTTTGGACAAGCAGATCCTTGATCTGGCGATAGAGCGGACTGAAAGCGGCCCCCTCGCCCGTTGAACGGGCGGCGCGTGTGCGTAAGGAGGTTTCGGGCCGAGGCTCTGCCATGGATCTTCTTGAAAGTGTCATGTTCATCCGGATGATGGGAGGGCAGCGCAAACAAGATGCAAACGGGATGCAAACCCACATCCAAAATGCGCTGTCAGGGGGCACAACAGACCGGGCTGCAACGCATTCGAATAAACGCTCTATTGTGGCATATCGGGCCAGACGCTGTCCAACGTCTTATGTCTTATATAAGATAGAAGAGCGTTTGACGCCCCCTGGAAATCGTTCTAGGATTCACGGCTGTCAGGGCCCCGCGCCGGCTTGCTTCCGCGCGCTGTTTTTGATGCCCCAACGATTACACTGATTGGTGAGATTTTTTCTCGCCAAACCATTACGGAGAACGTCCATGTCCAAGCCTGCCTTGCGTGTCGCCGTCACCGGCGCCGCCGGCCAAATCGGTTACGCACTGCTATTCCGCATCGCCTCCGGCGAAATGCTGGGTAAAGATCAACCCGTCATCCTGCAACTGCTGGAAATCCCCGACGAGAAAGCGCAAAAGGCCCTGAAGGGCGTCATCATGGAATTGGATGACTGCGCCTTCCCGCTCCTGCAGGAAGTGACCGCTCACAGCGATCCCCGCACTGCCTTCAAGGACGCCGACGTGGCCCTGCTGGTTGGCGCCCGTCCGCGCGGCCCCGGCATGGAGCGCAAGGACCTGCTGTCCGTCAACGCCCAGATCTTCACGGCGCAAGGCAAGGCCCTGAACGACGTGGCCAGCCGCAACGTCAAGGTGCTGGTCGTGGGCAACCCCGCCAATACCAACGCCTACATCGCCATGAAGTCGGCGCCGGACCTGCCGGCAAAGAACTTCACCGCCATGCTGCGACTGGACCACAACCGCGCCCTGTCGCAGTTGTCGGCCAAGTCGGGCAAGCCGGTTGCCGACATCGAAAACCTGATCGTCTGGGGCAACCACTCGCCCACGATGTACCCGGATTTCCGCTTCGCCACCGTCGGCGGCGAGTCGCTCACCAAGCTCATCAACGATGACGCCTGGAACCGCGACACGTTCATCCCCACCGTGGGCAAGCGCGGCGCCGCCATCATCGAAGCCCGTGGCCTGTCCTCGGCCGCTTCGGCCGCCAACGCCGCCATCGACCACGTCCGTGACTGGGTCCTGGGCAGCAACGGCAAGTGGGTCACGATGGGTGTTCCGTCGGACGGCTCCTACGGCATCCCGGAAGGCATCATCTACGGCGTGCCGGTCACGACCGAGAACGGCGAATACAAGCGTGTTGAAGGCCTGGAAATCGATGCCTTCTCGCGCGAGCGCCTGGACTTCACGCTGAAAGAGCTGCTGGAAGAGCGCGACGGCGTCAAGGACCTGCTGAAGTAAGCAGCGCTTGAATCAGAATTGGGCCCGTTGATGCGGGCCCAATTCTTCTGTGTAGCGATCATGCCGAAACATACACCTGTCTCTTGGCCCGGCCGCGCCGGGATTGTCGCGTAGGGGACAGATTTATATTCCGGACCCGCGATAAGGTCGTGGGCTAGCCATAAGAACGGAGACCTCCATGTCCAGACCCGAATCGCCCGGCGCCCTCTTCCGCCGCGCCCTTGCCGAAGAAAGCCCGCTGCAAATCATCGGCGCCATCAACGCCAACCATGCCCTGCTGGCCAAGCGGGCCGGCTACCGCGCCATCTACCTGTCGGGCGGCGGCGTTGCGGCCGGTTCGCTGGGTCTGCCCGATCTGGGCATCAACACCATGGACGACGTCTTGACCGACGTGCGCCGCATCACCGACGTGTGCGACGTGCCGCTGGTGGTGGACATCGATACCGGCTTCGGCCCGTCGGCGTTCAACATCGCCCGCACCGTCAAGAGCCTGATCAAGTTCGGCGCAGCCGCCTGCCACATCGAAGACCAGGTCGGCGCCAAGCGCTGCGGCCATCGTCCGGGCAAGGAAATCGTCACCACCGAAGAAATGGCCGACCGCGTCAAGGCCGCGGCCGACGCGCGCACCGACAGCGACTTCTACCTGATCGCCCGTACCGACGCCATTGCGTCCCACGGCGTGGACGCCGCGATCGAACGCGCGCTGGCCTGCGTGGAAGCCGGCGCCGACGCCATCTTCGCCGAAGCCGCCTACGACCTGCCCACTTATGACCGTTTTGTCAAAGCCGTGAAGGTGCCAGTGCTGGCCAACATCACCGAGTTCGGCAAGACGCCGCTATTTACGGTCGAAGAGCTCAAGAGCGTAGGCGTGGGCATGGTGCTGTACCCGCTGTCCGCCTTCCGCGCCATGAACAAGGCCGCCGAAGCCGTCTACACCGCCATCCGCCGCGACGGCCACCAGAAAAACGTGGTGGACCTGATGCAGACGCGCGACGAACTGTACGACCGCATCGGCTATCACGAATTTGAATCCAAACTGGATGCACTCTTCCAGAAGGGCAAAGCGTAAAGCGCTGCGCCTTCGGTATCCGGCGCCGCGACACCCTCGCGGCGCCATGCTAGTTCCCCATTGCATCGACCACAGCGAAAGGAAAGGAGTAGAGACATGAGCACGGCTCCCAAAAAGCAAGAAGCCAAGCCGGACGCCAAGCCGGAAGAGAAAGCCGGTTTTAAACCCAAGAAGTCCGTTGCCCTGTCGGGCGTGGTCGCGGGCAACACCGCGCTGTGCACCGTCGGCCGCAGCGGCAACGACCTGCACTATCGCGGCTACGACATCCTGGACATCGCCCACACCAGCGAGTTCGAGGAAATTGCCCACCTGCTGGTCCACGGCAAGCTGCCCAACAAGGCCGAACTGGCCGCGTACAAGCAAAAGCTGAAGAGTCTGCGCGGCCTGCCCGCCCAGTTGCAAGTGGCGCTGGAAGCGTTGCCGGCATCCAGCCACCCCATGGACGTGATGCGCACCGCCGTGTCGGTGCTGGGCTGCGTGCTGCCTGAAAAAGACGACCACAACACCCCGGGCGCGCGCGACATCGCCGACCGCCTGATGGCCAACCTGGGTTCGGCCCTGCTGTACTGGTACCACTACAGCCACAACGGCCACATGATCGACGTGCAAACCGACGACGACAGCATCGGCGGCCACTTCCTGCATCTGCTGCACGGCGAAAAGCCCAGCGATGAATGGGTCAAGGCGATGCACATCTCCTTGAACCTGTACGCCGAGCACGAGTTCAATGCGTCGACCTTCACCGCGCGCGTCATCGCCGGCACGGGTTCGGACATGTTCTCGTCGATTGCCGGCGCCATTGGCGCACTGCGCGGCCCCAAGCACGGCGGCGCCAACGAAGTGGCGTTCGACGTGCAAAAGCGCTATGACACGCCGGACGAAGCCGAAGCCGACATCCGCCGCCGCGTCGAGGCCAAGGAAGTCATCATCGGCTTTGGCCACCCGGTCTACACCGTGTCCGACCCGCGCAACAAGGTCATCAAGGAAGTGGCGAAGAAGCTGTCCAAGAAGGCCGGCAGCACCAAGATGTTCGACATCGCCGAACGCCTGGAAACGGTCATGTGGGACATCAAGAAGATGTTCCCCAACCTGGACTGGTTCTCGGCCGTCAGCTACCACATGATGGGCGTGCCCACCGCCATGTTCACCCCGCTGTTCGTCATCGCGCGCACGGCGGGCTGGTCGGCCCACATCATTGAGCAGCGCATCGACAACAAGATCATCCGCCCCACCGCCAACTACGTGGGCCCGGAAGACCAGAAGTTCGTGCCGCTGGAAAAACGCAAGTAAGGCGACCCGCAACCAGAACGAGAACAAGGCGCGGCATGGCCACCTGTATTCACTTCTTCGCTAAGGAGGGTTCGCAATGTCCGCCCCAATCTCAAACGTACGTCCCGATCCCGATCAGGTCCTGGTCGATATCGCGGACTACGTTCTCAACTACGAGATCAAGAGCAGCCTGGCGTACGAGACCGCACGCAACTGCCTGATCGACACGCTGGGCTGCGGCCTGGAAGCGCTGGAATACCCGGCGTGCAAGAAGCTGCTGGGGCCGATCGTGCCTGGCACCGTGGTGCCCAACGGCGCCAAGGTGCCAGGCACGCCGTTCCAGCTTGACCCCGTGCAGGCCGCGTTCAACATCGGCACGATGATCCGCTGGCTGGATTTCAACGACACCTGGCTAGCCGCTGAATGGGGCCACCCGTCCGACAATCTGGGCGGCATCCTGGCCACGGCCGATTGGCTGTCGCGCACGGCCGTCGCCGCCGGCAAGCCCCCGCTGACCATGCGTGACGTGCTGACCGGCATGATCAAGGCGCATGAAATCCAGGGCTGCATCGCGCTGGAAAATTCCTTCAACAAGGTCGGTCTGGATCACGTGGTGCTGGTCAAGGTGGCGTCGACCGCCGTGGTGGCTCAGATGCTGGGCCTGGATCGCGACGAGGTCATCAACGCCGTGTCGCTGGCCTGGGTCGACGGCCAAAGCCTGCGCACGTATCGCCACGCACCCAACACCGGCAGCCGCAAAAGCTGGGCCGCGGGCGACGCCACCAGCCGCGCCGTGCGCCTGGCGCTGATCGCGAAAACCGGTGAAATGGGTTACCCGTCGGTGCTTAGCGCCAAGACCTGGGGCTTTTACGACGTGCTCTTCAAGGGGCAGCCGTTCAAGTTCCAGCGGCCGTATGGCAGCTACGTGATGGAGAACGTGCTGTTCAAGATATCGTTCCCGGCGGAATTCCATTCGCAGACCGCCGTGGAATGCGCCATGGACATCCACGCAAAGCTCAACGCACTGGGCAAAAGCGCGGACGACATCAAGGCCATCACGATCCGCACGCATGAAGCGTGCATCCGCATCATCGACAAGAAGGGCCCGCTGAACAACCCCGCCGACCGCGACCACTGCATCCAGTACATGGTGGCTGTGCCGGTGCTGTTCGGCCGCTTGACTGCCGGCGACTACGAAGACGAGGTCGCGCGCGACCCGCGCATCGACATCCTGCGCGACAAGATCGTCTGCGTGGAAGACCCGGCCTACACCCGCGACTACCACGACCCGGACAAGCGCTCGATAGCCAATGCGCTGACGGTGGAGTTCAACGACGGATCCAAGCTGGACGAAATCGTCTGCGAATATCCCATCGGCCACAAGCGCCGCCGCGCGGACGGCATCCCGCTGCTGGAAGCCAAGTTCCGCACCAATCTGGCCCGCATGTTCGCAGCCAAGCAGCAACGCCGCATCCTGGACGTGTCGCTGGATCAACACGCGCTGGAAGCCATGCCGGTCCACGAATACGTGGACCTGTACACGTAGGATGGGTGAAGCGCGCGTGAACGCTTGCTAACGCGCAAGTGCTGAACGCGCGCAACCCATGCTGGAGCAGAACCAGTCCTGATCGAGAGCCGGAATCTGTCGGAGGTTCTTGCGGTGGGCCCCTTGCCGTCCACGGTTGCTTGATGGGTTTCGCGCGTTTGACGTCGGAGTTCTTGGGGCGGGCGTATCGCGCTGCACCCATCCTACGGGCAACGGGCGGCCTTACAATGCGGCTTTCCTCGACGGAGGCTTGCCATGGGCATGCTTTGGGTCAAGACCTTTCACATTGTTTTTATCGCTTCCTGGTTTGCCGGATTGTTCTATCTGCCGCGCATTTTCGTGAACCTGGCGCAGCAATCGGACGCATCCGTCCAGGCAATCCTGCTGGGCATGGCGCGCCGGCTGTACCGCTTCACCACCATTCTTGCCGTGGTCGCCGTTGTGTTCGGCATGTGGCTGTACCTGGGCTACCGCATCGGCGTGGGTCCAGGCAACGGCTGGATGCATGCCAAACTCTTTTTCGTCTTGCTCGTCATCGGCTACCATCACGCCTGTGGCTTGATGCTGCGTAAGTTCGAACAGGGCAAAAACACCCGTTCGCACAAATTCTATCGCTGGTTCAACGAAGTTCCCGTCTTGCTGCTCTTGGTGGTGGTGGCGCTGGTCGTCGTCAAACCCTTCTGATTCCCCCTACCTTTGCACATTCGCCAGGATTCGTATGTCCTCTGATGACAAGGACCGCCCGCGCAAGACGCTGACGATCAAAAAAACGGCGCGCGACGCCCATGCCGAAGAGGCGCCCAAGCGCACCCGCACCGGTGCCCGCGCCAGGCTGGTCGCGCAGATCTCGCGCACCAAAGAAAACGTAGAACGCCAAAAGGACCCTGAAGGCTATCAACGCCGCCAGGAAGAAGAGGCGCGCCGCAAACCGGGCGCTGGTGCACGCGGCCAGTATGAGCGTGGGCAACCGAGCCGTGGCGAAGGTCGTGGCGCTGCCGGCCGAGGCTCGGCGGAACGGGGCGCGCCCGAACGCGGCGGATCTGCACGGGGCGGCTCCGAACGTCGCGGGTCCGAACGTGGCAACTCCGAACGGGGTGGCTCCGAACGCGGCAGCTCTGATCGTGGCAACTCCGAACGCGGCCGGTACGATCGCGGGCAGCCCGCCCGTGGGCGCTCCGACGACTCGCGCCGCGACGCCGCACCCAACGCCCGTTCAGGCCGTCCGCCGCAACGCGCACCGCGCCTTGATGACCAGTACATTGCGCCAGCCACGCCGGCGGGCCGCTTCTACGACCCGTTTGAAGATGACGGCCCCGCTCCCGATTTTCGAGCCGAAGCGACCGAGCACACCCCGGAACCGGAATTCACCGAGGCACGCAACGATTACCAGCACGCGTCGCCGGACGACCATCAAGACCGCGCACCGCGCGTCGAAACCCGCAGCCGCCGCCCGCGCGAAACCCACCAGGCGGAAGTGTTCACGGTGTTTGCCCCCTGCCCGCAAGGCCTGGAAGAAGCCCTGACCGCCGAAATGCAGGCGCTGGGCTACGACGATGCCCAGGCCGGCCGAGCCGGTTGCTCGTTCACGGCCGACTGGGCTGGAGTGCAGCGCGCCAACTTGTATTCGCGCCTGGCCACCCGCATTCTGGTGCAGGTGGCGCACGCCGAAATCTCGCATGAAGACGATATCCTCGACCTGGCCCGCGACACCCCCTGGGAACGCTGGTTCGGCGCCGAACAGACGCTGCGCGTGGACACCTCGGCCATCAAGAGCCCGGTGCAGAGCTTGCAGTACTGCAACCTGCGCGCCAAGGATGGCATCTGCGACCGCCTGCGCGAACTGGAAGGCGAACGCCCCAGCATCGATACGGTGCGCCCGGACGCGCGCGTCCACCTGTTCCTGACGGGCCATACGGCCACGCTGTATCTGGACACGTCGGGCGAATCGCTGTTCAAGCGCGGCTGGCGCCTGGACAAGGGCGAGGCGCCGCTGCGCGAAAACCTGGCGGCCGGCATGCTGGCCCTGGCCGGCTGGGACCCCGCCGCGCCACTGCTGGACCCGTTCTGCGGGTCGGGCACCATTTTGATCGAAGCGGCCTGGATTGCGCTTGGCGTGCCTCCCGGCATTTCGCGTCCGTTCGGTTTTGAACGTCTGCGCGACCACGACGCCTACCGCTGGCGCGACCTGAAGGACGATGCCCGTTCACGCATCCTGCCCCAATTGGACGCGCCGCTGGTCGGCTACGACCTGGATCCGCAAGCCATTGAATTCGCTCAGAACAACGCCGAGCGCGCCTGGCTGACGGCCGACTCGATCCGCTTTGAAGTCGGCGATGCCCGCCAGATAACGGCGCCCGCCGACCACGGCTGGATCGTCACCAACCCGCCCTATGGCGAGCGCATGCTGACCGAGCAAGACGCCGACTTGTGGCGCGACTGGGCCGCCTGCCTGAAACGTAATTTCGCGGGCTGGCAGTTGCATGTCATCACCAGCGACATGACGTTGCCCAACCAGATGCGCTTGAAGCCCAAGCGCCGCGTACCGCTGTACAACGGTGCGCTGGACTGCCGCCTCTTCGGCTTCGAGCTGGTTGCCGCCGGCTACCGCGACGTCTGAACGATCTCGGCCCGGGCGGTTCTCGCCCGGGCCCCTCCTCCCTTTCAGACTTGCCGCCACGTTGTAAAAGCGCCGCAACATGGCGCCCGTATCTTTGCTTAAGGTGCCCCGACGCTCGGATTTGGGGCATTATCAGCACCAAGGTGTTGCCACATTGCACCAGCTTGCATCTGCCACTTGCACAGGCCCAGGGTTAACCCCTATAATTCGGGTTATCCCTAGTAGCTAAACAACTGAGCAAGCCCGTGGAGGCTATTGTGATCAACCCGAACAACACCATCCGCCTGACCGACGAACTCGAGCGTCAACTGATGCTCCAGGCAATTGAAGAGCAATTCCGTCCGCACCCGATGCGGGCATTGGCCGCAGGCCTGCGTAAGCTGGCCCACGGCGTGAAAGCCCTGGCTGGCAAGACGAGCGCCAAGAACGCGCACTCCGCCGCCTGAAGCTTTACCTGGGCCTGATTCGCGGCCCGAACGATTTTCCCCTTGGGGGCTGCATAGCCCCTTTTATAGACCCGCCCTTACCGGCGGGTTTTTTTTTGTCGGATAATGGCGACCCATGACGACCGACGCTTACCTCGACCAGACTCCCAATCGGCTGCGCCGATTCGCCTGCATGATGTATGAAGCCGTGCTGCTCTTCGGCGTCGTGTTTCTGGCCGGCTACCTGCTGGACACACTGACCCAAAGCAAGAACGCGCTGGAGCTGCGTCCGACCCGCCAAGCGTGGTTGTTCGTCGCCATTGGTGCCTACTTCGTGCTGTGCTGGCGCCGCCGTGGGCAGACGCTGCCCATGAAAACCTGGAACATCAGGCTGGTGGACCGGGACGGCAACACCCCGAAAATGCCGCGCCTGATTCTGCGCTACGTCCTGGTCTGGCCACTGGTGCTGGCTGGCGCGGCCGTGGTGTGGGGCGCCGCCAGCCTGACCGGCTGGCCGTCGGTGGACATGTTCATCGTCGCCGCACCGTTCACGATCTTTATCTGGTCCTGGTTCGATCCCGAGGGCCAGTTCCTGCACGACCGGCTGCTTGGTACGCGGCTGCGCAACGCGCCTGGACGTCAGAAGACGCAATAGTCTCCCCCCCTGGCGAGGACGGCGCCGGTCAGCCGTCACAACAGCGTCACGAAAACTTCATACGCCCGTCATGGCCGGCTGGTCTCATTCCTAGGCATGACGACAGCCCACATGGAAGCGACCGTGAACGAAATCCGCCCCGCACACTGGCGTGCCCTCTGGATTTCCGACATTCACCTGGGCACTGCCGGGTGCAAGGCGGAATTCCTGCTCGATTTCCTGGATCACAACGACTCGGACACCCTGTACCTGGTGGGCGACATCGTGGACGGCTGGCAACTGCGCAAGCACTGGCACTGGCCACGCGCGCACAACGACGTCATCCAGCGCATCTTGCGCAAAGCCCGCAACGGCACTCGGGTGGTGTTCATCCCCGGCAACCATGACGAATTCGCGCGTGAATTCGCGGGTTACGCATTTGGCGACATTGAAATCCTGGACGAAGACGTCCACGTCACGGCCAAAGGATTGCGCCTGCTGGTGCTGCACGGCGACCAGTTCGACGGCGTGATCCAGCACAGCCGCTGGCTGGCGCATCTGGGCGACGGCCTCTACCAACTGGCCTTGTGGATCAACCACCATTTCAACCGGCTGCGCCACCGACTGGGCCTGCACTACTGGTCGCTGTCGCAGTATCTGAAGCACAAGGTCAAGAACGCGGTGTCCTTCATCACGGATTTTGAAGAGGCGCTGGCGGGCGAGGCGCGCCGGCGCGGGCTGGACGGTGTCGTGTGCGGACACATCCACAAGGCCGAACTGCGCGATGTGAACGGCATTCTGTATTGCAATGACGGCGACTGGGTGGAAAGCCTGTCGGCTCTGGCGGAAACCCACGAGGGCCAGTTGCAACTGCTGGACTGGGCCGCCATCCAGGCCGAACGTCAAACGGACCCCTCTGCCCGCCCTCCGCGTTCGCTGTCGCTTCCTGCGCTGCCGTCAGCCCTGCGCCGCCAAGGCAAACATCCGTGATAACCCGAATGCGTCCCCATTACGCAACGGGGATATTGCAGTTCACGGCCCTCTAGGTCATGCTTGCATCTGAGCCAACGGGCGAGCCGGTCCGTTCACGCAGCTGCAACATGCTTACAACATAGGGCCATGAACGACCAATATCAGGCGCTCTACCAATCATTCCGCTGGCTGGTTCCCACCCAGTTCAACATCGCGGAAGCGTGCTGCCACCGCTGGGCATCCAGTAGTCCGGATGCGCGGCGCATCGCCATCTACTACGAAGACGAATCCGGCAACCGCGAGGTCTGGACCTATGCCCGCCTGGCCGAAGCCGTCAATCAACTGGCCAACGGCCTGGTGAAGATGGGCGTGGGCCGGGGCGACCGCGTCGGTGTGGTGCTGGGGCAACGGCCGGAAACGGTTGTGGCCCACATGGCCATCTACACCGTTGGGGGGGTTGTGCTGCCCTTGTCGGCGTTGTTCGGTCCCGAGGCGCTGGAAAGCCGCCTGCGCGACTCTGAAACGCGAGTCGCCATCGTGGACCACGCCTCCAGCGCCAACCTGCTGGCGGTAAGCGACAACTGCCCCCATTTGCAGCAGATCATCGGAATCGGATTCGCGGATGAGCGTGTGCTGCCCTGGCGCAGCCTGCTGGCGCGCCAGCCCAACGAATTCAAGGCAATCCCGACCCGCTCGTCGGACCCCGCCATCCTGCTCTACACGTCCGGCACCACCGGCGCGCCCAAGGGCGCCCTGCTGCCCCATAGCGTGCTGATCGGCAACCTGCCGGGCTTCGTGGCCTCGCAAGACTGGTTTCCCAAGCCCGCCGACGTGTTCTGGTCACCCGCCGACTGGGCCTGGACCGGCGGCATGATGGACGCGCTGTTGCCCACCCTGTATTTCGGACACCCCATCGTGGGCACGCGCGGCCGCTTTTCGCCCGAGCGCGCGTTCGAGCTCATGGAGCGCTACCAGGTCACCAACACCTTTCTCTTTCCCACCGCCCTGAAGATGATGATGAAGGCGGTGCCGGAACCCCGCAACCACTACAAGCTGGCGCTGCGCTCCATCATGAGCGCGGGCGAAAGCGTGGGCGAGACGGTTTTTGGCTGGTGCCAGTCGGCCTTGGGCGTGACGCCCAACGAGATGTTCGGCCAGACAGAAATGAACTACGTGGTGGGCAATAGCCAGAAGCGCTGGCCTGCCCGCGCGGGCAGCATGGGCCGCCCGTATCCCGGCCACCAGGTGGCGGTGCTGAACGAGGCCGGGCAAGCAGTGGCGCCGGGCGAAACCGGCGAGATCGCGGTCAACCGGCTGGATATCCACGGCTATCCGGACCCGGTGATGTTCCTGGGCTACTGGCGCAATGAAGCCGCCACCCAGGCCAAGTTCAAAGGCGACTGGTGCCTGACGGGCGACCTGGCCACCCTCGATGCGGATGGCTACCTCTGGTATGCCGGCCGCGCCGACGACGTGTTCAAATCCGCCGGTTATCGCATCGGCCCAGGAGAAATCGAAAGCTGCCTGATCGGCCATCCGGCCGTGGCCAACGCTGCCGTGGTGCCCAAGCCGGACGCCGAGCGCGGTGCGCTGGTCAAGGCCTATGTCGTGCTGACGCCCGAGTTCGCCCAGCGCGACCGCACCGACGTCATCGAGAACCTGCAGGAACATGTGCGCGAGCGCCTGGCGCCCTACGAATATCCGAAGGAAATCGAGTTCGTCGACGAATTGCCGATGACCACCACCGGTAAGATCCAACGCCGCATCCTGCGCCTGCGCGAAGAAGAACGCGCGCGCGCCATGCCCGCGCCTGCGTCGGTTGCGCCCGCCTCGGTTGCGCCTGCCTCGGCCCCGGCCTCGGCTCCGACTGCGCCTGCTCCGACTGCGCCCTCCCTGGCTACGGCCGCAGAGCAAGCCGGGGCCGCGGACGCGGCACCCGCCCAGCCGGCAGCATCGGCGCCATCGACCCCATCAGCCCCGCCCGGCCCAGAAAAACTATCGGAGACCTAGGCAATGCCGATTTACCAGCTTGACGACCTGATTCCCCACATTGACCCTGCCGCCTATGTCGCCGACAGTGCCGACATCATCGGCAACGTCACGTTGGAAGCCGGCGTCAGCATCTGGTCGCACGTATCGATCCGGGGCGACAACGACGCCATCCTGATCCGGAGTGGCACCAATATCCAGGAATCCAGCGTCCTGCACGTGGATAGCGGCTGTCCCATGACGATCGGCCCTAACGTCACCGTGGGCCATCAAGCCATGCTGCATGGCTGCACCATCCACGAAGGCGCGCTGGTGGGCATGCAGGCCATCGTGCTGAACAACGCCGTGATTGGCCGGAATTGCCTGATCGGCGCAGGCGCGATCATCCCCGAAGGCCGGGTCATTCCAGACAACTCGCTGGTGATCGGAATCGGCAAAGTGGTGCGCGAACTCTCGGAAGAAGAAATCGCCAATTTGCACCACAACACCGCCCATTACGTGGCGCGCGGCCAACACTACAAGACGGCGCTCAAACGCCTGGCCTGAGCCCGCCGGGCGCGGCCCGAAGCCCTGCTGGCGACGCGGGAATTGGGCCGCCTGATCGGCTAAGATTCCCCCCATGACCGATCAGCTGAAAAAATACCTTACCGAAGACCGCAGCGTCCGCATCCAGGCCGTGCGCCTGGACGCGACCTGGAAGGCCGTTCAGGCCAACCATGACTATCCGCCCGCCATTACCCACCTGCTGGGCGAACTGGTCGCCGCGTCCACCCTGCTTGCCGCCAACATCAAGTTTGATGGTTCGCTGGTGCTACAGATCCAGGGCGATGGCCCCATCGCGTTGCTGGTGGTGGAATGCCGTTCCGACTTGAGCCTGCGCGCCACCGTCAAGGTGCGCGAAGGCCACGAAGTGCCGGCCGACGGCACCATGCAAAGCCTGCTCAACCCGGGCGGCAACGGCCGCTTCATCGTGGTACTGGACCCGCAGCGCAAGCTGCCCGGCCAGCAAACCTACCAGGGCATCGTCCCGCTGGAAGGCGACACGGTGGCGCAGGCGTTACAGCACTACATGAAGGCTTCCGAACAGCTCGACACGCGCTTGTGGCTGGCTGCCGACGCCGATCATGCCGCGGGCATGCTCGTGCAGCGCCTGCCTTTCCACGGCGGCACCGATGCACCGCTGTTGACCGAGCAGACGGCGGCCGACACCTGGGATCGCGTCGTGGCATTGGCCAGCACGCTCAAGCGCGACGAAGTGCTGGAAGCCGACATCGACACGCTGATCCATCGCCTGTTCTGGGAAGACACCCTGTTGGCATTTGACCCGGTGGCCGTGCGCTGGCATTGCCCCTGCACGCGCGAACGCGTGGCCAGCATGCTGCGTTCGCTGGGCGAAGAGGAAGTCAACAGCGTCCTGGCCGAGCGCGGCCAGGTGGATGTGTCCTGCGACTTCTGCGGCAAGCCGTACAAGTTCGACGCCGTCGACTGCGCCACGCTGTTCTCCCCCAACCAACCCCCGGCCGACGACGCGCCTCCCACGGTGCACTGATAGGGCCGCGTCCCGTCACGCGGGACGTTTCCATCACGCCGGATTGTCCGTATCGACAGGCGGTCATGCCCGCGCCACACTGCGCAGCCATGACCGCCTTTTTCTTTGCGCCACGTCAGCGGGGCGCCGCCGCCATCGAATTCGCCGTGGCTGGCGCCATGGTGTTACTGCTGGGCGTGGAAGCCGCACGCTGGCAGGCCGTACGCCACATGGTGCACGTGGCGCTGATGGAGGCGGCGCGCGCGGGTGCGACCGCCCACGGCAACCCCATCCCCATGCGCGATGCCTTCCTCCAAGGGCTGCTGCCCCTGCATGCCAGCGTCCTCGGTAAAGCAGGCGCCTTGCGGCAATTGACGCGCGAACAAGCCGAACGCGTTGCATCCGCAGACCTGACGCCATGGCGCATTGAAGTGCTGCGGCCCAACGCCCGCGCCTTCCGCGAACACGGCCGTGCCGGGCTGAACGTGCCCGGGGCACCCGGCCGGCGCGCCATCGACAATGAATACCAAGATCTGCAACACGCGCGCAGGCCCCCACGCCCTGGTGGCCCCAGCGTTTTTGAGGCCAACACCTTGGCGCTGCGCCTGACCTATCTGCACAAGCCGTGGTTTGCGCCCGTGCGCGCCGTCTTGGCAACGCTGGGCCGCAACGATGCCAGCTACGCGGGCGTGGCCCGCCAGCATGGCTTGCTGCCGATTCAGATTGAACTGGAAATGGAAATGCACTCACATCCCGTCGATTGGACAGGAAGCGGGCGATACCCCGCGGAGATTGTGGCGGGCGCATGCCGCAACGCCCGCTGCCAATGACTGGGCGTCAGTGCCGTGGGGCGGTGCCTGCGGCGTTGGCGGATGGTTTGGCGGCCGCCGCGCCGCTGCGCGCGGGCGTTGCCGGCTTGGCGGCTCCGCCGGTCGCCACCGAAGCGCCACCGGCGGGCGGGTGCACATTCTGCGGTAGAACCTGAACGAACACTTCGCCTTCGCGCATCATGCCCAGTTCACCGCGCGCACGCTCTTCTATGGCCCCAGTGCCACCTTCAAGATCGCGCACTTCAGCTTCCAGCGCCGCATTGCGCGCGCGCAGGCCTTCGTTGGTCTCGCGCTGCTCGGCCACTTGGCGTTGCAGATCCCAGACCTTGAACCAGCCTCCCTTACCCAGCCACAGCGGATATTGGATCAAGCCGACCAGCACGAACAGCACCAGGAACAACAGGCGCATACGCGAGAACCCTCAGAGCAGTCGTGGCGCGGATGCGGTGGCGGCGCCAGGCGCTGCCACCGCGCTTCCCATCAACGCAGGTTGTAGAAAGCTTCCAGGCCAGGATACGAGGCCACTTCGGCCAGCTCTTCTTCAATGCGCAAGAGCTGGTTGTACTTGGCCATGCGATCCGAACGGGACAACGAACCCGTCTTGATCTGCATGGCGTTGGTCGCCACGGCGATGTCGGCGATGGTGGAATCTTCGGTTTCGCCAGAGCGGTGCGACACGACGGCGGTATAGCCGGCGCGCTTGGCCATTTCGATGGCGGCGAAGGTTTCGGTCAGCGTGCCGATCTGGTTGATCTTGATCAGGATCGAGTTGGCGACGCCCTTCTGGATGCCTTCACGCAGGATCTTGGTGTTGGTGACGAACAGGTCGTCGCCCACCAATTGCACCTTCTTGCCCAACTGGTCGGTCAACAGCTTCCAGCCGTCCCAGTCGTTTTCGGCCATGCCGTCTTCGATGGAGATGATCGGGTACTTGTCGCACCAGGTAGCCAGCAGGTTGGTGAATTCCTGCGAGGACAGCGAGATGCCGCCTTCGCCGGCCAGCGTGTACTTGCCGTCGCGGTAGAACTCCGAGCTGGCGCAATCCAGGCCCAGGGCGATCTGCGTGCCCGGCTCGTAGCCGGCTTCGGTGATGGCCTTCAGGATCAGTTGGATGGCGGCTTCATGGCTGGGCACGTTGGGCGCAAAACCGCCTTCGTCACCCACAGCCGTGGACATGCCCTGGCCGTGAATCAGCTTCTTCAGCATGTGGAAGACTTCAGCGCCCCAGCGCAGGGCTTCGCGGAAGCTGCCCGCGCCTACCGGCAGGATCATCAGTTCTTGCAGGTCGAGCGTGTTGTTGGCGTGCGCGCCGCCGTTGATGACGTTCATCATCGGCACGGGCATGCTCATGGGGCCGCTGCCGCCGAAGTAACGGTACAGCGACAGGCCGGATTCGTCGGCGGCGGCGCGGGCCACGGCCATGCTGGCAGCCAGGATGGCGTTGGCGCCCAGGCGTTCCTTGGAATCCGTGCCGTCCAGCTCGATCAAGGTGCGATCGACGAAGGTCTGTTCCTGGGCGTCCAGGCCCATCAAGGCTTCGGAGATCTCGGTGTTCAGATTTTCAACGGCGCGCAGCACGCCCTTGCCCAGATAACGGCCCTTGTCGCCGTCACGCAGTTCGATGGCTTCGCGGGCGCCGGTGGATGCGCCGGACGGCACGGCCGCGCGGCCCATGGCGCCGGACTCCAGCAGCACATCGCATTCCACGGTGGGGTTGCCGCGCGAATCCAGAATCTCGCGGCCGATGATATCGACGATTGCACTCATGACTTTACATTCCCTGAACGATAAACATATTCATGACAGCCGCGCCCTCGCGGGCGTTGCGGGCACGGCGGTACTGCCAGGAGTCGTAGAAGGCCTGGGCAGCAGTCATGGACGGAAACTCCATGACGACGGTGCGGCCAGGCTTACGGCCCTCAAGGTGCTTGGTCTCGCCGCCCCGCACCAGGACCTTGGCATCGTACGCGCGCATGGCGAGCGTGGACAGACGCTTGTAGTCCTCGTATTGCGCGGGCTTGGTCACCGTGACTTCGGCGATGATGTAAGCACTCATGGGGTTCCTTCAGAGCAGTGGCGTTGAAAGGGGGTGGCGCCGGATGCGGCAAAGCCGCCAGTGTCGCGCAAAGCGGCCTGGCGACACCTGTCCGATGCTAATTGGTTGTATCCGAAAGCAGCGCCGCCGCATAGAGCGGCACTGGGGGACAGGGCCGCGGCCCCGAGGATCCGCTTACGGAACTCGAGACCGCGAACCCGCATTACGCCCCCTGACCGCGACGAGACTTCTGCTCGATGGCGGCGCGGATATAGCTGGAGAACAACGGGTGGCCATCACGCGGGGTGGACGTGAACTCCGGGTGGAACTGCACACCCACGAACCACGGGTGATCGGGCAATTCCATCATTTCCGGCAGGTTTTCGGTCGGCGTGCGGGCGCTGATCACCATGCCGGCCTCTTCCAGGCGCGGCACGTAGACGTTGTTGACCTCGTAGCGGTGACGGTGACGCTCGTTCACTTCGTCGCCGTAGATGGTCTGCGCGCGGGTGCCCGGCTTGATCGGCACGCGCTGCGCGCCCTTGCGCATGGTGCCGCCCAGGTCGGACGAGTTGTCGCGCTTTTCAACCTTGCCTTCGCGGTCCATCCATTCGGTGATCAATGCCACCACCGGGTGGGGCGCCGACGGATCGAATTCCGTGCTGTTGGCGCCGCCCAGGCCGGCGACATGGCGCGCGAACTCGATCACGGCCAATTGCATGCCCAGGCAGATGCCCAGGTAGGGCACGCCGTTTTCACGGGCAAAGCGGATGGCGGCGATCTTGCCCTCGGTGCCACGCTTGCCGAAGCCGCCCGGCACCAGAATGGCGTCCAGATGCTTCAGTTGGTCGGTGCCGCGGGTTTCGATGTCTTCCGAATCGATGTATTCGATGTTGATCTTCGAGCGCGTGTGGATGCCGGCGTGGACCAGGGCTTCCGTCAGCGACTTGTACGATTCGGTCAGGTCGACATACTTGCCGACCATGCCGATCGTCAGTTGGTGCTGCGGGTGCTCCAGCGCTTCGACCAGGTTGTCCCACATGGACAGATCGGCCGGCGGCGGGGTCAGACCCAGCGCTTCGCAGACGATGTTGTCCACGCCTTGCTTGTGCAGCATGGCGGGAATCTTGTAGATGGAGTCGGCATCCCAAACGGAAATGACGGCGTCCAGCGGCACGTTCGAGAACATCGAGATCTTGGCGCGCTCGTCGTCCGGAATGGGACGGTCGGCGCGGCACAAGAGCGCGTTCGGATAGATACCGATTTCGCGCAACTTCTGGACCGAATGCTGCGTGGGCTTGGTTTTCAGTTCGCCTGCGGAGGCGATAAACGGCACCAGGGTCAGATGCACGAAGGCCGCGTTGTTGCGGCCCATGCGCAGGCTCATCTGGCGAGCGGCTTCCAGGAAAGGCAGGGACTCGATGTCGCCCACGGTGCCGCCGATTTCGACGATGGCGACGTCCGTGTTGCCGTTCCAGCCGGCTTCAGCGCCACGGGCGATGAAGTCCTGGATTTCGTTGGTGATGTGCGGAATGACCTGGACAGTCTTGCCCAGGTAGTCGCCACGCCGTTCCTTGCGCAGCACCGATTCGTAGATCTGGCCGGTGGTGAAGTTGTTCACCTTGTGCATGCGAGCGGAAATGAAACGCTCGTAGTGGCCCAGGTCCAGATCGGTTTCGGCGCCGTCTTCGGTGACGAACACTTCACCGTGCTGGAAGGGGCTCATCGTGCCCGGATCGACGTTGATGTACGGGTCGAGCTTCAGCATGGTGACCTGCAAACCACGCGACTCGAGGATGGCGGCGAGCGACGCAGCGGCGATGCCCTTGCCCAGGGAAGACACCACTCCGCCGGTGACAAATACGTATTTGGTCATCGTAATGAGCACCCGGGACGAGCGGGCGCGTGCGGGAAATTTGGATTATAGCCGGGAGGCGGAAGTTATTTGGGTTTTCCCCTAGCGATGACGAGTAACATTTGGCAGCACTCAAACAAGCCCCACGGCGCGGCGCTTGCGTGTGGGCGGACAACGCCGTGATATGTTCGATCCCTAATTTTCAGGTGCTGTTTTTTATCAACACTCGCCCATCGCCAATGATCCCTTCCACCCGATCCCCCACCTCGCTTGCCTGGCGCTTGGCGCTTGCCGCCGTCATCGTGCGCCTGGTCTACGCCGCGCTGGTGCAAAGCTACACGATGCTGGGCCTGCCCCAATCGGAGCAGATGCGCGATATGTATAGCCAGCCTCAGTATCTGATGCCCATGCTGACCAACATCGTGGCGTCGGCCGTCATGGTCGGGCTGACGGTGTGGGGCACGATGCACAACTGGTTGCGCCGCCGCGACACCACGGCGGTGGACGAACCGCGCAAGCTGTTCGGCACGTTCATCGCCTTGCAGTTGCTCTACACCTTGATGGTCTCGGCCGCCATCGCGTACCTGCACAACGTGGGCATGCAGTTCCTTATGGCGCAGCGCGACGCGCTGACCGAGCGGTTCGGCATCGACATGGCCGGGCAGTTCCTGGCCATGGGCGTGCTCTTCCGGATCGTGGCCATCGTGTTGGAAATTCTTGGCATGTTCCTGGCCGTGCGCATCGCTGCCTGGACCGCACAACGCACGGGGCCGGCGGGCGCACCCGCCTACGATCGGCGCCACGCGGCCTGGAACACCGGCTTGACCGTGCTGGCCTGGCAGTTGACCGTGTCGATCGCTTTGGGCGGTTACCTGCAAATGATGTTTCTGAATGCCGACTGGCCGTCTTTCGTGTTGGGGTATCTGGTCCTACCCGCGCTGCTGTTGGTGCTGTGCACGCTGGTCTGCCTGAACATTTTGCCGCGCCAGCTGGGCACAGCCGGGCCGGGGCGTGCCGTGGTCCACGGCACGATCGTGTTCTGGCTGGCGCAGGCGGCAGGCATCGGCATCGCCTATCTGGCCATCCAGGCGATGAGCTGGAGCCAACTGATGCGCGCGGCTGAATCCATAGGCGCCGCCGTGGCCGCGCTGGCGATCTATGCCGCGCTGCTGGCCGTGGGATGCATTCTCGGCAAGCTGGCGCTGTATCGCCAGGCGCACGCCACATAGGCTCGTAGGATGGGTGAAGCGCGCACGGCTGGGCATCAGTGAATTGCCGCATGCCGCGCGTAACCCATCGGGCGGTGCAGCGTTCTTACGGTGAGGCGGTGCAGCATTCTTACAGTGGGCCGCTGAAGCATTCTTGCAATGGGCCGCTGTAGCGTTCTTGCCGTGGGCCGCTGAAGCGCCGCCGTTGCTTGATGGGTTGCGCGCGTTGGGCTGCTTCTTTCTTGCCTTGGATCTGGCGCGCTTCACCCATCCTACGGACCCGCATCGTAGGATGGGTGAAGCGCGCGCGGCTGGGCATCTGTGACTTGCCGCATGCCGCGCGTAACCCATCGGGCGGTGCCGCGTGGTGCTTACGCGTTTAGCGGCGCCGTGCTGCGTTCCAGCCAGGCCAGGGCTTCGCCTTGCACCAAGGGTGACAGGCGGTCGAAGACCGTCTTGTGATAGTCGTTCAGCCAGGCGATTTCGTCGGTGCGCAGCAACGGTACTTCAATGCAGCGCGTGTCGATCGGGCACAGCGTCAAGGTTTCAAAGCACAGGAATTCGCCCAGCTCCGACGTCAGCCAGCTGCGGTTGGCGACCAGGTTTTCGATACGCACGCCCCAACGGCCTGGGCGGTAGATGCCTGGCTCGTTCGACGTGATCATGCCCGGCTCCATCGCGGTGTGCGGACCCGGCATGGCGCGGTAGGAAATCACTTGCGGGCCTTCGTGCACGTTCAGGAAATAGCCCACGCCGTGACCGGTGCCATGGCCGTATTCCGCACCGCCTTCCCAGATGGGAGCACGCGCAATCGCATCCAGCATGGGCGACGGCGTGCCGCGCGGGAAGGACGCGCGCGACAGCGCGATCATGCCCTTGAGCACCAGCGTGAAATCCACTTTCTGGTCGGCGCTGGGCGTGCCCACCGCGACCACGCGTGTAATGTCCGTCGTGCCGCCCAGGTACTGGCCACCCGAATCAATCAGCAGCAAGCCATCGCCTTCGATGGTGGCGTGCGATTCCGGCGTGGCGCGGTAATGCGGCATGGCGCCATTGGCGTTGAAGCCGGCGATGGTGGCGAAGCTGGGGCAGACGTAAGCCGGGCGGCGCGCGCGAGCGGCGGTGATCTGCTCGTCGATCGTCAGTTCGGTAATGGTTTCCTTGCCCTGTGCGCCTTCGAACCACGCGAAGAATTCACAGAGCGCCGCGCCGTCCTGCGCCATTGCTTGCCGCACCTGGGCCAGTTCGGCATCGGTCTTGCGCGACTTCAGCAAGGTGGACGGGTTGATCGCTTCAATGCGCGGCACCGCCGGGTCCATGGCGTGGAACACCCCGCAGGTGACGCGCGCCGGATCAATCAGCAGCTTTTGATCGAGTTCCAGCGAAGCCAGGGCATCCGCGGCCTGCGCATACGCGGCCACTTCGACGCCATCGGCGGCCAGCGTGGCGCGCAAGGCGTCGTCGATCTTGCCGTCCGCCACGAACAGCGTGGCGTGGTCCAGGCCGATCAGGGCATGGCCGACGAACACCGGGTTGTAATCCACGTCCGCGCCGCGCAGGTTCAGCAGCCACGCAATGTCGTCCACCGTGCAAATGAAATGCACGTCGGCGCCGTGCGCGCGCATGGCGTCTCGCACCTGCGCCAGCTTGTCGGCGCGGGCCACGCAGGCCTCGGGCGCGACGTGTTCATAGATCTTCGCGTCGGGCAGGCCGGCGCGGTCCGTCCAGATGTCGTCCAGCAGGTCCGCGCGGATTTCCAGTGTGGCGCCAGACGTGGCGGCAGCGGCCGACAAGGCGCGGAACGCCCCCAGGCCCAGCACCTGCCCATCTACGCCAATGACGTCGCCCGCGCGCGTATTGGCGGCCAGCCAGTCGACATGGCCCGGCGTGGACGCCAGCGCGATCTTCATCAGTTGCACGCCCGTGCCGGCCAGTTGCGCCTCGGCCTGCACCCAGTAGCGGCTGTCCACCCACAAGCCCGCAAAGTCGGCCGTGACGACCAGCGTGCCGACCGACCCCGTGAAGCCCGACAGCCAGCGCCGCCCCTGCCAGCGCGCCGGCAGGTACTCGGACAGGTGCGGGTCCGAAGACGGAACGATATAGGCGGACAGGCCGCGGCGGCTCATGGCCTGCCGCAATTGGGCAATACGGGCGTCAGTGCTAGACATGGGGGATGGAATCCTTAGCGCAACATGAAAGACATGGCGGCCAGGCTGTTCAGCGTGCGGACGGCCGACTGCATGCTATCCACGGTGAATCGCAAGGTGACGCCGTCCACGCGTTCCAGCGTGGGCCACATGCAGAACAGGTCGGCCAATGCCGCGCTCTGCGTCTGCAACCGGCATTCTATAGGGGCGGCAATGCGGAAAGGAACGGATTTCACCTCACCGGAAGCGGAGACGCCTTGCTTGAACTTGCGCACGGCGGTTTCGGCGGCGGCGGCAATGGCGCGGCGCGATGCCGTCGGCGACAAGGTCACCCCACTGCCCTGGCCATGGGCCACTTTGGTCTGCACCCACTCGGCGCCGGGGAACGTGTCGCGCGTTTCCGAGATGAACACGTCGTCGCCGGACGCCAAAATCACCGGCACGTCCAATTCACCGGCCAGCGCGCCGTACAGGCCCGCTTCGCCCAACTCCATGCCGTTGATGAACACGCGCGCGAACGCAAAGCTGTTGATCGTGTGCGCCAGAATGCCTCGGCCTTGCGAGCGCGAGTGATAGCCGATCATGAAGACGGCGTCGCAGCCCTCTTCCAGCCCGCCCATCATGCCCAGGTAGCGCGGCTTGCCCAGCACCAGGCGGGCGCGCTCGTCCAGACCGTCGGGCAGCAGGTTGCGAAAGCCGCCGTGCGAGTCATTGACCAGGATCTCGTCGGCGCCGCCCGCGAACGCGCCTTGCACGGCGGCGTTGGCCTCGGCGGTCATCCAGGCGCGAGCGCGCTCGTATTCGCCATTGCCGGCGCGGACCTGCTCGGGGTGAAAGACGCCGGCGACGCCTTCGATATCGGTGGAAATCAGGATCTTCATGGGGTCAGCCTTCAATGAATTCAGAATGCGGTGTCGGACAGCCATTGGCGCCATTGCGGCGCGGCCTCGCGGATGGCTGCGCGGTGATGGCCGTCGCGCCCGGTGACGGCATCAGCCCGCCAAAGCGCGGCGATGATGGCTTGCTCGCAGGCCTCGGCGGCCGCTTCAAACAGCGGGTCGATACGGGTTTCATGCAGCATCGCCACCGCCGGCATGGGCTGCTCGGCCCGTTGCGGCACGGTATAGGCGGTGGAAAAGGCCAGCGCGATGTCGCCGCTGCCGTGGCCGAATACCGATCCCGTGCGCGCCAGGCCCGCGCCCGCGCGCAGCGACAAGCGGCGCAGTTGGCGCGAATCCAGCGGCGCGTCGGTGGCCAGCAGCAAGATGATCGAGCCCTTCTCCGGCACGATCGCCGCGTTCTCGCCTTGCTGCGCCAGGCCACGGTCCAACTGGTCCGCCAGCCGGCGGCCGAACGGGCGGCCCGCCACGGTCAGGTTGGGCAAGCGCCCGAAGTTGGCCAGCACCAGCGCACCGACGGTATAACGCAAGCCGGGCTGGATGGACGCCACGCGGGACGCCGAGCCGATGCCTCCCTTGAACGAAAAGCACGACATGCCGCGCCCCGCGCCGACCGCGCCCTGGGCGAACGCTTTTGCCGCATTGGCATAAGCATCGACGTAATGCGATTCCTGCACGGCCAGCGCCTGGATGTCGTTCAGATAACCGTCATTGCATTCGAAGACCAACGGGTTCACGGTGGCCATGCCGCGCCCGATTTCCGGGTTGGCCGCGATGGCCTGGCGGATCTGCGCGTTGGCCACGGTGCCCACGCCAAAGGTGTTGGTCAGCGCGATGGGCGTTTCCAGCACGCCAAGTTCCTGCACCTGGATCAGGCCGGCGCTTTTGCCGAAGCCGTTCAACACCGTCGCGGCAGCAGGCACCTTGTCCAGATAGGAGTCGCCGGCATGCGGGCGCACGACGGTGACGCCGGTCTGTTGCGCGCCGTCGGCCAGCGTGCAGTGTCCGACGGTGACATCACCCACGTCGCAAATCGAATCCAAGGGTCCCGAGGGCAGCACGCCGATGCGGGGAAGGTCCAGTGCTTGTTTGTCCATGGTTTTCGCCAAGGTCCTTAATGCAAAACGCCGCCGCCCTTCGTTAAGGAGCGACGGCGAGATGTAGAGCCTCCGCGCCGCGCCCCTTCGGAGCTAGCTGCCCGCCTTGGGGCCGCCCGGCAGCGGGGCCTTTTCCTATTTACTAGCGGTTATCACTTGCGATCGATCTTCGGATCGAGCGCGTCGCGCAAGCCGTCACCCAGCAGGTTGAAGGCCAGCACCGTCAGGAAGATTGCCAGCGCGGGGAAGATGGCCACGTGCGGGGCAATGACCATGTCGGCGCGCGCTTCGTTCAGCATGGCGCCCCACTCCGGCGTGGGAGGCGATGCGCCCATGCCCAGGAACGACAGACTGGCGGCGGTGATGATCGACGTGCCGATACGCATCGTGCCGTACACCACGATCGGCGAGATCGTGCCGGGCAGGATGTGGCGCATGATGATCGTCCAGTCGGACGCGCCCACGCTCTTGACCGCTTCGACGTAGGTCATCTGCTTGATCGACAGCGTGTTGCCGCGCACCAGGCGGGCAAACGCCGGCACGCTGAACACGGCCACGGCCACGATCACGTTGATCATGCTGGAACCCAGCACGGCCACCACGCCGATAGCCAGCAGCATGCCCGGGAATGCCAGCAGCACGTCCGAGATACGCATGGTGATGCGTTCCCACCAGCCTTCGTAGTAGCCGGCCATCAGGCCCATGAAGGTGCCCACAATGGCGCCCATGGCCACCGACAGGAAGCCCGCGGCCAGCGAGATCCGCGCGCCCATGACGATGCGGCTGAAGATGTCGCGGCCCAGCGAATCCACGCCCAGCCAGTGGGTCAGCGACGGGCCGGCGTTCAGCGCGTCGTAGTCGAAGAAGTTCTCGGCGTCGAAGGGCACGATCCACGGCGCGAAGGCCGCAATCACTACCAGCAGCAGCACGAAGATGCCGGCGCCCACGCCCAGCTTCTGCTTCTTGAATTTGCGCCAGAACTCGGTGGCGGGCGTACGCACGTCGTTCTTCGGAACGGCGGCAATGGTCGTGGCGGGTGTCGTATTGCTCATGGCCGCCTCACTTGTAACGGATGCTGGGATTGATGACGCCATAGAGCACGTCGACAATCAGGTTGATCAGGATGAATTCCAGCGAGAACAGCAGCACCAGGCCCTGAATCACCGGATAGTCGCGTTGGGTCACGGCGTCAACCAGCAGGCGGCCAAGGCCGGGCCAGTTGAAGACGGTTTCCACCACGATCGAGCCGCCCAGCAAGAAGCCGAATTGCAGGCCCATCATGGTAACGACCGGAATCAGCGCATTGCGCAGCGCATGCTTGATGACGACGCGGCGCTCGGTCAGGCCCTTGGCGCGAGCGGTGCGCACGAAGTCTTCCTGGATGACTTCCACGAAAGAAGCCCGGGTAAAGCGCGCCATGACGGCAGCTACCGCGGCGCCCAGCGTGATGGACGGCAGGATGTAGTGTTTCCAACTGGAGGCGCCCACGGTTGGCAGCCAGCCCAGATTCACGGAGAACACCTGCATCAGCATCATGCCCAGCGCGAACGCGGGAAAAGAAATGCCTGACACCGCCAGCGTCATGCCAAGACGGTCGGGCCACCGATTGCGCCAGACTGCCGAGACAATGCCGATGATCATGCCGAAGGTGACTGACCACGCCATGCTGGCGAGCGTCAGCCACAGCGTGGGCATGAAGCGGTCGGAAATTTCGGTCGAGACGGGGCGCTTGGTACGCAGCGAGGTACCCAGGTCGCCTTGCAGCATGTTGCTGAAGTAGCGCACGAACTGCTGCGGCAGGGGCAGATCCAGCCCAAGTTCCTTGCGCACGAGCTCAACGGTTTGCTGGTCGGCCTCCTGGCCCGCGGCCAGTCGCGCCGGGTCGCCCGGAAGCATGTGCACAAACAGGAACACGACCACGGCTACCAGCAGCAGCGTGGGGATCATGCCCAGAAGACGTTTGACGATGTAGGTCAGCATTGAAATTCCTGCAACATCGGCGGGGACACCGCGCCCCCGCCGAATGTGGCCTTACAAGGGCCCGAAGGCCCCGAGAGTGACTGCTAGGTTTACTGCTTCAGGTCGATGTCGCCGAACCAGAACGAGGTGTCCGGTTCCACGTACACGCCCGACAGGTTCTTCGACTTCACATACAGGTTGTTCTGGGTCACCAGGAAGGCCCACGGGGCATCCTTCCAGATGGTTTCCTGAACGTTCTTGTAGATTTCGGTCTTCTTGGCGCGGTCGGTCGTGGCCAGGGCTTCTTGAACGCCGTCGTCAACCGACTTGTTCGAGTAGTAGGACACGTTGTTCAGCACCGGCGGGAAAGCGGGGGTGGTCAGCAGCGGACGCAGGCCCCAGTCGGCTTCGCCCGTCGAGGACGACCAGCCAGCGTAGTACATGCGGACCTTGGCATCTTCCGGCTTTTGCACTTGCTGCACACGCTGCACGCGCTGACCCGATTCCAGCACTTCCACTTGCACCTTGATGCCGACTTGCGCCAGCTGCTGCTGCAGGAACTGAACCACCTTCACCGAAGTGCCGTCGTTATAGGCGGACCACAGGGTGCTTTCAAAGCCGTTGGGATAGCCAGCTTCGGCCAACAGGGCCTTGGCCTTCTTCAGGTCATACGGCCACGGGCCGGTCTTGTGCGCGTAGTCCACGCCCTTGGGCACCACGCCGTCAACGACGGTGGCATAGCCCGAGAAAGCGACCTTGGCCAGGGCTTCCTTGTTGATGGCGTAGTTGATGGCTTCACGCACCTTGACGTTGTCGAACGGCTTTTGCTGCGTGTTCATCGACAGGTAGCGGGCCATGATCGAGTTCTGGTGATCGACCACGTCCAGCTTGTCGTTCTTCTTCAGCACGGCGGCTTGCTCGAACGGCACCGGGAAAGCGAACTGCGCTTCGCCCGTCTGCACCACGGCGGCGCGGGTGTTGTTGTCGGTCACGGTACGGAAGGTCAGCGTGTCGACCTTGGGGTAGCCCTTCTTCCAGTAGCCGTCGAACTTCTTGACCTTCAGGTATTCAGCCGGCTTCCATTCGACGAATTCGAACGGGCCGGTGCCCACCGGGTGGAAACCGATTTCCTTGCCGTACTTGGCCAGGGCAGCCGGCGAGATCATCATGGCGGCCGGGTGGGCCAGCGCGTTGATGAAGGCCGAGAACGGCTTCTTCAGCGTGATCTTGACGGTCATCGGGTCAACCACTTCGGTCTTGTCGATGACGCTGAACTGGATGTAGCGCGACAGGCGGTTGTCCGGGTTGGACGGACGATCGAAGTTGACCTTGACCGCTTCGGCGTTGAAGTCGGTGCCGTCGTGGAACTTCACGCCGGGACGCAGCTTGAACGTGTAGACCAGGCCGTCTTCGCTGACCGAGTAGTCGGTGGCCAGCACCTTCTGGATCTTCAGGTCCTTGTCGAATTCGAACAGGCCTTCGTAGTAGGCCTTGCCGGCAGCCTGGTTCAGGGTGCTGTTGGTGTTGTACGGATCAAGCGTTTCCAGTGCGATGGAGACGGCAAACGTCACGTCCTTGGACGCATGCGCCAACGGCGAAGTGAGCACGCCGAAGGCCACCGCGGCGGCGGCCATCAGCTTGGTGGGGCGCAGAACTTTCATCATTGCAACTCCTGGTTCCAAATTGGAATTAGGGGGTTTGGTGGAAGAAAAACAAGTACGACAACGGAATCAATACGCGCCGCCGACCGCATGGCGGGCAACGAAGTGATCGGTTCCAACCTGCACCAGCGGCTGCACCACGGGCTCGTCGCCGAGCTTGCGGATCGGGCTGGGAATTTCATCGGACAACAAGGTGCGCTTCAGGTGACGGCGCGCCGGATCGGCGATCGGCACGGCCGACATCAGCTTCTTGGTGTACGGGTGCTGCGGGTTCTCGAAGATGGCGCGGCGCGGGCCGATCTCAACGATCTGGCCCAGGTACATGACCGCCACGCGGTGGCTGACGCGCTCCACCACGGCCATGTCGTGCGAAATGAACAGGAACGAAATGCCCATGTCGCGCTGCAGGTCGATCAGCAGGTTCACGATCTGCGCCTGGATGGATACGTCCAGCGCCGACACGGATTCGTCCGCAATCACCACCTTGGGGTTCAGGGCCAGCGCGCGCGCGATGCAGATGCGCTGACGTTGGCCACCCGAAAATTCGTGCGGATAACGCTGCGCCATTTCAGGCGGCATGCCCACGCGCTCAAGCAGATCGGCCACGCGGCGCTCGGCTTCCTTGCCCTTTGCCACGCCGTGCACCAGCAGCGGCTCCATGATGGAGAAGCCGACGGTCACGCGCGGATCCAGCGATGCAAACGGGTCCTGGAACACGAACTGGATGTCGCGGCGCAGGGATTGCAATTCGTTGTTCTTCAGGCTGACGATGTCACGGCCGCCGAACTTGATCTCGCCGCCCTGGCTTTCCACCAGACGCAGCAACGAACGGCCAGTGGTGGACTTGCCGCAACCCGATTCCCCCACCAGCGACAGCGTTTCGCCGGGGTAGAGATCAAAGCTGACTTTTTCAACGGCATGCACGCGGCGTTGCACGCGGCTGAGGATGCCGCCGCGCAGGTCGAAGCGGGTCACCAGATTGCGCACGGAAAGAATCGGCTCGCGCTTTGCGGCCGGGACTTCCTGCGTGCTGGCAATACCGGGCTCGGCCACGGGCTGCACCTGTCCTTCCACTTGCAGCAAGGGGAAACGCGCGGGCAAGTCGGTGCCTTCCATGGCGCCCAGCTTCGGCACGGCGGACAGCAGCGCCTTGGTGTAGCTGTGGCGCGGCTCGGCGAAAACCTGTTCCGACGGGCCTTCCTCGACCTTGTCGCCGCGATACATCACCAGCACGCGGTCGGCCACTTCGGCCACCACGCCCATGTCGTGGGTGATGAACACCACGCCCATGTGCATTTCGTCCTGCAACTGACGGATCAGTTGCAGGATTTGCGCCTGGATGGTGACGTCCAGCGCGGTGGTGGGCTCGTCGGCAATCAGCAGCGCCGGCTTGCAGGCCAGCGCCATGGCGATCATCACGCGTTGACGCATGCCGCCCGACAACTGATGCGGGTAGCGGTCCAGCACCGACTTGGCTTCCGGAATGCGCACCTGCTCCAGCATGCGCAGCGCTTCGGCGCGCGCCGCGGCGGCGTCCATGCCCTGGTGCTGGCGGATCGACTCGGCAATCTGGTCGCCGGCGGTGAACACCGGGTTCAAGGACGTCATCGGCTCCTGGAAGATCATGGCCATGTCGGCGCCGCGCACATTGCGCATGACGCGTTGGCTGGATCCGGCCAGATCGATCACGGAGCCGTTACGCCGACGCAGCGCCATGCGGCCCTGGGCGATACGGCCGCCGCCATGTTCCACCAGACGCATCAGGGCCAGGGACGTTACCGACTTGCCCGAACCTGATTCGCCCACGATGGCCAGGGTTTCACCCCGGTCCACATGGAACGACAAGTTGCGCACGGCTTCGACCGTGCGCTCCGAACCCACGAAGCGCACCGTCAGGTCGTCGACCTGGACCACGCGGTTTTCCGGCAGCGCCAGGCTGTTTGCGCGATCAACCATCTTTATCAATCCCCAAAATCAAAACAAAACCCGCCACGCTCATCGGTAGATGGCGGTGACCGGCTTCTCGCCAACGCGGGCGTAACCTCGATACATGCCTTCCGTGTTGAACGGCAAGGCCACATTGCCCTGAGCGTCAACGGCCACCAGGCCGCCCTTGCCGCCGATAGTGGGCAGTTTTTCCATGACGACGCGGTCTGCTGCTTCTTGCAGCGACGCCCCGCAATACTCCATCTGGGCCGCCACGTCGTAAGCGGCGACCATGCGGATGAACATCTCGCCGGTGCCCGTGGTGGACACGGCACAAGTCTTGTTGCTGGCGTAGGTGCCGGCGCCGATCATGGGCGCATCGCCAACGCGGCCGACCTGCTTGTTGGTGATGCCGCCGGTCGAGGTGGCCGCGGCCACGTTGCCCTGGGCATCCACGGCCACCGCGCCCACCGTGCCGAACTTCTTGTCGGCATCCAGCGGGTCGGCTGGCGCGGGCTGGCCGCGCGCAACCATGGCTTGACCATCGTGGTCCAGCACGGCGGCGTCCGGCGTTTCGCGCTGCACACGCAGCAATTGTTCGCGGCGAGCCTCGGTCGAGAAGTACGACGGGTCCACGATTTCCAGGCCTTCAGCCTTGGCGAAGGCTTCGGCGCCCTCGCCCACGAAGAACACGTGCTTGCTGTTTTCCATGACACGGCGCGCCGCGAAAATCGGGTTGCGCACGCAGTTCACGTTGGCGATGGCGCCCGAACGCAGCGTGGCGCCGTCCATGATGGACGCGTCCAATTCGTGCGTGGCCGCGCTGGTGAACACGGCGCCGTGGCCAGCGTTGAACAAGGGGCAGTCTTCCAGCAGGCGCACGGCTTCGGTCACGGCGTCCAAGGCGCTGCCGCCACGGGCCAGCACGGCTTGGCCAGCCGTCAGGATGGACTCCAGGGCGGCCAGGTATTCCTGTTCTTTCTCGGGCGACATGGCCGCGCGGGACATCGCGCCGGCGCCACCGTGAATGGCAATCACGGGTTGAATCATCGTTTACCTACTCCATGGATAAGCCACGGCATCACGGACTGGGTCACCCCAGCGGCTGCCGCAACGGAATTCTCGGCCCGATAGGCCACCGCCGCGGACAGGGCTTCGATCAAGCCCAGCGCGGCGGTTTCGGAATTGGGGATCAACTGGCGCGCCGAGTACGCATACAGCACGACAGACGCCGTGGGCGCCAGGGGCGACGTGGGCTTGTCGGTCAGCACCAGCACTGGCACGCCCGCCTGCTTGGCGGCGGCGGCCAGCGTCACGGTGTCGGCCAGATAACGGGGAAAGCCAATGGCAATGACCAGGTCCTTGGCGGTCATGCGCGACATCTGCCGCGCCGCGTGCGATACGCCGCCCGGCCCCGCCAGCGATTCGACGGAACGCAGGTGCATGCACAGGCCACGCTGCAGCAGGCCGGCCAGGAAACCGCTGGCCCCGAAACCGATGATGAAGACGCGGTCGGCGGCCAGGATGGATTGCACCGCCTGTTCACAGGCGCCCGAGTCCAGCGCCTGCAGGTTGCGTTGGGCGTTGCGGATGTCTTCTTCCAGCGTGGCGGCAAAGATCTGCACGGCGCTGGCGG
The DNA here is from genome assembly GCF_029637605.1 of Achromobacter spanius. Lineage (NCBI taxonomy): Bacteria > Pseudomonadati > Pseudomonadota > Betaproteobacteria > Burkholderiales > Alcaligenaceae > Achromobacter > Achromobacter spanius. The sequence continues at coordinate 6,006,691 of NZ_CP121261.1, read as the reverse complement.
AATGCGCCAACTCGGTGCGCAGCTTTTCCACGGGTTCCAGCGCGGCTTCGAAGCCGCGAGCCAGCTCGGCACGAAACTGCGGATAGCCCGGCAAGTCCAGGGCGCGCGCAAAGCGGTTGGCCGTCGCCACCGACACCCCGACGGCCACGGCGAATTCGTCGATGGTCATGGTGGCCACGCGGAACTGATGTGCCAGCACGTACTCGGCCATCTTGTGCTGAGTCCGGCTCAGCGCGGGCTGAGCCCGGGCGATCCGATCAGCGATCGACAGTACGGCCTTGTTCATCTTTTTGGTGTGCGTCTTAGCGGGTGTTTGTGTAAATCTGTTTACACACAAATTTTAAATAAGAAAATTCCTTTTCATACTAAGGGTATACCCGTGAATTTATGTAACGGTGGACGAAAAGAAACGGGGTCGGTTTGAGGTACGCTATTGGCGCCTCTTTTCTTGCCTTGGAATGCCGCAATGCCCAATTGGATCTGTAAGCCCCATCAGGAACTGACCGTTGCCGAGATCTACGCGATTCTCCAGCTACGCACGGAAGTGTTTGTCGTTGAGCAGAATTGCGTCTTCCAGGACATTGATGGGAAGGACCTGGTCGGACAGACCTCGCACTTGATGGCTTGGCAGGACGGCCAGTTGGCGGCGTATTGCCGGATTTTGGATCCGTCACTGAATAAGAATGGTGATATCGAGATCGGGCGGGTCATCAGCGCGCCTTGGACTCGCGGTCAGGGGCTGGGGCATGAGTTGATTCGCCATGCGATGGCGGAAGTGCGCCGGCGCTGGCCGGGGCGGGCGATGTATTTGGGTGCGCAGGCGCGGCTGCGGGGGTACTACGGCGGGCACGGGTTTGTGGAGGTGACCGAGGAATATATGGAAGACGGGATTCCGCATGTGGGGATGCGGTTGGGGTGAAGCGGGGCTGCCGCGGGGTGAAAAAAAACGCTCCCTTGGGAGCGTTTGTTGATGCGCGCCCCCTGGGAGCGTTTGCGGGTTCTTGCGGGAGGCGTGGATTGTTTGTTGCGCTGCTTGATGGGTTGCGCGCGATCGGCAATTTTGTTTTTGCCCGGAGGTTCGCGCGCTTCACCCATCCTACAGGGCTGACACGTCTAGCTTGGCCAGGGTTTTGGACTGGATTTCGTCTACCGTCACGCCCGGTGCCGTTTCCAGCAGTTTCAGGCCATTTTCCGTGACTTCCATCACGCCCAGGTCGGTGATGATCAAGTCAACCACACCCACGCCAGTGAGCGGCAGGTTGCATTCTGGCAGCAGCTTGATGTCTTCAGTGCCGTCCTTCTTCTTGGCCACGTGTTCCATCAGGACCACGACGCGACCGACGCCAGCCACCAGGTCCATCGCGCCGCCCATGCCCTTGACCATTTTGCCGGGGATCATCCAGTTGGCCAGGTCGCCCTTTTCGGACACCTGCATCGCGCCCAGAATGGCCAGGTTGATCTTGCCGCCGCGGATCATTGCAAACGAATCGGCGGACGAGAAGATCGACGAGCCCGGCAGCGTTGTCACCGTCTGCTTGCCGGCGTTGATCAGGTCAGCGTCAACTTCAGCATCAGTAGGGAACGGGCCGATGCCCAGCAGGCCGTTCTCGGATTGCAGCCACACCTCAACGCCCTTGGGCACGTGGTTGGCCACCAGGGTCGGCAGGCCGATACCCAGGTTCACATAAAAACCGTCTTGCAGCTCGCGCGCCGCGCGTGCCGCCATTTCATCGCGGGACCATGCCATGTCGTCTTCTCCTTAGGCCGGGCGAGTGGTGCGTTGTTCGATGCGCTTTTCCGGCGTCGTGTTCAGCACGATCCGTTGCACATAGATGCCGGGCAGGTGGATCTGATCGGGATCCAGGCTGCCGGTGTCAACGATTTCTTCGACTTCAACCACCGTGAACTTGCCGGCCATGGCGACGTTCGGGTTGAAGTTGCGGGCCGTCTTGCGGAACACCAGGTTGCCGCTGCGGTCGGCGATGTGCGCCTTGACCAGCGACACGTCCGGCGTCAGCGAACGTTCCATGACGTATTGCTGGCCGTCGAACTCGCGGATTTCCTTGCCGTCGGCCACGATGGTGCCCACGCCGGTGCGGGTGAAAAAGGCGGGAATGCCCGCGCCGCCGGCGCGCAGCTTCTCGGCCAGCGTGCCCTGCGGGGTGAACTCAAGCTCGAGTTCGCCCGACAGGTATTGGCGTTCGAATTCCTTGTTTTCGCCCACGTAGGACGCGATCATCTTGCGCACTTGGCGCGTGTTCAGCAGTTGGCCCAAGCCAAAGCCGTCGACGCCCGCATTGTTGCTGACGCAGGTCAGGTCCTTCACGCCCGAATCGCGCAGCGCGGCGATCAGGGCCTCGGGAATACCGCAAAGGCCGAAACCGCCCACGGCGATCATCTGACCGTCCTTGACGATGCCTGCCAGCGCCTCCTGGGCGCTTGCAAAAACCTTGTCCATCGCTCCAACTCCTAGTTAAGGTCTAACCGAAGAGAGCCCGCCCCGCGCGGTGTGTCCCATGGGGGAACAAGAAAATCGGGGTGAGCCCTGTTTTCCTTGGAGCGCGGCTGCCGGCGTCGGCCCCAGACGGCATCGCAACACTGCCCGATGTCTCTGGGTCGCGGCGCCGAGGGTGGCGCGCCCCTTTATTTCTCTTGTGATTTTGCGCTTGATTTTAACGGCATGACGGGCGATTCCGCGCCCCTAATCTCAAGCTGCGTCTGAAGCCGCCGCCTGGAACTGCGTGGCCATCTGGGCCAGCACTTCGGGCGGCCACGGTGCGGACGAATTGGCCACGTAGTCCATCCAGACTAGCACGTTGCGTCCGCGCGCATAGGGACCGGCATCGTCGCCGACCTTTTCCAGCAGCAGCTCGAATTCCGCGCTGGAACGGCCGATACGCGTGACCTTGTGTATGACCCGGACCGTGGCCGGGTACGTCAGCGGGCGCAGGAAATCGCACGAGGCGTGGGCCAGGATGGCGCCGTTGTCGGCGGGCAGCTCGAAGCCCGCGTCATACAGGATCTGCATGCGGGCCTCTTCCATGAGGCGGAAATACAGCGTGTTGTTCAGATGATTCAAGGCGTCTGAATCGCCCCAACGCAAGGGCAATTCCACCTGATGGGTATCGCCCACCGCCAGAATCCGCGCAGACAGATTGTCCGGGTTCACCGATTACTCCTGAAGGCTAAAAGAAATACGAAGGCATGCACGGCCTCCGCCTGCAATACAATCGCCGATAATACTTCCAGCCAAATATGGAATACATACGGGGAGCTTTGCAAATGTCTGAACGCGAGTCGATGGAATATGACGTGGTCGTGGTTGGCGGTGGACCCGCCGGCTTGGCCACCGCAATCCGTCTAAAGCAGCTGGCCGCTGAAAAGAATCAGGAAATCGGCGTGTGCGTCCTGGAAAAAGGCGCGGAACTGGGTGCACACATCCTGTCCGGCGCCGTCATGGACCCGCTGGCGCTGACCGAACTTATCCCCGACTGGAAAGAAAAAGGCGCACCGCTGACCGTGCCGGTCACGCAGGACAAGTTCATGTTCCTGTCCCAGACCGGCGCGCGCACCACGCCAAACTGGATGCTGCCGCCCTGTTTCCACAACGAGGGCAACTACATCGTTCGCCTGGGCGACGTCGTCAAATGGATGGGCGAGCAAGCCGAGGCGCTGGGCGTGGACATCTTCCCCGGCTTTGCCGCGGTTGAAGTGCTGTACGACGAAAACGGCGCCGTGCGCGGCGTGGCCACCGGCGACATGGGCGTGGCCCGCGACGGTTCGCACACCGACCACTACCAGCCCGGCATGGAACTGCATGCCCGCTACACCGTGTTCGGCGAAGGCTCGCGCGGCCAACTGGGCCGCCAATTGATCGAACGCTTCAAGCTGGACGATGGCCGCAACCCGCAGTCCTACGGCATCGGCATCAAGGAAATGTGGGAAGTCGACCCGGCGCAATCCAAGCCCGGCCTCGTCATCCACACGGCCGGCTGGCCGCTGGATTCCGACACCTACGGCGGCTCGTTCCTGTACCACCTGGACAACAACCTGGTGGCCGTGGGCATGATCGTCGGCCTGGACTACGCCAACCCCTGGCTGTCGCCGTTCGACGAATTCCAACGCTACAAGACGCACCCCGCCATCCGCGGCACCTTCGAAGGCGGCAAGCGCATCGCCTACGGCGCGCGCGCCATCACGGCCGGCGGTTTGATGTCCTTGCCCAAGCTGACGTTCCCGGGCGGCGTGCTGGTCGGCTGCGAGGCCGGCTTCCTGAATGCGTCCCGCATCAAGGGCAGCCATGCCGCCATCAAGTCGGGCAAGATGGCCGCCGAAGCCGCATTCGACGCCCTGCTGGCCGACCGCCGCCAGGACGAACTGGCCGCGTATCCGAAGGCTTTCGAGGCTTCGTGGCTGCACGCGGAATTGAACAAGGCGCGCAACTTCAAGCAGTGGTTCAAGAAGGGCCGCACCATCGCCACCTTGATGACGGGCGTGGAGCAACTGCTGCTCAAGGGCAAGATGCCCTGGACCCTGCGCCACAACAAGCCCGACCACGCCTGTCTGCAACCGGCGTCCGAATGCGCGCGCATCGACTACCCGAAGCCCGATGGCAAGCTCACCTTCGACAAGCTCAGCTCGGTGTTCATTTCGAACACCAACCACGAAGAGAACGAGCCCATCCACCTGACCTTGAAGGACCCATCCGTGCCGGTGCAGGTGAACCTGGCCAAGTACGGCGGCCCGGAATCGCGTTACTGCCCGGCCGGCGTGTACGAGTTCATCAAGGACGATCACGGCGAGGACCGCTTGCAGATCAACGCGCAGAACTGCGTGCACTGCAAGACCTGCGACATTAAAGACCCCACCCAGAACATCGTCTGGGTCGCCCCGCAAGGCGGCGAAGGGCCCGTCTACAGCGGCATGTAAACCCCGGCCAGGGTTGTCGGATACCCTGCCTCAAGGCGCCTTCCGGGGCGCCTTTTTCACGAACCAAGGCGGCATCATGACTGAACGCGTACTTTTCATCGGCTGTGGCGACCTTGGTCAGCGCGTGGCCCGGCGCTTCCTGGCGCGTGGCGACCAGGTGTACGCGCTGCGCCGCCATCCGCCCGCCGACAACAGCGGCATCCAATGGCTGCAAGGCGACATCACGCGCGCGGACACCCTGCCCGCGCTGCCCCAGGGCATCACGCGGCTGATCCACGTACCCGCCCCGGGCGGGCGCGATGCCGCCGTCTACCAGGGCGTGTTTATTGACGGCCTGCGCCATGTGCTTGACGCGCTGGACACCTCGCAACTCAAGCGTGTGGTGTTCGTGTCGTCCAGCGCGGTGTATGGCGAGCACCACGGTGAATGGGTCGACGAAGACACGCCACCCGCGCCGCAGGGCTTCAACGGCCGGGTGTTGCTTGAGGCCGAAGCGGCGCTGGCCGCGCGTGGATTTTCATCCACGTCGATTCGTTTCGCCGGGCTGTACGGGCCGGGCCGGCTGCAATTGATTGAGCGCTTGCGTAGCGGTGCGGCGGGCGCCCCACGCGAGCCCGAGCACTGGGCCAATCGCATCCACATCGACGACGCCGCCGGGGCCGTGTTCCATCTGGCGCTGTTGCCGGACGTGGCGCCGGTCTACATTGGGTGCGACAACACGCCACTGCCGCTGCACGTGCTGTACACCGAGCTGGCCGCGATGATCGGCGCCCCCGCGCCGCGCGAGGCGCCCGCGCCTGCGAATGTGGGCAGCAAAAAGCTCAGTAACGGGCGGCTGCGCGCCAGCGGCTTCACACTGCAATGGCCGGATTCACGCAAGGGTTACGCGGCGCTGCTGGCGGACGCTGGCGCCCGCCAGCCAGGCACGACGCAGGCATAGTTCGGCCGGCATCGAATCGTTGCATGCCCGGGGAGCAGATACTGGCAGCCGGATCTCCTACCGGCCATGCCATGCTTCCCGCCCATCCCCTGCTTGCCGTCACGCACGGCGACCCCTACTCCTACTACGCCGCGCTGGCGCGCGAGAAGCCCCTGTACCGCGACGACGCGCTAGGCCTTTGGGTCGCCAGCCACCCTGACACGATCACGGCCGTGATGCGCAATCCAGCTGCGCGCGTCCGTCCGCCATCGGAACCAGTGCCGCGCGCCCTGTGCGCCGGCCCCGCAGGCCGGCTCTTCGGCCGCTTCGTACGCATGAACGACAGCGATATGCACACACGGCTGAAGGCCTTGCTGGCGGCATACATCCAGGAACAAGGCACGCAAGCTTGTACCCCGCGATGGCCCGCGATACCGGCCTTGGACGCCGCTGCCATAGACCGCTACCTGACCGCCGCCCCCGTGCATGCTCAAGCAGCCTTCCTGGGACTGGCTCCCGCCCTGCACGCCGATAGCGCTGCCCAGATTGCCGCGTTCCTGTCCGCCCTGCCCACCACCGCCGATGCGGACCAGATAGCCGCCGGACATGCCGCTGCCGACGCGCTGCAACGCCGCCTGGAATCCTTCCTGCTCGCCGCCGACGCCGGCCCGGCCTTGCGCAAGCTGCGAGATGACGGCGCCCGCGCGCAGATCCCCGCTGCCGTGCTGGCGGCGAACCTTGCCGGCCTGTTGTTTCAGTCTTGCGAAGCCGGCGCCGGGCTGCTGGGCAACGCGCTGATCCATGCCGGCAGGCGCGGCGTGTCTGCCGATGCCGTCCCCGCCG